>CP163498.1:6005721-6319294 GCA_041071465.1 Pseudomonas putida | reverse complement strand
CATAACGATCCTTTCATTCACCAAAACTCTTCGGCCAGTCCGAAGTTGGCGTCTGTAGTAATACCAATTGTCTTAAAAGTTTGATCTAATAGTGGTATTCATATTCGAGTGATTTTGATATGCATACAGCCGACGACTTTAAACAATTAGCAAAGCAAACCTCCAACGGGCAACTGCGAACCCGCTATCTAGCTTTGTATCATTTCAAGAATGGGGAAACACGAACCCAGATAGCAACTTACCTTGGGGTTGCCAGAGGCAGTGTTAATACCTGGGTATCCAACTATCTGGCGCACGGACTTGAAGGTCTGCAATCCAAACCTAGTCCGGGTAGACCCTGTCAGCTCTCCGTCTCCCAGCGAGAACAGATCGCACATTTTATCAAAGAAAATGCGGTTAAAAAGGAGGGGGGCGTTTGATTGCACAGGATGTACGACAATACATTAGCGACACCTTCCAAATCGATTATCAGTTGCGAAACGTATACCGCATCATGGATGCGCTCGGTTTCAGTTGGATAACCAGTCGCTCTAAACACCCTAAACAATCACAACAAACCCAGGACACTTTTAAAAAATTTCCTGCTGGAAACGATCCTTCACACTCCCGGTCATCTTCCTCTGGATCGCGTTGACGTCTGGTTTCAAGACGAAGCACGATTCGGTCAGCAAAATCAGACGTCCAGAATATGGGCAGCCAAGGGCAGCAGGCCAAGAGTAGTAAAGCAACAGCAATTCGATTATGGCTATGTCTTTGGGGCGGTGTGTCCGAGCAATGGTAATACTCAGGCGCTTATCAGCCCTCTTGTGAATAAAGAGGTGATGAAGCAGCATCTGAAATTAATAAGTGAAGCGACAGAGCCTGGGCGTCATGCCGTTGTTGTAATGGATGGCGCGGGCTGGCATACGATCGATACGGCCAGCCCATTTACCAATGTCAGTCTGTTAAAACTCCCACCTTATTCTCCGGAGCTGAACCCGATGGAGCAAGTATGGCAATGGTTACGGCAACGTTGCTTATCAAACCGCGTATTTCGAGGTTACGAAGAAATAGTGGAACAGGTCTCTCGCGCTTGGAATACATTCATTGCGGATGTTGAACGAGTCAAAAATCTCTGTTGGAGAGAGTGGATAAAGTTGGTCAATTAATTAATGCAATTGGTATAATTTCTTACAGGCTAAAGCTTGTAGTAACTGGAAGGTCAAGGGGGAGGATGATAAAAACTTAGAAAGATCGCACTGATAAAATTGATTAAATCGGCTATTGAGGTGAATTCGTACAAAAAATTGAAAATTGTTTAAAACATAATGTTATTCATAGAAAAAATCAGGCCACTGAAATGGCCTGATGTAAAGGATGCTAATAGCTAGTACTTACCTCAAGCATCAATCGTGATATCACCGGCAGGAATGCACTGACATGTCAAACATGCCCCCTCATCAGAGGGCTCCACACCATTCAGATGCTGTACGTTCCCTGCAATCACCCTAGTTGAACAGCTTTCACATTGTCCAACACGACAACCACTAGGCATTTGAATCCCAAGCTTTTCCCCAAAATTAAGTAGAGTACCTTTATCCGTGGTCCAAATCTCTGTTCTTCCTGATTTTGCAAAAATGACTTTATGACGTAATGAGGGATCATTATTTATTTTTGCTGGAGAACGAAATATCTCGTAGAAAATAGCAAATGCAGGTACACCTCTCTCCTGAAGCCCTCGCGATATCGCATCCATCATAGGCTGCGGACCACACATGTAATAACGAGCATTATTCTCAATAAGATATGCCTCGACATCTCCCGCACCAACGTAACCAGCTCTATCATAATCCAATCCTGGAATATCACAGTCGAGGGGCTGATTGTAGATATTAATTACTTTAAGCCTGTCAATAGACGCATTTAGCTCCGCAATTCTTTTCTTAAACGCATGTAGCCTACTATTTTGATTAGCATAGAAAAGCCAGATCTCCGGACCTTCCGCTTGGGGGTTAATAGACTCCAGATAGGAAATGAATGGAGTAATTCCAATACCGCCAGCAAAGATTACGACAGGCTGGACGGCATTGAGCGGGACAATGAAATTCCCCCCAGGAGGGGTAAGTTCAACATCCTTGCCTATCTGCAAATGCGTGTTTATGTAGGATGACATTATTCCTTCAACATACTCACCTTTCTCATCAGTCGCTTTCTGATGACGGACAGAAATGGAATAGGTTTTACGGTCATGAACAAACGCAGGGCCTGTCAGCGAATACGCCCGGGTAACGATCTCTTCAGAATCGCTCATCGGACAACAGCTAACAGTGATATGCTGGCCCGGTTCATAATCAGGTAAGTAGCCTTCACTGTTCGATTGGAAGGTAATTGTCGTAACATTATCTGCTTCTTTTTTCAGTTCAATGACTTTGAATGTTTTACGACCTTCCCAGGGGCGCCTTATCAGCTCAAAATCATTCAAGCGGCGAATGCGGCAGCGGAATGAACGCAAAGGTAAAGCACCGCTGACTGGATCATAGCTATCACCGCTGATTAAACTATTGTAATTGCTACTGTACTCACCTTTAACCGGGTATGAAGGTTTGCCAAAATCAGGACAAGCCTGCCACCACCCAAACTCAGCAATTACAGTTTCATGAGAGAGTTTGGCTTCCACTTTTGCTCTAAATCGAGCAAGACCTGCTCTCGTTTCAATTTCTACCCAATCCCCCGTCTTGATACCTTCTTCGTCAGCCAGAGTTGCCGAAATGTCTACCGTTGGATAAGGTGCTTTTTTTCGTAGGCTAGTCAGGCTTCGATGTTGGCTATGACAGAAGAATCCGCTTTTAACGGATGTCAGCATTAATGGATAATCAGGATCGTTGCGCTGGTATTCTTGCGGCTGTACATACTCAGGTAAAGGATTGTAACCATAGTGATGAAGGATCTCAGAGTAAAACTCTGCACGTTTTGTTTCTGTATTGAAACCTGCCAGATATCCACTATTTGGGTCTCTGAAAGCATATTTTCTGACTTTATGCTCAAGCGGGATATCGTAACCTTCTGGCTTATTTCTGAGCATCTCAACAGTCAAACCTAATGGTTCTAGTTGATAATTCCAGGCTGCCTCAATATTGCCGTCGAAGAACGCTTCATTCATTCCTAACCGGCATGCAAGATCGAAAACAATCTCAAGGTCGGAACGGCTTTCACCGCGCGGAGAGACCATTTTTTTTCTCAACTGAATGTGGTCCTGAGCAGCAGCACTACTTTCAAACCCGGTTCTTAGGCCTTCGCGCTCCCAGGCAGTGTTAACTGGCAGAAGGATATCAGCATACTTTGATGTAGGCGTTTCAAACAAATCTACATGGGCATAAAACTCAAGCGCCTCAAGCGCCTGTTGTCCGAGAGAAGTATCACTTTGTGAAAGTAATATGTTGGCACCAAAGCCAATTAACCCGCGAATTTTATAGGGTGTACCTTCTAATACTGAATGCCAGATATCCTGAGAATGAACCCAACCTTGTGAAGGCGGCCCGATAGGCCTTTCTTCAAGGCCTAATGCTTTATCCCATTGTGATTTAGGCATCAATGTCGGTGAATTAACCACATTTACCGGGTGGCTGGCATAGATTCGATTACATCCTTCCTGATCGAAACAACCGGTTAAAGCATACAGTGTCGCAATCGCACGTTCTGTTTGGGTGGCATTAGTGTGTTGAGCCACTCCAGACCAACTGTGGTAGGCGATTTTCTTGGCCCCGGCAATCAAACTCGCAGCGGCTTCAATTGACGCAACAGATACCCCGGTGATACGGCTTACGTTTTCTGGGTCATAATTAGCCAACATATCTTTAAAAGATGAAAACGCCGTTTGGCAGGAAATTTTTGCACCATCAGCTATTGCGACTTCAACATTGCCCTCAAGTGCAGCTGTAGGCATCAGCGTTTCTTCAGTTCGAGTCTCGGAATCGATAAATGTGACTTGCTGGTTGTGTTCGTCCCAAACTGTATAGCGATTACTGATGGCAAGTGGGTTAATATCTTTTTCCCGAAGAAAATAACCATTATCATTTCGAACCAACAAAGGACCATTAGTCCAGTTTCGAACAAACTCATGATTAAACAGGTTTCGTTCTACCAGGAGATGGCTTAACCCCAAAGCTAATGCACCGTCAGTTCCAGGATTGACATCAAGCCAGGCATTTGCTTCTTTCGCTAAGGGTGTCGGGCGAGGATCCACGACAATCAGTTTTGCGCCGTTATTTCGACCAGTACCAATCGCACTAGCCTGGGCAAGCCAAGTATTCGCGGGGTTATGCCCCCAAGAAGAATAAGATCGGCATGGGAATAATCAGCAACAGGAATGCCGCAGCCAAAGGTCCATCGATGTGCAACGTCTTTATGCCAGTTACATATCTCAGTTCCATAGCTGGTATTTGGGCTGCCATAGATACGAACAAATCGCTCTAACCATTCAATTGCATCACTGAGGGGGGTACCGCTTGGGCTCGTAAAGCCGAAAGCGACAGATTCAGCTCCATCCTCTCGTTTAAATTTTTCCAGTTGTCCGGCTATCGTTGACATAGCCTCTTCCCAACTTATACGTTGCCAGCCCGGATCCTCTGCACCTTTAGGATGAGTTCTCTTCATCGGGTACAGAATTCTATTTGCGCTGTCCACCAGCTCAGGTGCCGCTTTCCCCTTCATACACATGGCCTTACCATTAGGGTGTTCAGGGTTAGCCCGTACCTTGATCAGGTGGTCATTTGCTACTTCACTCAGCGTCCCACACCGCGAACGGCAAAGTGTGCAATATCCGGGAATAATATCTGACATTGGAAACCTCACTACTAAAAACAGTTAATATTCTTTAAAATTGCTCTTTTGTCAAATACATAGAATCATCCTATGTATAAGGCCTGAGTTGCTACAATCGAGGTCCGATGGGCTCCCGTCTCTACGTCATTTGAGAACCGCGATGAATAACCGCTTCACACTCCCACAGGCGCCGCGGCGTTCGCTCGTCGATTCGACGATTGAGCTGATCCGCGGCCAGATCGAGGGAGGCGCCTGGAAGGTCGGCGAGCGCATCCCCAGGGAGCAGGAACTGGCCGAGATGCTGGAGGTTGGCCGCAACACGGTGCGGAAGCCATTCGCGTGCTCTCGCACGGCCAGGTCCTGGAAGTCCGCCAGGGTGATGGCACCTACGTGCGAACCAATATCGATCCGGCCGAGGTCATGCGCCGTGTCGGGCGTTCCGGCTTGCGAGAGCACTTCGCGTTGCGCTGCATGCTGGAAACCGAGGCGGCCAGGTTGGCCGCGGTGCATCGGTCCAAGGCGGACGTTGGGCTGCTGCGCCGACTGTTGAAGGCCCGCGGCGAGCAGGAGCAACACGCATCGAGCGCGGCCTTTGCCGAGGCCGATACGGCTTTCCACTGCGCGATCGCCGGGATGTGCGGCAACGGCGCGCTGGCTGAGCTGTACCGCTACTTCGCGAACTCGGTCCGCATGAACACGCTGACTGCGCTGAAGGACAAGGAACTGCCCGAGCCGGGTCTCGCGACCCATGAGGCGATCGTGGATGCTATCGAGCGCCAGGATGGAGAAGCAGCTGCGGCGGCTGTGCGGAACGTGGTCGCTCCGCTGATTGCGGCACTTGAGAAATCGGGTTGATCCGAGCGCGACTCCCGCGCTGGCAATGCCGCTTTCCATCGAGCAGCCGGTCGCCGGCCCCGTTGATCGGAACGCGGGTTGTTTCCCGGAGAGCACGCGGTAGCCGGTCCTCATGGATAGGCCCTTGGTGCGCTACAGCGACCGGACGGTGCTGTTCATATCGAATCTTCGACGCGACCACCCGCCAGGACATACCGGGCCAGCGCCTCGGCATCGGCGTGGGTGGCCCGGGTGGACTGCGGTGTACCGAAAGCCTGGACGAGCTTTGGCAGCATGGCCTCCAACTGGGCTCGCTTATCCGAATCCGGTTCGACGTGGATGAGCGCGAGCAATGTGCCGCCAAGCGTCTCCTTGTGAGTCTTCAGCCAGACGCCGCGCTGAGCGCGATCGTCGAGAGTCTCTTCTGGCCCTCCCGCGACGTAGATAAGCACGAAGGGCTTTCCGCAGGCGACGAGTTCATCCATTTCCGCGCACCAGGCGCTGCTGTATCCGTTGTAGATGCTTGCGCCGTCGAAGCGGACGATGGGGAAATCGCTGGTGTCGTGAACTTTCGGTTGCTGGGACATGATCCTGGACTCTCGCTATTAACGTCCTAACATCCTACCTTTGTTGAGAATTACTTGCAACTGAAATGGGCATGGGCACACCGCCGTGCAGCGCCAAGTGACGGGCGAAATAAGGGCTTGACCTTCCAACAATGGGAGGCCCTACAGTGAACCCATCAACCTCATTCAAGGAGTTTTTTCATGAAGGTCAACAAGTTCAGCCTCTTGTTCATTGCGGGCGCCGTCGTGGTCGCCGCCGGCCTGATGGCCGTCCAGAAGAAGGTGGTCGTCCCGTCGGGTGAAGCGATGCAGGCCAGTGCGGGCGGAGGTCACCAAGGGCACGCGATGCCCTCCAGCGCCTCGGCCAATGACAGTCCTTCCACGACCGCGTATCGCGCCGTGAACGACCAGATGCACGCCGGGATGGGAGCGCAGTTCACTGGCAACGCCGACGTCGATTTCATGCGTGGCATGATCCCGCACCACCAGGGCGCGATCGACATGGCCAAGGTGGCGCTGCAGTACGGCAAGGACCCGGAGGTTCACAAGCTGGCCCAGGAGGTCATCACCGTGCAGGAAGGCGAGATCGCCATGATGAACAAGTGGCTGGGCGACAACGGCCAGCAGGCGGCGGCCGGCAGCTCGGGCGATGCCTCGACGGCCGCCTACCGTGCCGGCAACGACCGCATGCATGCGGACATGATGATCGACTTCAGCGGCGACGCCGATGTGGACTTCATGCGCGGCATGATCCCGCACCACCAGGGTGCGATCGACATGGCCAAGGTGGCGCTGCAGTACGGCAAGAACCCGGAGGTCCGCAAGTTGGCTCAGGAGGTCATCTCCGCGCAGGAAGGCGAGATCGCCATGATGAAGAGTTGGCTTGTCGCTCGGGGCAAGTGAAGGCACGACCATGAACCAAGCCAACACCCCGCGCATCCTCATCTATAGCACTCCAACTTGCCCGGACTGCCGGGCACTAAAGGAGTGGTTGTCCCAGCAGGGCATCGCGTTTGAAGAGCGCGACCTGACCGACCCGAAGATTTCCGCGGAGGCCAAGTCACGAACCGGCGTGCGCGTGGCCCCGATCACGATCGTCGGCGACGAGGTCTTCTATGGCACCTTCGCGAGCCAGAAGCCGAGGCTGATGAAGGCGCTCGGTCTTCAGTGAGCCGCTGAAGGAAGACCGTGGTCACGGGCGGAGTCGCCGGTGCGGACCCCGGTCGGACCCTGTAAGCGCTGTTGTGGACGCGTCTGCACGCAAAGCTCAAGACCGTGAGGCATTCTTCGCCGACGACGCTCGGCGCTTTCGCCTGCGGTCGTTGACATCACGAGAGGAATTTTTATGCGATCGACATCATCAGCCACCTCCCTGCACGTCGCCATTTCCGAGGGCATCACAGTCGCCAACGACCTGCCGTTCGTGCTGTTCGGCGGCATCAACGTCATCGAGGATCTCGATACGACCCTGGCTGCGGCTGAGCACTTCGCGGAGGTGACGCGCAAGCTGGGGATACCCTTCGTTTTCAAGGCGTCGTTCGACAAGGCCAATCGCTCGTCGATCCATTCTTTCCGAGGTGTCGGCCTGGAGGAAGGGCTGCGGGTCCTCGATGCGGTCAAGTCGCGGTTCGGATGCCCAGTCTTGACCGACGTGCATGAGGTTGAGCAGGCCATGCAGGTCGCTGCCGTTGCCGACGTACTGCAAGTTCCGGCCTTCCTGGCCCGGCAGACCGATCTGGTGGCCGCCATTGCCCGCACCGGTCGGGTAGTGAATGTCAAGAAGCCGCAGTTCCTCAGCCCGGGCCAGATCAGGCATGTCGTCCACAAACTGCACGAGGCTGGCAACCCGCGCGTCCTGCTGTGCGAGCGTGGCACGCAGTTCGGCTACGACAATCTCGTCGTGGACATGTTGGGCTTCCGCGAAATGAGCGTTGCCAGCAGTGGCCTGCCACTGGTGTTCGACGTAACCCATAGCCTGCAGCGGCGAGAAGCGGATGCGTTGGCTTCGGGTGGGCGTCGCCAACAGTTGCCCGAACTCGCGCGGGCCGGCATGGCGGTCGGCATTGGCGGTTTGTTCCTCGAAGCACACGCCGACCCGGCGCATGCACGTTGTGACGGACCCAGCGCTCTGCCACTGGACACGCTCGAACCGCTGCTGCGGCAGGTCAAGGCGGTGGACCAACTCGTCAAGTCGTTCGAGCCTCTTCGGATCGACTGAAGCTTGCCACCCGTTCAAACAGAACGTGTGGCACTTCCCCTCTTAGTCGGCTATTTGAGCGACAGATAAGGATTGTTCGGTGGAACGGCATCGAATATGTGCGATGGGTCTTCGAGCAAATAGCCATGCACCTGGCGCGTTTTGCGCGGTCCCATGACCTCGCACGTCCTGATGTTCAGACCCGATGGCTGTTTCCTGTGGAGTCCGAGTTTTTCAAAGCGCTTCTGCACCCACTGCCAGTCCTGCAGGGCCGCGTCCTTCGCAAGCGGCCCAATGGTTGGATGCTCTTGTGCGTAGCGCTGGAAAACACCAGGGCTGATCAGGTAAACCGTGTCGGACACGGTATGTACCAGGGCCTTGGCGTCATTGATGATGAGCTTGCGGGTCTGGACGGCCTGTTTCAGCCAGGCCATGAAATGCTCGCCCGATGGCCGCCCGGTAAATGAGGCGAAATCGTGCGGCGCAGGCGCGGCGGTCGGCGCCGAAGGACCTGGGGCCGATGCGGGAGGGTCGAGCGGCACCGCTGCATCGTCGGCACCCTCTGGCGGGGCTTCGACGGACTGCTCCGGCTCAGGCGTTGTCTCGAACATCGCCAGCATGCTTTCCAGTGGGTCGGCCGGATTGCGCTGCGTGCTGGGAGGTATGGCGTGACTTCCGCCCGACTGATCTGGACGGCTGCTTGCTGCGGGCTCCTTCTCCGTTGCCACCGCTGCTCCAGGTAGCAATGCAGCGTCGGGTGCGGACGGGCGCGGCCCGTCCTCGGCCTCGCCGGCGTTGTCCACGGTCACGGTTCCCGCAAATGGGCTGGGTCGCTCCGAGGGCTCCCAGATCAGCGCCGGGGCCAGGCGCAGGAGCGTGAAGGCATGGGACCAGCCACTCTCACTGGTAATAGTTGCGCGCCAGATGGCCTTGCCGGAGGCGGTGGGCTGCAACATGGCATGATCCTGTAGCACGTTGAACACGGCCGTGTTGTTCGCGGGGATGCCATCGACCCCCTGGGACAGCAGGTGCGCGCGCAGCTTGTCCGAGACTGTCTTGCTCACCAGCCACAGCGCGTCCTCGGTGAGCCAGCCATCGGAGGCCTCCGGCTGGTTCAGTTTCAGCTCTTCCTTGAGCAGGTAGCGCAGCCCGTTGACCAGCTTGCGTTGGAGCGAGTGCTTGGGCGCGGCCATGGCGCGCGCGGGATCGCCGCCCAGCTCCTGGGCGACGGAGGCGCGGTCGGCCTGCACGACAAGCTCGCCCAGAACCCCGGCGTGCTCGTACTGCCCAGCCAAGACGTAGAGCAGCGGCGCCCACAAGGATGGATAGCCACTGAGCCAGTCCAGCAGATCGCGATTGAGCAATTGCTGGTACAGCAAGCCTGTCGCGGCGCTATGAAGCCGGTACTCGCGGTCGTCGCGGTAGCGGAAGCGGTACGGTTGGCGCAGCGGGCCGTGCCATGGGTGCCAGGTGCTGCCGTCGGCCAGCTCGACGTGCAGATCGACGGCCACCTTGCCGATGTCATGGAGCAGTGCGGCATAGGCGACGGCCGCAGTCCAGGCTTCGGCCTGCGCCGCCTGGTCTTCGGGGCTGGCCCCGATGGGCAGCAGATGGGACTGCCGCAGCTTTAGGCTGTAGGCGACGATTTCGAGGCCATGGTCGAGCATGCCGCCCGGGTAGGCATGGTGATGCGCTTCGGAAGCCGGGAAGGCCTGGACCAGCTCGGCGTAGCGCTCCAGCGGCGCGCGGTACAGGGAGGCGAACTGCTTGCGCGAAAGCGAGGTGCGCTGCCAGATGTGTTCCAGCAGCTTCTGCCGGCGCGGGGTGGCGAGCAACGATGCGGCCGACTCCGGCCGCATCAACCCTTTCGGGAGGTCGGTGGCGGGTGCTGGCGACGGCGCGGCAGCGACCGGGGGCCGTTTTCGCTGGAACAGGGAGAGCATGTCGGTGTCCTGATGGCGGGCCGGGCGGAGGCCTTTTGGCCTTTTCAAGGTAGGGCCTTTCCCCTTGCACCCCATTCCCTTGCCGTTTCGACCCTTTGGCCTTTAACCGTTTCGGTATAGCGGGGCCTGGGCTGCGGCTCCAGCGTCAATGCGGAACCCGCACGAATGGATTAGACGGCGACCTGGCGCTGGGCCCCGGCCTATGCTGCCGGGGCGCTACACCGCCAGGTAGGCTCCCACCCGGGCGACTAAGTTGACAAATGCGACAAAGGAGACTAGAGTGAATCCTGTCTCAAACCTACCTGGGAGCTGACCATGCCCACTGCGATCGAATTCATTGCCGACCGGCTGCCGCGAGTCACGGTGGAGGATGTGCGACGCTTCGCCGATACCGTCGAAATCCGGGATGCACCGGCGTTCGCGGCTGAGTTGCAGGCGTTCATCCACGAGCGCGTGGAGGCGGTGACGCTGCCCGCCAACCTGGAAGGTGAAACGGTGGCGCAGGCCTTGCAGCGCAAGGCGGCCGCGTTGCGCTCCGACACGCGCTGGACACCGGCTGAAACCGATGTCCAGCGAGGCCGCGCCTTGCTGCTGGAAGCCTTCAACCAGCCGGACAACCTGCCGCCTGCCGAGTTCGCCAAGCTGGCGGACAAGTCGCGCCAGCAAATCTACAAGGACATCCTCGCCCGTCGGCTGCTGGCGCTGAACGTGGGGCCGCGCGGCCAGAAGCTGCCCGACTGGCAGCTCGACCCGGTGAAGCAGCAGTTGACCCAAACCGTGCTCCAGGAGGTCGAGGGCATCGACCACTGGACGATCTACCGCGCGCTGTCCGAACCCCTCGAAGGCCTGGGTGGTCGCTCGCCCGTGGATGCGGTGACGCATGGCACGATCGATGACGTGGCCGAGGCCGTGTTCAACGTGCTGGGCGTCCAGGTGCATTGAAGCGAGACCGCCATGAGCCACGAGCTGCCTTCGTTCCTGATCGATGCCGGTGAACTGCTCCAGCATGTGAGCCGCGTCGTCTATCGGGGCAGCCCGCTGTACTATGGCCGCAGCAGCACGAATCGCTACGATGACCCAGCGGGGGCCTACGGCGTGCTCTACCTGGGGCGCGACCTGCCCACGGCGCTGATGGAGTCGGTGTTTCACAAGCACCAGTGGCTTGCGGACACGCAACGCTCGATCGCGCTGAAAGAAGTCCAAGCCCGGATGGTGCGCGCAGTAGGCGTGATGGACGACGTGTTTCTGGCCGATCTCACGGCGCAGGGCGTCATGGCGGGCTACTTCGGCCTGAACCTGGAGCAGTTGGCCAGCCGCGACTACACGCACACGCAGCGGGTGTCCGCCCAGGTGCATGCGATGCTCGGAGATGATGGCCAGGCGCTGTTCGACGGGGTGCTCTATCCGTCGCGCAACAACTATCCCGCCAAGAGCATCGCCCTGTTCGAGCGTGCGGGAGCGAAGGTTGGCGTCATCGAGGACATCGACCTGGTGGACCATGTGGACTGGCCGCGTTTCGTTGTTACCTACCGCATCGGCGTTGAACCCGACCCCGGCCCGGTGGGGCCGGATGACGAAGCGTCCTGAAGCAGCAAGAAAACACATTGAAGCCGCAAACCGAATGAAGTGGAGCAAACTGGAATAGGCATTCCTCAACAGCAGGAGACGACCATGAACACGACGACCCGCACCAGCACCGCAGAACGCCTCGGCCGCGCCTTTGGCCGCGGATGGCGTGCCTATGCGCGACGCGAACGGCGGGCGTCGAACTGGTTGGTGTCCAAGGGCATGCCGCGAGCTGGCGCTACCGCGCTCGTGTGGGTAGCCAAGCTGGCTGTACTGGGGGTGCTGCTCTACGTTGCGTTTTGGTTTGCACTCGTGATGCTGGGCGTTGCGGCGGCGGGATGGGCTGCTGCTGCAAATACTTCGGATGAGGACGAGTGGCCTTTCACCGACCTCACCGAGCTGCGCAAGACGCCGGGCTACGATCCCAACCTGTACAACGACACGTCGCACGAGTTGTACACCGACGACTGACCGGCCTCGCGCTATTTCAGTTTTCCTCCGGTGAGCGCCCCGGCACCCTTGCCGCCAGCTTGGCCGGCGCTCTTGCTGCCATCGGAAAGTCCCTGGATGACGTGCCCGGCCCGAATCCCAACCCAGGTAAGGCTCGCCAGCCAGAATCCCGGCAGAACCAGGAACATCGTGCCCATGACGAACATCAGGAGCATGTCGCCGAAGGCGTTGTTCAACCCTACCAGCGGGTCAAAGTTGGTGTGCGGCCGGTTCCAGCCAAAGCCCCAGCCATAAAGCGCGTCCAGAATCGTTGAATCGATCCAGCGTGCGAGCTGGAACCAGAAGTCCGTGAAGAACAGCGCGAACTGCACGACGCTGACGGTGACGACCGTCTTCAGGTCGTAGGTGCCCACAACCAGCACGAGCGGGATGCAGATGACCAGCGCCATCTTCAGTAAGGCGAGGATCATGGGCAGGGATTGGCGCACGACATCCATGGCAGGAAACGCGGCAATCGCGCCGACTGCCATCCCCACGTCGCCCGTGGCGCGCGTCACGATGTTCGGCAGGGTCTTGTCGATCTGGCCGCCGTAGTCCGTATAGACGCTGCCCTGGTTCAGTTTCTGCTGCCGCGGTGACGCGATGGCGCGGATCACCGAATCGTCCACCTCGGCCCGGCTGAGGAACCCGGCCCAGCCCGCCAGGCGATTCAGCAGGGTCGGGTCCACTTGCCCCAGCAGCCGCGCGCGCAGGCCGTTGCTGCCGTCTGACCACCACTGCCTGCAGGTCGGGTAGCCGCCACCATTGGCAACCTGCGCGAGGCCTGCATCGCGGGTGTCGTCATAGGGCCATGCCTCGCGCGCCGTGCTGGAGCGGTAGCTGTCGTAGTAGCCACCCGTGTCCGTGAAAAAGCGCGAGCCGATCCAGGTTACGTCGTGCATCTGCTGCTCATCGAGATCCGGGCGCTGCATGAACAATTTGGCCCGCGCAGGCCCATAGCAATCCCGCGAGAAGTCCGCGACCTCCTGAGCCAGTACCGGGTCGTCAATGCGGGTCGCGTCGATCTCCATCCTCATCTGCCGCAGGTCCGTACCGCACGGGATCGCCGCTACCGAGGCGCTCGTGACGGCGCGCGAGAGCGCGTGCATGAAAGCCCACCAGACCGGCACCTTCGCCGACTGGTTGTTGATGGTGCTGAAGGACTGCGACCAGCCGGTTTCCGTGGGCTGCGGCACGCTGACCTGGCACTGCGCCGAGCGCGAGCTGTCGTACTGGATGGTGCTGAGGTCCACGTCGATGAACGGAATGCCCGCGAACATCACCACCACGATCGCGACGAACACCCGGTTCTCGATACGGGCGGCACTCAGAACGCCTTTGTTGCCCTCGTCAGCGCCTTCCGCGCGGGCCTTCAGCCACTCCTGCACGACGATGGCGACGAAAGGCAGCGCGAACACCCCGCTGGACACCAGCACGGCCCAGATACCGTTGTTGACGATCCAGGACACGAGGGTGAGGTAGTACTCCAGATAGTCGGTCGTGAAGAGCGTCATGGCCCCGATCTCCCCTCAAGCGGCCTGCATCAACAGGCTGGCTTCCAGCGCGACGATGGCGACGACGCCGGCGACCTCGGTACGGATCAGCCGGCGCCGCGCCTGCCCATCTGTCCCGCTTTGGTCTTCGCGGGCCAGCACCCGGCGGCGCATCCAGAACCATCCATAGGCCGTTGCCGCGTACACGCACAGCCGCCAGATGAAGAAATACCCTGCGGAGGCCGCCAGCCACCGTTCCCAGCCTGCAACGCTGCCGACCAGGTTGATGCCCGCGACGTTCGCCCCCACTGCGGCGGCAACGATAAGCACCAGCCACAGCAGCGTCTTCGCCGCGCGCCGGCTGAACAACCAGCGCAGCGGCCGCCAGGCCATGCGCGCCGGGCTCATGGCCGACTCCCCGGATTGCCCTTCTGGAGCTGGTCGAGACGGTCCGGCACAGGATCGCCCTCGTAGATGCCGCGCGAACCGGCCGCGCGCGCGCCGTGGCGCTGGATGATCGCCATGGGCGAGTTGTTCGCCAGTTCGCGCCGCAGCTCCAGTTCGGTCTTGAGGTTGCGAATCTCACGGTCGAGCGTGTCGCTCTCGTGGTTCACCGCCTCCACGGCAAGTTCGTTCGCCGCGACGTTGGGCTCCTTCTTGCCCGTGAGCAGCGTGCGCTGCAGCAGCAGCGCTTTCTCCAGCACGGATGCCAGCGCGACCTCGGACGCGAGGCGCTGCGACAGCAGGTGCTGGTCGGGCTCGTCGCGCAGCGCCTCGATCACGCCGCGCGTGATCGGCAGCGACGCACTGCCAGCTTCGCGCAGGTTCTCCGGCGTCGTGTTCTTGGCCTTGGTTACCAGGTCCTGGAGCGCCTGCAGCTTGGCGTCGTACTCCTCCTGGATCAGCGGCGTGAGCCCGACGCCCGGCGTCGTCTCGGTCTTGGTGCAGGCATCGCACGTGCGCTGCTCCTTCTCGCCGAGCACGCGCGTGGCCCACTCGACGGCAGCCTGCGGCGAGGTCCAGGTCTGGCACGAGAGACTGCTGCAACTGGCCGGCGCAATGGACGAGGTGTCGGTCACGCCGCGGCCGTTGACCAGGTTGTAGCCAGCGCGGGTGACATCGCCGACGACCTTGATCGCGGGCTGGCCGGAGCCGCCCGCGTTGCTGCCCCCGACCCACGGCACGCCGTCATTGCCGCGGCGCGTCTCGGCCTGCTCGATGGCCGAGACCGCATCCGTGCTCGACACGGCATCGCGCAGCGCCAGCCCTTCGGCCATCTGGCTCCAGCCGAGTTGGCCGCCCGCCGTTTCGGCCATCTTCTCGGCCATGGCACGGCACGTCAGCTTGCTGCGGTCGAAATCCAGCCGCGCCTGCAGCACGCCATTGGTGAGCAGGTTGTACAGACCGGGATCGGCCCGCTGGATGATCAGTGCGGGCAACGATGCCACCGCACTGGTGGCACTCTGGATCACCGACGACATGATTTGCTGGAAGCCGTTGGTAATGCCGTTAAGTTGGTTCTTCAACGTGGTCTGGATGCTCATGTCGCCGCAGATCAAGTTGCTGTTCCAACCCACGCCGACACCGATGGAGCGCATGCCGGCTGCACGTCCCATCGACACGGCGTTGCCGCCACCGATCGAGTACATGACGTCATCGCCGATGACGCTGCCGCTGGTCTGGTATCCCAGTTGACCCCAGGCCACGCCGCTGCCCAGCGCGAGCGCGCCGGCCAGTGCCAGGACGATCTCCGTGCGACGTACCCGGCGGGAGAACGGATTGAATGCAGGACGGAACTTCATGGCACCCCCTCAGAGGAAATCGACGCTGCCCAGGAACACCTGGCCCCGGCGCTCGCAGCAGGCATACGGCCGCCACAGCGCCCATGCGTAGTCGCCTTGCTGGGCCTGGGTAAGGAAGCCGCTGCGCGGGAAGACCGTGCAGGACGAGGACAGGACGGGCGTGAGTTCTTGCCACTTGCCGGTCGAGGCATCGCCCTCCATCAGCGCGCCGGCCGGCCAGTAGCCGTCACGGGAGTTGGCAAGCAACGGCTGATAGACGTGGATCTGCCCGCGGCGCGTGACCACATCGCCCGCACGCTGGGCCACCACTGCGCCGGCCTTGAAGTCGTCGGTCTGGTGCAGGAAGCCGCCACGGGGATACACGTTGCCCCAGAGATTCATCGTGGTACGGGCACCGACTTCGCGCCGGCCCGGAATCAGCGCTTCCGGGTAGGCCATCTCGGGCACGTTGTAGCGCCAGGCCAGCGTATCCAGGGTGCTGAGCAAGTACGGCATAAACGCCGTGCCCGCGCCCTCACAGAAGTAGCCTGACGAAGAGACGAACTGGTTGAACACCTCTGCGCCGGGGTGACCGATGACATCCGCGTTCTTGAATTTGGCGAGGCTGTTTTCGTGATCCTCGTTCGTCGTTCCGTCGCCGCCAGCTTGGGCGGACGGGTTGGGCGTGCTCATTGCCTGGACTTCGACCCAGGGGTTTTCTCCGGTATTCGAGTACGACGACACCACTGCATCGGGGATGTAGTGGCGCACCTTGATCGACGTGCGCACGGTGCAGCCCGTCCATGTGCAGTAGAGCCAGTAGCAGATGCCGACGACGCGGTATTCGAGGCAATCGGGCGATGCCACCGAGCCGATGATGGTCGCTGTATTGAGGGCGTAGCTGCCCGTGGCGCTGAGCAGCAGCAACGAAGCCACGCCAGCGCGCAGGCGGCGCATCAGGTCGAATGGTCGGGTCACGGCTGGGTCCTCCGGTGCTGCTCGATGCGCGCGACAGCGCGAGCCACATCCGGCTCGCCATAGACCACATAGCGCCTGTCCACCACCACGGCCGGGAGGCTGGTGATGCCGAGGCTCCATGCGTCGGTAACGCCTTGGTATGCGGAAGCGATGCGTCGCTGCAGATCGGCACCGCCGCCATTCAGCCGGCGCTTGACGATGGCCGTCGCCTGTTCGGGGTCGGTGGGCAGTCCCGCGGAAAGCTCCGCTTCAATCCTGTGGGCTTCGTCCAGCTCGATCAGCCGCTCGCCGCCCATGGTCTTGACCGGGTGGCGGCTGTCGGTGACGACCACCACGTCGGCGGCGAAGGTGGCCGGGCTGAAAACGGCCAGGGCTGCCGGCAGCGCCACGGCCCGGCCGAGGGTTCGCCAGCCCGGCGCGAACCTGGAAAGGGATGCTGTCATGTCGCGTGCCCTTGAAGTTGATCAGAGCAGTAGTCAAACGCGAAGCCGACGCGGCCCCAACAAACAATGCGCATCGCGCACTGCCCGCATACCTGCTTGTCTCGCGCCCATGAAAAAGCGGAGGCCGAAGCCTCCGCGTGGATCAGGGAGCCGATGCCGTCGCTACAGCAGGCCGGATTCCGCGAACGAGTACGGCGTGCCCTGGCCGACGATGAGGTGATCCAGCACCCTCACGTCGATCAGCGACAACGCGGCCCTCAGCGTTTGGGTCAACGCACGGTCCGCGCTCGACGGCTCCGTGCAGCCCGAAGGGTGTTGGTGAGAAAAAATGACCGCTGCCGCATTCAGTTCCAAGGCACGCTGCACGATCGGACGCGCATGCACCGAGGTCGAATGGATCGTGCCTCTGAACATCGGCTCGTAGGCCAGCACCTCGTGCATGCTGTTGAGGAACACGATGGCGAAGACTTCATTGGGCTCGGCGGCCAGTTTCAGGCGCAGGTAGTCCTTGACGGCGGCAGGCCTCTCCAGGGATGGCCCCTTCTTGAAGACCCGCTGCTCCAGCAGCGCGATGGCTTGCCGGATGATCCAGTCATCGGATTGGGACATGGGGGCAAAACGTGGCTCCACGCAGGAGTCGTTGGCGACGAGAGACATGGCGGACCTCCAGAAAGTGAGCGGAGGGCGCCACCCTGGGAGGGCAAGCCCTCCTGGGGATGGAAACAGCGGAACAAGGTGCATCCATCACCGCGCGGCGGTGATTGTTCGCGGCCAGGATGCGAAAGCGAACGGGTAGCGGTCAGCGCGGCGAGCCGCGCCGTAGCCTTCAAGACCGAGGGCTACCTGGGCATGTCGCCGACAACGTCGGCAGGCATTTCGGATGTGGGGGTGGCGGGCGAACCCGGCGCGTCGCTGGCCATTTCCCCGGCCGCCAGCAGGTCCATGGCCGAGAGCAAGGCATCGCCCTCGATCGGCCCCTGCAACAGGATGGCCTGGCCCGTCTGGCGATCGAGCAGTCGCAGCGACGGCGTGGCGGTCACGCCGCTCTTGGTGGCTTCCGCGGCCTGCGCGCGGATGGCCACGTTGGGGCGCTCGCTAGCCATGCACTGTTCGATGGCTGACGTTGTTTCGGGGTAACGCAAGCCATCGGGCAAGCCCTGGCCGTCGCTGCGCGTGTGGGCATAGACCCATTCGACCGCCTGCCAGAACGCCGCATGCCCGCCCGCTTCGGCGGCGCACTCGGCCAGACGTGCCTCGGCCGACGCGGCAGGCTCGTGCGCGGCCAGCGGCTGGTGATGCCATTGCAGCGCCACGTCGGTGTTGTTGCCGACCCAGCGCTTGAGCTGCGGGAAATACTCCCGGCAGAACGGGCATTCCAGGTCGGCATAGAGCGTCAGCGTGAAACGGCCTTCCGGGTTGCCCATCTGCCAGGGTGGCCCAGCGACCTGCGCCGTGCTGACCGGCGCGCGCGACGGCGCTGAGGATTCGCCGGGCGTCCGGGACACCAGCCAGATCAGCAGCAGCGCGACCAGCGCAGCAGCCAATACCCAGGGCCAGCGAGGCCGCCAGCGGCGACGGCGGAACGCCTGGACCTGCATCGGAATGGAAGGACGTTTCTGTTCCATGGCGTTCTCCGGTTTACGACAGTTCCAGGGCCGGCGACTCGATGCCGCGGGCCTGGTCGATCTTCTCGGCCACCTTGAAAGCCGCTTCCAGTTCGGTGCAGCCGTACTGCTGCATGAGCTGGTAGCGTTCGGCCTTCTCCTCGGGTTCTGTCTGCGCGAGGGCGAGGTACAGGGACGGCGGCACGGCGCGGAACAGCACTTCCATGCTCTTGGAGAGGATGACGCCTTCGGTGAATTTCCCCGCTTCCTTGCGCGCCGAAAGCATCAGCGCCTTCTGCGCGGGCGAGAGTTCGCGGAACCGCGCGATCTTCTCAACTTCATCGGGCGGCATGCTGAGACAGATCCACCACTCGATCATGTTGAGCATGGGCTCCGCGGCGCGCGGCAGGTCGTCGATGTTCTGCGTCGCGAGCCAGAACCAGGCCCCCAATTTCCTCCACATCTTTGTAATTTTCACGACGTAGGGCGCGAGCAGCGGGTTCTTCGTGATGATGTGGCCTTCGTCGGTGACGTTGATGATCGGGCGTCCCAGGTATTGGTCGCGCTCGGCGATGTTGTTCACCGTGCTGATCAGGCTGATGTAAGCGATGGAGAGCTGCGCGTTGTAGCCCTCGCGGGCGTATGTCGCGAGGTCAACCAAGGTGATGTCGGCTTCGGGCCACGGCGTGCCGTCGCGGTCGAACATTTCGCCGTCCGTGCCTTG
The DNA here is from genome assembly GCA_041071465.1 of Pseudomonas putida. Taxonomy (NCBI): domain Bacteria; kingdom Pseudomonadati; phylum Pseudomonadota; class Gammaproteobacteria; order Pseudomonadales; family Pseudomonadaceae; genus Pseudomonas; species Pseudomonas putida. The sequence goes on along the minus strand of CP163498.1, from coordinate 6,299,876 downwards.
ACAGAACATGTCCATCGCATCCGCCATCTCCAGCAGCCGCACGCGGCGCATTTCGGGCAGCGTCGGGTCCTGGCCGCGGGCGCGCAACGCGTTGCGCACGTCGCGCGTAAGCACCGTGCGTTTGTCGGCCACGCAGTGCTCGGCGGCGTCGAGGATGCACTGACGGATCAGCGAGCGGTCAGCCCGCGTCATCCGGGCTTCCTCCTTGTCCTCTCCGCCCGTGATCATCAGCCGCGCCGTGATCTCCAGTTCGCCGAGCACGTCGCGCTGCTCGTCCGCCTCCATGGCCGAGGCATCTGGTGGCGGGTCTTCATCCAGCGCGTCGGCGTCGAGCGTCTGCACGTCGCTGGGCGTCTCGATCAGCCGACGCGCGTCTGCGAATGGCGCGAGGCTGATGCCCGAACCTGGGGCCAGCTTGACCCGGTTTACCGTCAGCCCGAGCATGCGTGCGAAGTCGCTGAACAGGCCGAAGCTGTTGCCAGCCTCCACGATGAACAGCCGCGGTCGGTAGATGGCCGTGACCTGATTCAAGAGGTTGTTGAGCGTGGCGCTCTTGCCGGAGCCGGTGGGGCCGAACAGGAACAGATGGGCGTTCATCTGCCGATCCAGGCGGCTGAGCGGGTCGAAGGTGATCGGCCCGCCACCGCGGTTGAACATCGTGATGCCCGGGTGCCCCGTACCTTGAGCGCGGCCCCACACCGGCGACAGGTTCGCCGCGTGCTGAGCGAACATCAGTTGGGTGTACCACTTGCGCCGATCCTGGCCGGGGTTGTAGCAGCATGGCAGCCACCGCAAGTAGCTGTTGAGCGGCGCCACCTCGTCGTCCTCGCGCACCGGCTGCAAGCCAGCATTGAGCATCACGTTCGCCAGGTCCAGGCCGCGCCGGTCCAGTTCCGCTTCGTCGCGTCCGCGCAGGTAGAATGCCAGCGTCCCCCGGTAGAGCTTGTGTGCGCTGCCGATGAGGGAGCGGGCTTCCTGCACGTCCTTCAACGTCTGCTCCGACGCCAGCGTCTCGCCCACGGCCTTCTTCGCCAGGTGGTTGAGATCCGCTTCCAGGACATCCTGCGGCGTGGCGACCATCGTGAGACACAGCAAGGTGTCTTCCGGCATCTGGTCGAACAGCGTGTTGATGGCATCCCCTTTGCGGGTCTCGCCGGTCAGGTGTCCGGTGCCGGGCGGCATGCGCAGCCGGTCGGTGATCAGCACGCGGTGCGGCATGCCGTCGAAATACCAGGTGCCGTGCTCCACGTCGGAGCGTGGCTGGCCGAAGAACAGCCGCTGGCTGAAATCCCGCCCGCTCGCCAGCTCGATTTCGCCGGCCTCGCTTTCTTCGGTGCTGTCGGGGTAGCGCGCCAGCGCGTAGAAGCGCTCCCGGTCCTCTGCACTCGGTCCAAGCATCGCCGGGCGCGGATTGAACCACCGCAGCAGCCAGTCGTGGACGTCGGCTGCGACCATGCGCCGTGCCTGGATGCCGGCGTTCGCCAGGCCGCCGCACAGGCGGTCGCAGACGATGTTCAGCATCTGCTCGGGCGTCTGGCCGCGGCGGCTTGCCTGCCCAGTTGCACGGCGATAGATCACCATGCGCACCCGCCGCGTCTGGCCGCGCCAGCGCAGCCGCGTGACCACCGTGTCCTCGAACAGGCCGCCGGGCTTGGCCACAGCGCGCAGGTGGTGGCCGAAGAAGCGCAAGTAGAACTCGGTGAACGCCGAGCCGCGCGCACGTGGCTGCACGTAATCGCGCAAGGTCTGCATGTACTGGTCGAAGCTCGGTTCGTCCTGGGCATAGAGCTGGAGCACCCACGGGTTCTCGTCCAGTTCATCGAAACTGTCCTGAAGCGCGTTTTCCAGGGCGTCGCGGGCATGCGCGAGCCAGCCGGGTTCCCGGCCTTCGGTGCCCAGCGGCACCAGTTCGTAGAACGCCGCCACCGATTGGCCATCCTCCAGGAGCATCGATTTCGACCCGGGCAAGAACTCCACCCAGGGCAGCAGTTCCACGAAGGACGGCGCAACGTCGTACAGCGCCTGCTCGTCGGCCACGGTCGCTGGCTTGCGGCCGTGGACTGCCGAACCGGGTTCGGGGATGCCGGCCTGGCGCAAGGCCTCGACGTGGCGCTGCCAGCTGTCCGGCTGCTCATCGCTAGCCGGGCTACTGGAGCCGGCGCCGGCCAGCTTCGGCCATGGGAGTTTCCACCGCATCAGTAGTCCTCCACGCGCTCGCCCGGCATCGCGTACTGGATGCGCTGGTAGAGCGGGAAGACGGTCGTGTAGCCGGGCACCGGCACGGGATCGGTGCCGGCCAGATGCGGGTACACGTACATCACGAGATCGGGATTGGGCAGGCGCTGGAACTGGCGGTGGACCTCATTGCGCGCGGTGCGCGTGTAGCGCATCTGCTCGACAGGTGCGGCCTGCACGTCGGCGTCGGTCAGGGGCCGACGCAGGCTCTGGCGCGCATCGAGCAGCTGGCGGCCGGCGTTCCGTCCGGCTGCGCCACCGCCGTCGCCGGCCTCCTGCTGCCAGATGTCCATCATCGTGCGGTCACCGTGGGTCAGCAGCTTTTCCTTGCTGGTGGCGCAGCCGCCGAGCACCGCGACGGCGAGGGCCAGCACCAGGCCCTTAATCGAGTTCGAGAGCATGGCTTTCTCCTGCGCGGTGATCGACCTTGCGGCCTTCGGGATCGAAGTCGATGGCGAGCGGTTTTTCGAGGTGGACGGCGACCTTGGCGCCGGGCTGCACATAGACGGCGGCGAACGCCTGGCCGTAGAGCTTGTTGACCCAGGCCGACATGTCCCGGACACCGCCCGCGAGAATCTGGCCGACCGCTTCCTGGCCGGTGATGCCCACGGTGCCGATGGAGCCGTCCGAGCCGACATAGGACATGCGGCCGCTGTCGCTCTCGATGAGCGAGGCCACGCCGGCACCGGCCGCGGTGATCAGGGCCTGCGAGCCGAGGTACTGCTGGGCGTTGCTGCGCCGCTCGCCGCTGACGCAGGGGATGCCGTGCGGGTCGCTGATCCAGCCCAAGCCGTCGCGTTGCTGGTTGTTCTGCTGGTTGCCCTCGCGGTCTTCGGGGATCGTGCGGATCGTGCCGTCGTTGAAGACGAACGTGATGCTGCGCACCTGGCCGCGCACGCACGAAAGCGTCCAGTCGCCCGATGCGGTGCCGCTGAACACGGCGCCGGCCACGTCGGGAATGTCGATGCCATTGGCGGTCAGGTTGTCCGGCCCGACCAGGACTTTGAACGGATAGGGATCGTTGACCGTGCCGTCGATCGGCACGCGGCCGATCAGCGCGGTCATGGCGACCGAACCCATGAGCGTGGAGTTGGTCGGCACGGTATAGACCGGCTTGGCACTCTTGACCCCAGAGGCGCGGGCGCCCGCGTTGGCCACGGTTTCCGCGGTGGTTTCGAGCGTGCTCTGCGCCGGGCCGAAGCTCGTGGGGAAGCTCATTCCGCCGCTCGCGCCACGACCGCCGTTGCGCCCCTCGGCGGGCTTTGCGTCGTCCGGCTCGACCCACCGCACGCCGCCCTCCATGCCGGCCTCGTCGCCGCCCTGCAGCCCCAGGCCCACGGGCAGGTCCGCATGGCCGCCGCCGCGCCCGCCGATGCTGTCCAGGCGCCGCTGCAGGTCGGCGAGCAGCCCTTCGGTCTGCTGGCGCGCGCTGGCCGCCTGCTCCTGGTCGCGGCGCAGGTTGGACCGCTCGGATTCGAGCGCCGAGTTGATGCGCTGGTCGATGGAGTTCTCGCGCTGGCGCAGTCGCTGGTTCTCTTCACGCTGCGACTTGTTGTCCGAGAGCGCGGTCTGAAGCTCGGTGCGCAACTGCTTCACTTGGGCAACGAGCGTCGCCACGGTGTCGCGCGGGGTGTCGCCTTCGATGCCCAGCGCCTTCATTTCCTCGGGCGTGAGCTGGGCGCCGTTGTCCGCCGCGGGTGGCGCCGTGCTGCCTCCACCCGAGAACAGCCGGATACCGACGAACAGCACCAGGATGGCGACAGGGATCATCAGCCACTTGAGCAGGCCGTTACTGCGCATGGCGGGCCTCCTTGGCGTTCTCGTCGCCGTCCGGCTGCGGCAGATGCACGGCAGGGTCGAAGCGGTGAATCGCCGGCAGCAGCGACTGCGCGAGGCCGCGGCCGCCCGTGACCAGGTAGAGGACGGTCGTGTCCTCGGGCGTGCCGCGCGGGCCCAGCGCCTCGTGCTGGAAGGTGGCGGTGAGGAAATCGCCTTGCAGCACGCGCGGGTCGAGCGCGACCCAGTCGGCGCCGGTGTTGGTAAGGCGCACGGCAGTCACCCATTGGTCTTCCAGGCGCCACGACGCGAGCGCGACCGCGCGCACCGGCAGCGTTGGCATCAGTGTGTCCAGGTCGAGGTCGCGGGGCAGGTTGACCCGCATGACGCCCGGAAGCGGCTCGACGGTGCGCAGCGGTGCGTAGAGGTTCTGCGCGGCGAAGCGCGTCAGCACGACAGGGACCGGAGTTTCGCGCCGCGCGGTCCGCGCACCTGCCTGGCCCTGGGCGCGTGCCGGGGCCTCGGCACTGTCGGCCTGCTCGCCATAGCGTCCCGGTGCGCTGTCACCCTCGACGATGCGCACCGGCTCCAGCTCGGCTTCCCCGTCCTTGGGCGGTTCGGCTGCGATGTCCAGCAGGATCAGCGCGCCCGTGTCGGCGTCCTGCAGTTGCAACCGCGTGGGCTCGATCGGCTCGCTGGCGCGCAGGTACACCGCGCCACCCGCACTCTGCACGCGCAGGCGTTCGCCCACGCCCGCGGGCACGCCCACGCGCACGTTCCGGTCGATGAACACGATGCGTTCCTGACCGACCTTCAGCGGCACTGCCAGTGGCATGCGTTCCCAACGCAGGATCTCCACCGCCTGGGCGACGGGTGCCGCGGCCACGGCCAGTAGCCCCAGCAGCGCGAGTACAGGATGCTTCATGGGGTGTTTCCTCCTTGAGGCGCTTGCGGAGACAGGCCACTCGACGCCGGGCGCGCCGGCTCCGGTGCACTGATGCGCTGGGGCGCGCCTTCGTAGCAGTCCAGCGCCAGGCCGAACGGGTTGCGGGCGGGATCGACGTCCACCCGCGTGACCTTGATCGGATAACGCACCAGGGCGCGCTTGACCTGCTCGGCGCCGTAGTACTCGTCCGCCGTGATGTCCAGCGTCACCACCCAGTCGCGATCGGACACGGTGCGCACGCGCGCCGTGGGGTCGTCGCCATAGCCGCGGCCGGGAATCTCGTAGATGCCGCGCACGCGCTGGCGTAGCTCGCCGGTGGAGCGGCGGTAGTCGTAGTCCGCGCGAAGGAAGGCCTGGCAGGACGGGGTGAGGTACGGCGAGAGCGTGTGGAGGTTGCGCGAGTAGTCTTCTTCGCCATTGGTCGGCCAGCGGTTCAGCGTCTGGAACACGTAGAACGTGAACGCATAGACCGATTCGGGCGGCACTTCCCACCACTTGCGGGTACTGCCAGAGCGCAGGTCGGGCGGGACGTGGATGGTCAGGTCGCGCGGCGCGCTCCACCAGCCGCCGCCCATGACCAGGGCGACAATGACCAGCGCGCCCGCGCCCAGGCGCAAGGTCTTGATGTGCGCCTGCAGGTGGGTGATCTCGTTCTTGAAGCGGCTCATCGTGCCCCCCTTGCAACGGACCTTCGGGTGGACCAGAAGCCGGAGCGCGAGATCAGCACGTGGCCGCCTACCCATCCCGCCATCAGTGGATGGCGCGTGGCGATGCGCCATTGCAGTTGCCGGTACAGCCAGGTGTCGGGGCGCCCGCGCTTGAGCCGGCGCAGGATGCCGCCGCCGATGAAGACGCCCAGGGCCACGCCCAGGACGACGAACGTCGGCGCGATGGCGATCGTGCGGAACACCCAGGACAGCGGCGCGCCGACCAGCAGGCCGGCGGCGCCGGACAGGCCGCAGCAGATCCACAGTTCGTCGGCGGTGAGGCCGCGCACGACAACAGGGTGGCGGTTGAGCCGATGCGGAAGGAACGTGACCGTCCCGTCCGCACGGACGTGCTGCTGCTCGGACATACCGGCCTCGCCTTACAGGATGCCGGTGGCTTCGGTGAGCAGCCAGATGCCGATCACGAGCAGCACGGCACCGATCGCGACGGTGAGGCCAAACTGGCCCCAGGTCTTGCGGCCGGTGTGGATTTCCGCGTAGGTGCCGTAGGCGTGGTAGCAGACGCCGATGAACATCGACGCCACGACCAGGAGGGCTACGAGCATGATGATGTCGTAGCCGTAGTTCCTGATCGTTTCCATGATGCCGTTGCCGGTGCCGCGGGTCGGGTTCTCCAACTGCGGCAGGCCTTGCGCGAACGACAGCGCGGGCAGCGCGGCGGCGCCCAGGGCCATGGCGGCGCGCTGGGCGAGACGGGAAGTGAGGATGCGGTTGTGCATGGTCGGGCCTTTCAGGTCAGGACAGAAGGAAGAAACTCAGGACGAGGTACATCGCGACGAAGCGGATGCAGACGCCGAGGAACTGGCGCTGGTTGAGGCGGCTCTCGGACCACCCCACGTAGGCCGTTCGGATGGCCCAGACGCCCCACACGAGCAGGACCGCGAACACGACGCCGACCAGGACGGTCGCCATTGCGGAAGGCGCGATGCCGCTGTTGGCTTGAAATGCCGAGACCTGGGCGCCGTTCATTGCTTGCCCCCGCAGTCGTCGCCGGCAGCGGCTCGGCCGCCCGCTCGGTGCGGTAGTCGCCGGCCAGTTCGGAGGGGTCGCGCGGCTGAGCGCGCGATGGCGTCAGGTGAAACTGGATGCCGGCGCGAACGCGCGCCAGGTCAGCCAGCAGCCGCGGGTAGTCGAAGTGGTAGCGCTCGCCCGGCTGGATGGGGGCATGCGCGGCGCTGTCCGCGACGGTGCGCTCCAGCGCGTCGAGCTGGCGCAGTGCGGCGACCAGCTCCTGGCGCTGTGCCGGAGACTCGGCCAAGGCCATCTGGGACTGACCCAGCAGGAGGGCCGTCACGAGAAAAGTGGGCACGCCGCGATGCGCGGCGCGCAGCCAGATCGAAGCCACCATCGCGCCATTCCTGTGTGATCAGCAATGGGGTGATCGTGGAGATCAGGGCTGTTTTAGGCCGCAAACAATAGGAACTGGCGGACGACCGGATTGGGCATACCGCGAGCGAACCTACAAAAGCCCGGGTGGAGTTTCGATTATTGCGTTTTTCGAGTGTTTCGAATATGATCGGCTCTGCAACCGTTTTCGCTTAGGAGCTACCCATGACCACCGCCACTGCCCAATCCAAGATGACCCTTCCCGCCGCGGGAGAGGTTAAGGCAGCCGTCCAGGGTCAACGTGCCTTGGCGGCTTACCTCGCAACCCAGTTCGAGACGCAGCACATCCAGATCTTTGATGACCACAAACAGGCTCATCAGGTGGAACTGCCTACCTCGGCTTTACGCCTGCTGGTCGACATCCTGGCCGAGTTGGCCGATGGCAATGCAGTAAAGGTGGTGCCCGTCCATGCAGAGCTGACGACCCAAGAGGCGGCGGACTTGCTCAACGTGTCCCGTCCCCATTTCGTCAAGCTGCTAGAAGATGGGGTGTTGGCATTTCATCGCACCGGCAAGCACCGCAGGGTGAGGTTCGCCGATCTGATGCAGTACAAGGAAGCGCGCGAGCGCGCCAGTGAGCAGGCGATGGCCGAACTCGCTCAGCAGTCGCAAGAGTTGGGAATGGGATACGAATGAGGCATTCCCCATTCACCGCCGTCTACGACGCGTGCGTTCTATATCCCGCGCCACTGCGGGATTTCCTGATGTGGCTCGGCCTGTCTGGCCGCTTCCGGGCGCGGTGGAGCCAAGCCATTCATGAGGAGTGGAAACGCAATCTGTTGATCAACCGCCCCGATCTCACCCGGGTTCAGGTCGACAGGACGTCGGATCTCATGGACAGGGCCATTCCGGACGGCTTGGTGGAGGGCTACGAAGCGCTCGTGGCAGGCCTGACATTACCCGATCCGAACGATCGGCACGTCCTGGCTGCGGCGATTCGCTGCGGTGCGAGCGTGATTGTGACGTTCAACGAACGTGATTTCCCGAACGATCTGCTGGCTCCGTACGGCATCGAATCGCAGCACCCCGATGAGTTTGTGGACAACCTGCTGGATCTGGATGCGGCCGCCGTAGTGTCGGCTGCGCAGCGCCAGCGTGCCCAACTCAAGCATCCGCCGATCGATGTGGACCGCTATCTCGAAATCCTGCTGCGCCAAGGCCTTGTGCAAACGACCAAGGTGCTGGCGACCTATCGCACCATTCTCTGACCCGCCGAGAGCCACGGATGACCAAGAATCCTTCATCAGACGCCACTTTGCCGAAAGGCATCCATCGAAGCTGGAAGCTGCCGGATAAGTCGCTGGGTGACTTGTGGGATTCGATCGTGATGGACGAAGCCATCAAAAAACAGTTGCTGTCACAAGCGATCGTCAACTTCACGGTGCGCCCCAAGGTGGAGCGCACGGTACTCCCCCTGCACGGCGTGATCTTGTTGGTCGGCCCGCCGGGACTGGGAAGACCTCCTTGGCACGGGGCTTGGCGCATCGTGTGGCCGAATCTTTTTCTTCTGCGAAGTTTCGATTGCTGGAAGTGGAGCCTCACACGCTGACGAGCTCTGCAATGGGAAAGACTCAACGCGCCGTGGCAGACCTGTTCTCGCAATCGATCGCAGAATCCGCAGCGGCGGGCCCGACGATCGTCCTTCTGGACGAGGTCGAAACGCTTGCGGCTGATCGAGCGAAGCTCAGCCTGGAAGCCAACCCGGTTGATGTGCACCGGGCCACCGACGCGGTGTTGGTGCAGTTGGACATGTTGGCCGAACGCAACCCGCATCTGCTGTTCGTGGCCACCAGCAACTTCCCACAGGCCGTCGACAGTGCCTTCCTATCTCGTTGCGACATGGTGATGGAGGTGCCACTGCCCGGCAAGGATGCCTGCAAGCAGATCCTAGTGGACTGCCTGAATGGCCTGGCAAAGACATTTCCGGGGATTGGCAAGCTTTCCTCGGCTCACCAGTTCGACGCGTGCGCTGGCGAGTGCGTCGGATTGGATGGTCGGGCCATTCGCAAGGTCGTAGCCAACGCCCTCGCGGCCGACCCGCAAGTGGCTATCGATCCGAACAAGCTTTCCGTAGAGCACTTGCGCAGTGCGATACGACAGGCAAAGCAAATGCGCCTTCAAGGAGGGAAGCAAAAATGACCACCGTTGTCAGCCGGACGTTTCGCAGCTCGCCGCACCGCGATGCGTTGCAGACATGGGATGCCATTGTCGAACTGCTCACTCAGGGCAAGGACGGCACGGCTCGCTCTGAACTCAGGGCCGTGACGGGCGTGGCCGCCAGCTTGATCGCCGACCAGGCACCCAAGAGCGCGCCCATCGTTGCGACATGCGATGGACCACGGACCAGGATCTACTGCCTCTTCGACGAAGACGCGATCTATGGTGATGATGCCAACGAAGAAGTCTTGGGGTTCGAGCCGTTGAAGGGAGACTGGGGAGTCTCGCTGCCGTGTCCGAAGGAGCAGCTCGGCTGGGTGCAAAGCGCGCTCAAAAAGCACAGTTCTCGCATCATTGCACGGGACTTGAGCCAAGGAATTGCCACGCAGGCGCAGGCCGATGCTGGGCAAGCGCTGTCGCTCGACCTCGGAGGTTTCCTCAAGTCATGAGCACCGTCGCCACCTACTCGTACACGCACTCGGTTACCTATGTGACCGACAACATCCTCAAGAGCTTGAAAGACATCATCCTGCTCAGTGGGCTGGACCCTGAGCACTTTGCGGATCGCTGGGAGAGCAATACCCGAGCCATCAAGACGTGGCTCGGGACCGGTGATCTGCGCAAGGTGATTCTGGAGATCTACAACCCGGCAACCGACAAGCTCGTGACCCGATGGGATATCGACATCGTGTATGGGTGGTCCGATGGCGACGGCAGCTTCTGGACAGATACCGAGCAGTTGAAGTACGCGATCAAGAAAGCTGGGCTGCTGCCATCGCAGGCCAAGTACAAGTTAATGCTCGATACAAAGCCAGGGCGACCTGATGTGGAGGGATGGAGCAAAGGAAGTTATCGCTCGACGGATGGAATGGTCAAGCAGAGCCTAGGCTCGACTGTCGAACACAGCGGCCTGGCGGGTCAGGCCGGATATTGGAGGCAACGCTGATGCTGTCGATCGATGAAGCTTTTCGCAAGTTCAAGTCGCGTCTGGAACTCAACGAACGCGAACAGAAGAATGCCTCGCAACGCCAGAACGAAGTGCGGGACTACCTGCAGACCAAGTTCGGCATTGCGCGCAGCTTCCTGACCGGTTCCTATGCTCGATACACGAAGACGAAGCCGCTCAAGGATATCGACATCTTCTTCGTGCTGAAGGACTCGGAGAAGCATTACCACGGCAAGGCCGCATCGGTAGTGCTGGATGATTTCCACTCTGCATTGGTGGAGAAATACGGTTCGGCGGCCGTGCGCAAACAGGCGCGCTCGATCAACGTGGATTTCGGTGTTCACATCGACGCGGAGGACAACACGGACTACCGGGTGGTCAGCGTGGATGCGGTGCCCGCATTCGATACCGGCGACCAGTATGAGATCCCCGATACGGCGTCCGGAAAGTGGATCAAGACGGACCCGGAGATCCATAAGGACAAGGCGACCGCAGCGCACCAAGCCTATGGCAATGAGTGGAAAGGTCTCGTGCGCATGGTGAAGTACTGGAACAACAATCCCAAGCACGGCGATCTGAAGCCGGTGAAGCCCTCGTTCCTGATCGAGGTAATGGCCCTTGAGTGTCTTTACGGCGGCTGGGGAGGATCGTTCGATCGCGAGATCCAGTCGTTCTTTGCCACGCTTGCCGATCGAGTTCATGACGAGTGGCCGGATCCCGCCGGACTTGGCCCGGCGATCAGCAACGATATGGATGCCGCGCGCAAGCAGCGCGCGCAGCAGCTGCTGTTCCAGGCGAGCCAAGACGCAAGCATCGCCATCGACCACGCGCGTCGTGGTCGCAATATCGAAGCGCTTCGCGCCTGGCGCGCACTGTTTGGCCCCAAGTTCCCACTGTCCTGATTCCATCGGCTTCCATACACGTCCCATCGAGGTACAGCATGTCCCAGTGGTCGCTTTCCCAGCTCCTGTCGTCCCTGCATGAGGACATCCAGCAGCGCTTGTCCGTAGTACGCAAGACCTTCGGTCACCCGGGTACGAAGGGGGATGCGAGCGAGAACGTCTGGATCGACATGCTGGATACCTATCTGCCCAAACGGTACCAGGCGGCCAAGGCGCATGTGGTGGACAGCCTGGGGAACTTCAGCCAGCAGATCGATGTGGTGGTGTTTGATCGGCAATATTCGCCTTTTATCTTCACCTACGAGAACGAGACGATCATTCCAGCCGAAAGCGTGTACGCCGTTTTCGAGGCCAAGCAGACGGCTGACGCGGGGCTTGTGGCCTATGCCCAGGAGAAGGTCGCCAGTGTGCGCAGGCTGCACCGCACGAGCCTGCCGATCCCGCACGCTGGCGGGACCTACCCAGCGAAGCCGTTGATTCCGATTCTGGGTGGCTTGCTCACCTTCGAGAGCGAATGGAGTCCTGCATTGGGTCCATCCATGGACAAGGCGCTGAACGCAAACCTCACCGAGGGGCGTCTGGACATCGGATGCGTTGCCGCCCACGGGCACTTTTTCTATGACCAAGCCAGCGGCGCGTACAGCTACACCAACGAAAACAAGCCGGCGACCGCGTTTCTTTTCAAGCTGATCGCGCAGCTTCAGTTCAGTGGAACGGTCCCCATGATCGATGTGGAGGCTTACGGTCAGTGGTTGACCAAGTGAGGGGGCGCTGTGGCAAGCATACGTTCGGAGTACCACCGGTTCCTGGCGCACTTGGCGCAGCGGCACGTGCACGACGACGTGCGCCGGCTGGCGCACCTGGTGCTCGATCACCTGCAGCCACTGGCCGAGGTCGGTGCTGCACGCCGGGGGCGCTCCACGCGCTTGGCGCCGCTGGCCATCGCGCATCTGGCGCAGATGCCTGTCGCCTACGACGGGGACGCGCGCGGCCCCGAAAACGGGCCGGCGCTCGGGCGACTGCACCAGCTCGAAGTCGGGCCGTTTCGAGGATTCATGCGGCAGGAGACGTTCGACCTCAGCCATGACATCACCTTGGTCTACGGTGCCAACGGCACCGGCAAGAGCAGCTTCTGCGAAGCCTTGGAAGTGGCGATGCTCGGTTCGATCAGCGAAGCGCAGGCCAAGCGGGTCGACCAGCGGACGTACTGCAACAACGCTCGCCTGCGCCGCCACGTCGCGCCAGTCCTGTCGTCTACGGCGGCGGGCGAAGCGCAGGCCGTCCAGCCCGACGAAGCTGAGTATCGCTTCTGCTTCATCGAGAAGAACCGCCTCGACGATTTCGCCCGAATCGCCGCGCGGACCCCGAGCGATCAGCGCCAGCTCATCGCCACCCTGTTCGGCGTGGACCAGTTCAGCGAGTTCGTGCGCGGCTTCAACCCCTCGCTCGATCAGGACCTGATGCTTGCCGGCGTGCAGGCGGCGCAGCTGGCGCAGCGTCGCCTGCGGTTGGCGAACTCCGAACAGACCATCGCCGCCTACCCGCAGAAGATCGCAGCGGTCGAGGGCCTGGAACAAGCTTTGGCGCAGCGCATGTCACCTGGCGCGACCTATCAAGCCTGCGTGGACTGGCTGCTGGGTACGCCGCAGCAGCAAGGACGGCTACCGTATGTCCAGGCTCAGCTGGACGCCAACCCGCCTGCCATTCACGAGGTGACCCAGGCCCGCCTGCAAGCGTTGCTGGCAGAGGCCTACCGCGTCCAGGGACTGTGGCAAGCGTCTTCCGCGCAACTCGCGGCCCGCGCGGGCGAGGTGTCGTACGCGAAGCTCTACGAGGCCGTGCAAGCGTTGGCGGACGGGGCGACCGCGTGTCCGGCATGTGGAACCGGACTGGCCGCTGTGGCACAGGACCCGTTCGCCAGGGCGCGAATGGGCCTGGAGCAGCTCGCGCAACTGGCCGTCCTGCAGCAGCAAGAGGCCGGGCATCGGACGCAGTTGAGCGAGGCGGTCCGAGCGCTGTGGGACGAAATGCGCCGCGTGGTGGCGGCGGCTGGGGTCGCTTGTCCTGCCGAATCGCAGGCCGCGGGCCTGCCACTGCTGCCTCCCACGTCGGCGGGCAATTGGCTCGGCGGCTGGGTGAATGGGGACCAGCGCGCCTGGCAAGCCCTCTTACGGATCGCACAGATCATCGAAGGCTTCGACGCGCAGGCGCGCGACGTGCATGCCCAGCGCGGCGCGATGGCCCAGGAGCGGGACCGCCTGCAACAGCATCAGCTGGAGATCGAACGGCTGCGGACCATGCGCACGACTGCGGATCAGGAGCTGGCGGCCGCCCGCCAAACCGTGGCCCAATTCGACGACGCGAACCGCGGCCTGATCCAGGCGGCCACGGACGAAATGCCGGTGGTGGTGCACCATCAGCGGGTCAAGGCCGCCTACGACGGCTTCCTACCCGAGATTCAGGCATACCTGACCGCTCTGCCGGGGGTTCTGCTACAGGGGCTGGGAGACCAAGCCCGCCATCTCTACAACGCATTCAACCGGGCCGATCCGCCCGGCGATCTGCTGCACGCGCTGTGGTTGCCCGTGGCCGAGAACGGCAAGATCGAGGTGGAGTTCGCCGGCGAGCCGGGCGTGCGCTACGACGCGTTGATCGTCTTCAGCGAAGGGCACATCAAATGCTTGGGTCTGGCGATTCTGCTTGCCAAGAACCTCGCGCAGGGCTGCCCCGTGGTCATCTTCGATGACGTCGTCAATGCGATAGACGACGACCATCGCGATGGCATCTGGCGTACCTTCTTCGAGGACGGTTTGCTCCACGGCAAGCAGGTTATCCTCACCTCGCACGCAGAGGAGTTCCTGCACCGCATCCAGCAGGAGTTGGGCGTGCGCCGCGCCGCGGCCATCAAGCGCTACAAGTTTCTCCCGCATCAGGGAGAGCACGAACTGCGGGTCGACAGCGACCCGCCAGCGAAGAACTATGTTCTTCTGGCCCAGCAGGCGTTGGCGGCTGACGAGAAACGCGAGGCACTGCGCCAGGCCCGGCCGGCGCTGGAGAGTCTGACGGACCGCCTGTGGACGTGGCTGGGTCGGCGGGCGGACGGCCGGATCGACATCAAGCTGAGCGGGCCCCGCGCGCCTTGGGAGCTGAACAATAAATGCACCAAGTTGCGGTCGGCCGTCGAGCGTATCGCGGCGCAACATGCGGGTGCGCCGGATGCCGTAGGGGCGTTGGTCAGGCTGCTCAATGTCAGCGGTACGAGTATTGAATGGGGTTACCTCAATAGCGGTGTGCACGACGCTCAGCGCGATCATGAGTTCGATCGGGCGACGGTAAGAACGGTCGTCGAGGCGGTTACGGCGTTGGATGCTGCTCTTGATACCCTGCAGAACCGATGAACGGCACACGGCTTTGCAGAGCAGTGCCGCCCGTGTCACCTCATAAGTACTTCTTGAAGCTGCCTGCGGTCAGGCTGACTGCCATCCCCAGCAACGCCGCGCTGGGCAGCAGGATGACCAGAGGATGCACCGCTATGGGCAGTGCGAGATAGGTGACCCAAGGCAGCACGGCCAACGGCATCAGGCTGGCCTTCGCGCGGTGGTAGATGAAGCCGGATTCGCGGCCCGCGCCGAACCGGCGCACATCCCGTCGCACCAGGCCGTCGATCAGGCCGACGAATGCTGCAGTGAGGATCAGCGGCAGCGTGAGTACCAGGACCAGCAGGCGCACCAGGAAGGTGAGCGTCGTGAAGGCCGCAGCGATCAGGTAGCTTTCGGCCCAGACATAGACTTGGCTGATGTAGTAGCGGAAGTTGCGGCTCTGCCCGTGGCTGGCCGCGCGGGCGCGCTCGGCGGTCTGGCTCATGCGCTCCAGCAACCCCGAGCGCACGAACACCCACTCGTACCCGGTATCCACCAGCTCGTGCGCCGTGCGCCCGGGCTCCTGCACCACCACGCTGCGCGTGAAGTGGTTGGACAGGTGCCCGAGTTCGTACTGCAGCATCTGCTGGGAGTGGCGCCAGCCCTGGTCCTTCCAGAACAGGTGCATGCCGACGCACTCCACCACGATCGAGAACAGCAGCGAGCCGATGAGCACCCCGAGCAGCCGGAACGGCAAGGTGATGGTGCCGACGATCAGCCCCTGGCGCTGGTTCTGCTCCCGCTGCGCGGTCGAGGCGGCATCCTTCATGGTGCGGCCTCGCCGGTGCTGTCGTCGGCGCCGGTGGCCACCGCGTCAGGCTCGGCTGGAGCGGCGTCATCCAGCAGGTCGTCGGGCAAGGCTGCATGCGGCAAGGCTGCGGAACTGGTGAACTCCCACCACTGCGTGGCCTCGCTGTAGCTCTGGCGCATATACCCGGCCAGTTGCTGCAAGTCCGTCGGCATCACTTCATCGGGGTCTGGCGCCGGAAGCGGCATGCGCACCTTCCAAAGCTGGCCGCCCTGCAGCAGCGCGAAGCATTGGCCCTTGGGCAGACCGACGACGTGTGACGGCTCGATCATCGGCACGCTGGCCATGCTGATGCGGTCCTGGGTGTTCGACGTGAAGTCCGTCGCGCCGCGGATGTCTGAGCTGTCCGTCGCGCCCGAGACGATGGTGGTCGTATAGACCTCGACCTTCGGCAACTGCCTCGTCAGCAGTTCCGCGGTGGCCGTCTCGCGCACGCGCAACATGAATAAATTGTTGAAATTCCCGATCACTTGGCCGGCCTTCGCGCGGTTGCCGATGCGGGCCTCGATGTCCGAAAGCGTTTGCGTGTAGGCGGTGACTTGCAGGCCCGCGCCACCGCCCTTGTTGATGAGCGGAATGAACTCGTCACCCATCAATTCATTGAACTCGTCCGCATGCACGTTGATCGGCACGCGCGCACCAGCCGATGCGCCCGGCAGGCCATCGTCGATTCCGTGCTTGTAGATGTGCCCAGCCACCGAGACGAGATCGCTGAACATCGAGTTGCCGACCGCTGCGGCGACCTCCGCATCGGACAGCGCGTCCAAGCCGACATAGACGACGGCGCGCTTCCTGATCACCTGCATCCAGTCGAAGATCGGGCGCGGGTCGGCCAGGTCGGAGTAGTTCGGCGCCAGGAGCTGGGCGATCTTGCCGCTCGTGAGCTTTTCCAGCAGCGGCAGCAGCGATGCAACGATCTTGTCGAAGTAGGTCTTGTCGTAGCGCACCGCCGAGCGCAGGCCATCGAGCACAGGGTCGTAGTTGCGCGCCTGGGAGAGGTATTGCTCCAGCGCCACCACACGCTTCTCGCGCCCGATCATGTTCCTTGGGATGTTCTTCTCGTTGAGCTTGGCCTCGATCTGGACGATCACCTCCCAGGCCTTGGGCTCCGTCTTGGCAAAGTAGTGCTGGGCGTACTCAATGAACAGCGCGTCGATGTTGATGACGTGGCGCTGGATCAGCATGTAGTCCGGGCGCTGCCCCAGTTCCACCAGGGCGCGGGCGATGATGTTCACGAAGCGCCATGCGAACTCGCGGAACGCCGCGCTGTTGCCTTCGCCGGAGAGCTGCCCCGCGATGCGTGTCGCCACTTCCGAGATCCGACCGAAGCGGCCCACGGCGTTGTAGCGGGCGCTGATTTCCGGCCAGCCCAAGTGGAAGATGTAGAACTCGCCTTCGCGGCCAGCGCGCTGGGCTTCGACGTACATCCGTTTCAAGAGATCGGCATCCCCCTTGGGGTCGATGACGATGACGACCTCATGCTCGCCGGCAGCATTCCTGCGACGGATGTCCTGCGTGACGAACAACTCGGCCAGGCGCGTCTTGCCCACCCGCGTGGTGCCCAGCACCAGCGAGTGCCCGACGCGCTCGCCCAGCGGCAGGCTGACGTCCACTTCGTCGGGCTCGATGCCGTGCAGCCTTGGCAGGCCGCCGACAGGCGGCAACGGGCGCACGGGGTTGAAAGGCGCGTCCCAGCCGGTGAGCTTCGGCAGGCGCGAGAGCGGCAATGGCGCGAACTCCAGCCGTTCCTCCAGGCGCCTGGTCAGCCGGTAGGCCGGCGTCGGCTCGACGTAGCGGCGGAACTCGGGCCGGTACGTCTGCATCAGCCGATGCGTGTGCTTCTGCTCCCAGAGAAAGCCGCGCCCCACGAATAGGCGCTGCTGGCTGACCGGCACGTCCTTGCTGGTCATCACGTAACGCGGCAGACGGCGGATGTTGCGCCGGTAGCGCAGGATGATGCGGGCATCGCGGTAGCGGATCGCGCCGTAGGCGCCGAACGCCAAGGCGCTGCCGATGCCCATGGCCGGGCTCAGCGCGAGCGACCATGGGGCCACCAGGCACAGAAACGCGGCGCCTGCACACGCCGCGACGGTGTATAGCTCCACCGCTGGGCGTAGCAGAACCTCGACCGGCTGTTTGCCCGACATGGCTTCATTGCTCGATGCCGGTGGCCGTGATCAGCGCCGGGTAGTGCCGCAGGCCCAGGCGATCGGCCAGGTCGTCGCCGGCCACGGGCGCGAGCGGCACGCCCGGCACCAGGGCGCGCAGCCGCGCCAGGCCCTGCGCGGTCTCGACGTTGACGACCAGGCCGACCGCGCCACGTTCGCGCAAAGCGGCGGCGCGGCGCTGCAACCAGGCCCGGGAAGCCTCGTCGTCGCCGATGACCACGAACGGCCGCAGGCCGGGCGCTTCGATCACCCGTCGCGCGACGGTGCCGGGCGTGAGCTTGGCGCTGCGCACCGGCAGCATCGCGGCTTCGTCCGCCCGTGTGGCAGGAACCTGGGGCGTCGGGATGGACGGCCGCGCCGGTGCGTTGGCGCGCGGCTGGAGATTCAGGGCTTCGTAGTACGGCAATGCCGACGTGCCGCCACGGTCCTCGACAACGATCAGTGGCTCGCCGGCACGCGAGGCCAGCGGCAGGCCTGACAGCAGCATGAGTAGGCCCGTGAACGCGAGATGGGCGGGATGGGGTTTCGTCATGGGGAGGTCTCCTGGCGCGCCGCGAGGACCGCGGCGGCTGGTCGCGTGCCCTGCACGCGGGCAAGGTGGCGCGACACGCTGCGCCGATAGCGGGCGGCGGGCTCGCCGCCTGCGGGGCGGTGGTAGCGGCCGATCGCCAGCAGCCAGTCCTCGCCGGGGGTGTGCTGCTCCTTCAGGATCTCGGCGGCAACGGCCAGGTTGCGATACGGATCCAGCAGGTCGCACGCGCCGGTAAAGCGGTGCTTGTGGTAGCCGAGGTTGATCTGGCCCAGGCCCGCATCAATGCGCGTGTGCGGCGTGGCGCGCATCGCCTGCTGCAGGCCAGCGCAGGCGTCGGCGCGCGTGGCGAAGCGGCGCGACTGGCCGGCGACGTTGAGGGACCACGGCCACGGCACCAGGCGCCCGTTGCGCCGGATGCCGCTCTCCTGCAAGGCCACGGCGTAGAGCACGGTCGAGGGGATGCCTGCGCGCTGGGCGGCAAGCTGGTAAGCCGGTGGCGGAACCTCCTGGGCCAGGGCGGCAACGGCATACAGGCCGGCAGTGAGCACCAGTGCGCGCAGGGGCATGGCTACGGCTGGCGCTGCCATTGGCCGTTCACTTCGCGCACGGCGGCGGGCAGATCGCCGGGCAGGCCCAGTGACAGCCAGCGGCCGCCGTCGTGGTTGAGCGTGATGCTGCCGGCGCGCACGCGCGCCGGGTCGATCTGCGCGCGCTTGGCCCAGTCGCGGATGCGCGCGTCATCCTGGCGGCTGCCCACCATGTACAGGTCGAACTCCGCGCCCGAGGATTGCAGGCGCTGCACGAGCTGTCCGCAGGCTGCGCAGCCGTCCTTGACGAACACCGCCATGCGGCCGCTGCCGCGCAAGGGACTGCTGGATGGGCCGGCGCCCGGCTTGTCGTCGGGCAGGTTCACGCGCTGCATCCCCGGATTCAGGCGCTGCCAGGCCTCGTCGTAGGCGCGCTGGTAGGCGAGCAGCTTCTCGACGCGGCGCGCTTCCACCTGCACCTGCAGTTCCGCATAGCGGCGCCGTTCTTCGTCCGTGCGAGCTTCGATGCCCAGGGCGGACAGCGGGTCCAGGTTGGGCGAGTAGATACCCAGCGGCCCATCCATCAGCTCGCGGTAGCGTGCCCATTCTTGTGGCTGCAAGCCCCATTCGGTTGCCACCCGGTCGTCCAGCACGCGGGCGGCCAGCGGGCGCTCCTGGCTCTGTGCGTTGCGCGCCGAGGTCGTTGCGGGCTGCTGCGCCCAGGCGGGCCATTGCGACGACGCCACCAGGACCGCGAAAAGGAGGATCGACGGCTTCATGGGGTGCTCCGGTCAGGGAATCGCCACGCGGCGGGTCTGGTTGCCGGCCTGGAACACTGCGGTGTTGCCCTCGATCGCCTGCAGGCGCCACGGGCCGACCGCATCCCCGGGCAGCAGCACCTGAAGTTGGGCGGGCGTGAAGTCCCCGATGCTCGGCGCGACGGACACGCTGCGCTGGCCGGCGCGCAGTTCGGCGCCGACGACGCGGAATGGCAGCGGCGGCAGCTCGGTCTTGGAGGCGGCGGACGTGCGCGATGCGCGCCGCTGGGCGGGTGCGGTGGCACGCGCGGCGGCTTGGCGCGCCTTGATCTGCTCGACCTCCGCGCGCAGCGCCTGGAGGTCGTCGGCCGCTGCGTAGCCACTGAGAGATTTCTCGACCTGGGCCGCGCGTGCTTCCAGAATCTGGCGGGTGTCTTTGAGGTCAGCGTCCGTCGCGACGGCCGGGCGCTGCTGGATGGCCTCGATCGTCTCGGCCAAGCCAGTTGCCTGCGCTTCCAGGCGTTGCAGGCGGGAATCCAGCCGCTCCTGGTCGGCCTGGTCGCTGAGGGCCTGGTAGCCCAGGGCCGCCAAGACGCTGAGGAAGATCAACCAGAGCCACATCAGGCTCTGCACCACCACGGCGGCGGTCGATCGCTGGGCAGGTTGCGGGGCGTTCATGGCTGGCCTCCCGAAACCATGGGTGCCAGCGGGAACGTCTGCACCGCCTCGGTGGCGGGTGGCTCGGATGGGGACTCGGCGACCGCGCGATCGCCGGGCCGCTCGAAGCAGATTTGCCGTGCGCGGTCATCCGCGTGCAGTTCCCAGGCCGGGCCAGCCAGCGTGAGCAGCGCATCGCGCAAGGTCATGGGGCCGAGGTGCAGGTGTACCGCCGGCAACGGCAGCGCGTACAGCTCGATCACGGCATGCGCGGTCTGGCACAGGCCATAGCCGCTGCGTTTGAGCACGTGCCGAAGCCCATCCCCGACCGTGGCGCGGGCATCCTCGGGCATGGACACGTCGATGGTCTGCAACAACAGGTCGCGCTGCGCCGCCATGGGTGCCAGTTCGACCAGTGTGTAGCGGGCGTAGCGCACGACCGGGATGTACTCGGAAGCCTCGGGTTCAGGCGCGGCCAAGACTTCCGCGATGGTGTCGGGCGCGACCGGCGCAGTCGTCGTCGCGCAGCCACCGGCCAGCACCGACCACAGCAGGCCGAGAAATCCCGCCAGAAGGCGGCGTTCGGGATAGTGAAACCACGGTGGAGAGGGGCACATAGCTCGGCGTCCTGAAACATCCAGCCCTCACCATCGCCGCTCAGGCCGCGAGCGGCAGCAAACAATGCGAACCAGGCAGCGTCCGATTTACCGGGAGCGGCAAAAAAAACGCCCCGAAGGGCCGTAAGTGGAACGTGTCATGCGGCGACAAGCTGCCGGGCCAGTGCGACCTCGACGGAATCACCGTCCTGGTTCAGGACATCGAGCCCGGATTCGGGCACGTCGCCCGAGGTGGACTGCGAGACCATGATCTTCTTGGCCATCAGCTCCAGGCAGGTCATCTGCGAGGAACCGGCGTAGCCGAGGTAGATCACACGCACGGGCTGCTTCTGCCCGATGCGCCAGGAGCGGCGTGCCGCCTGCTGGAGCGAGTACACGTTGTAGCCCGACTGCATGAACACGATCGTCGGGAACTCCAACAGGTCCAGCCCCGTCTTGACCAACTCGGGGTTGGTGATGAGCACGTCGATGCCACGGTCCAGTTGCTCGGCGATCCAGTCTTCGCGGCGGCTGGCATCCACGCTCGCGCGCAGCACCGCCACCTTGAAGCCTTCCTGCTCCAGCAACACCTTCAGGCGCGACGTGGTGTCGCGCGTGCCGGTATAGACCGTGTAGGCCAGGACCTTGCGGCCCTGCGCCTTCTCCTCTTTGCAGATGTCGATCAGCTCACGCTCCTTGGGGCTGATCTCGAACTCGTTGAACTGAGCCGGGACAAACGCCAAGGTGTTGCGCGTGCGCGGATGCACCACGGTCTCCGACCGGAAGCAGCAATCCGGCCAGGCCAGCAGCACGTTGAGGACCACACCCAGCAAGGTCGTATCGCGTCGCGCCAGAGCCTGTTTCAGCTCCGCGGTCAGCCGACCCGCCAGATCGCGGTAGGCCGCGGCTTGCGCCGTGTCCATCGCGACTTCACGGAACTCCTCGTCATACGGCGGCAGGACGTTGCCACCGATGTCCTTGAGCTTGAGAAAGATCGTGAACGGCAGGATGCAGCGCAGCACGCCCTTGGGGCCAAACCCCGGGGCCTTGACCGTGCGCACCGATACCTTGGTGCCCTTGGCCGTCTTGTGCGCCGTGCCGGTGCTCTCGGAGTAGATGTCCTTCAACACCCCGTGATCGCGCATGAACGCCATCGCAGCCGAGGTCATGCTGCCGCTCGTGGTCGGGCGGTAGCCGTCTTCGATCATCCGCCCCGGAAGGGCTCGGAACAGCAGGTGGAACAGGTCGTCCCCGTAGCCGCCCATCAACGTGCCGGTCAGCAGCAAGGTCTTGCGAGCCTTCGCCGCCAGCACGCCCATGGCCTGGCCCTGGGCACTGCCCCCGTTCTTGTACTCATGTGCCTCATCGGCGATGAGCAGGTCGAACGTGCCTTGCGGCAGGTAGCGTTTGATGAACTCGGACGGCTGATAGCCGCCCTCGCCAAAGCCGAACTCCATGTTGGCCATCGCACGTTCCATGCGCGTGGCCTGACGGTCGGAAAACACCAGCTCGCCGTTGCCATCCATGAGGTTGATGAACTCATGGATGTTGTCGCCGAGCATCGACGCCAGGAACCCGTCACCGAACTTTTGCATCAGCTTCTGCGCGGTGACCTCTCCGATGGTCGGTATGCGCTTTAAGGCTTTGAGCACGGCCGAGGACTGGTCGCTGCCGGACAGACTGCGCGGGCGGATCAGTGTCCACAGGGGCGCGGCGCAGTGGCCGCACTTCCTGCGGCACTCCTCGGCTTGGAGCGCGATCGGGTTGACCGGCTCGCCGTCGAGGTCGGTGATGACCGTGCCGCAGTCCGGGCAGGCCGCCACGTCGCCGTGGCGGGTGCGCCGCGTGGTGAAGACAGGCTTCCAGTGAAAGCCCATCCGCATCCTGACGCGCCCCAGGACGAAGAACTCCTGGCCCGTGGGCTGCACGCCCAACTGCTCGCGCAGCTTGATGAGCTTGACGAGCGTATCCGGCCCGTTGAGTACCCACACCTTGGCACCGGCCACCGTCTCCTGGATCTCGCGCCGCCACTTGTAAACCAGGTGGGGCGGCGACAGCACCAGAGTGCGGCGATAGCCTTCGGCGTTGAGCACGGCGGCCGTGGCAATGCCGACGGTCGTCTTGCCGCAGCCCATCTCGCCATTGACGATCGCAGCACGTTCGCCACGGTCGATCAGCAGCTCGGCGGCGGCGTGGACGACTTCGGCCTGGGCTGGGAACAGCTTGCGCTTGAGGCTGGCGACCACCAGTTGCCGGTGCGCCTGCGGTTGGCCGGTATAGACCGGCGGATTAGCGCTGTTGAGGGCGTCGAGTAGTTCGTCGCCGAACTCGCCGACAAAATCCTGAAGGCTCAGGGTCAGAGGGGAAGATTCCGCGTCGAGCAGTTCGCCCTGTACGGGCGCGGATTCAGCGGCAGTGGTTTCGAGATCGAGGGACATGGTGATGCTCCAAAGAAAAATGGGGCATGCACCACCCCCAGCGGGGCAATGGCATGCCCCGTGGTGGGAAGAGAATCGACGCGTGGCTGAGGGTGGTTGAAGGTGCTGGCCTGGGCGGCCCGCAGGTGAACCGTGCTCAGTCTTCGGACGGAAGCACGATGACGGTTGCGCAGCGCTGCGAATCGGTGACGATGCGAATGGCGAGCCCCGGATGGATCACGTAGTGCGATTCCAGCGACGCGCCCGATTGAAGCGCGCTGCTGTTCGTCTGCCATTGCTGGATGTTGACGTCGCCCCAGTCGCCACGGGTGTGGCGCCTGAAGTACGGGATCGGGTCCAGGCGACCCGCGCGGACCAGGCGGTCTACACCTCTGCTGAAGATGAGCGCCCCGATGGGGAACGCCAGCCGCTGGCAGTAGGTTTCGATGCGATGCGATGCCATGGGCTCCTCCTTGATGAGTCATTGAGCCACGACACCCCTGCCGGAGTGAAGTGGCTCCGTCAGGTGGATGAGGATGACGATGTGGGGCCTCAGATCAGGTCCCGCTCTTCGGGAAGCTGGACCACCGTGGTCTGGTGGTCCTCGCTGGTCTTGACGATCAGCGCCAGGTCCGGCGTGATCCTGAACTGCGAGATCATTAGGTTGTCCTGTTGGATCGCCACGTCGTTGGCTTGGCGTGTGGCCTCATCGATCTCGCCCCAGTCCCCGCGCACATGGCGCTGGACATAGGCCAAGGGGTCGATCAGGCCTCGCCGGGCCAGCCAATGCACCTTCTCGCTCAACTTCAACGTACTCGGTGCGAACAACGGTTGCTTGTGCGGCGCAGGCCGCTTGAACGGATTGGGGATCATGGTGTTTCTCCTTCGAGTTGGTACAGCAGGACGGCAGCGCGTCCGGTGGATCAGCGAATGGTCAACACCTCGCCCCGTGTCGCGGAGCCAGGTGTCATGTCCCACGCGCGGATGACGGGAACGAACTTGTCGGTGAGGATGCGGGTCTCGGCGATGGAGCCGTCTTCGCGTTCGGTGAACTCCCGCTGGAGCGTCTTGTCCTTGTGGGTGTCACCTTTGACGACGAGCACGCGCCCGGTCTTGGAGCGCACAACCCCCGAGATCGCACCCGCGGCCAGAGCCAGGGCGAGATGCCAGCGGGACAAGGCCCGCGCCGGTGGACGCAGCGATTGCTGCGCAGCCCCCAGGTGCGTGTCCTGCGATGGCCACAAGCCTTGCAGCCTGCCAACCTCATCGGCGAACTGCTCGGGCTCCATCGTCACGCGGAAGAAATGCTCTGGCTCGGCCGGGCTGGCGGGGACGATGTACGGCAGGAACGGCCACTCGCTCGGCAGTTCCTCGGCTTCGACTTCGCCTTGCCCTACCTGCAACAGCAGATTGCGCACGGCCTTGACGCCATCGGGCACCTGCTCGCGCTGGCGCACCCGGCGTCCGAAGATCACCACCTGCTTGAACTGCGTCTCCACCGCTCGGTAGATGCGCAGGTCCGTGTAGTGGCGCGTCAGCCAGCCGACCAACTCCGCGTCGAGCACGTAGCCGGGGACGATGAAAACCAGCACGCCGCCGTATTGCAGCAGCGAGAGCGTGCGCTGGTAGAACAGCTTTTCAAGGCGGGCACGGCCCTGGCCCTGATAGCCGATGTTGCCGTTGACGTCCTTGGACAGGTCCCCATACGGCGGGTTGAGCCAGAGCAGCCCGAAGGACTGCTTGGAGACCATCGTGTCCATCAGGTCCGCGTGCAGGCAGTGATCGACCAGGCCGCGGGCATGGCGCGCCCGCTCCGCGTCGAACTCGACGGCGAACGCCTTTGCCTGCTCGCGCCCGAGGGCATGGGCGGCTTCGGCGATCGCCACGCCTTCGCCGGCGCAGGGATCGAGGATGCACATCGGCCCGTCGCTGGGCATCAGTGCGTTGAGCGCTCTTTCGAGCGTGGGTTCGTCGGTCGGGAAATATCCGTTCTTGACGAAATTGCGGGCGAGCCGCGGGAACATGAGGGCCATGGAAGTCTCCTGGTTGGCGGGGATGAAACACGGAAGTACGCCAAGGCGTGCCTCCGAGGGTGGGTCAAGCCGCTACCGCTTCCGGCGTCCAAATCTTGGCCGGATACGGATAGGCGGTGAGCGCGTCGCTGCGGATCAGGGAGCCGAGCGCCAGGGTCAGCGCCGGCACGTCGATGGCGAGCCGATGGCCTTCCAGCGGCCCGAGGGCGAACGGAAGGCGGGCCAGCATCTCGCGGGTTTGCAGCAGTTCCAGCACGGTCTCGCGCCAGTGATCGAGCAGCGGCAACGGGCAGGTGTCCCGCACCAGCATCCACAGGCGGTCAAGCCTGTGGGCGCTGTCGCGTGGCAGCAGTGCCAATGCGCTGGCGTTGGCCTTGTCGGGCTTGACGCAGCGCCGGTCGAACAGCCACACGTTGGACAGCGAGCCGAACAGCGTCCGCCGGTACGCGCGCGTGATGCGCTTTTCCAGGCGATCGACGTTGCCGATGAATACCGGGACGCTGCCGCCCTGGTCGGTGATGACGTGGAACTGGTCCAGTCCCTGCTCGTCGCGCCCGAGGGTCAGGCGAGCGAGGAACTGCTGGACGGCGGTGTCCCGCGCCCAGATGGACAGGAAGATCAGGTTGCCCTGGTCATCGCCGACGCAGGCGTCGGCCATCACGTCCGGGCATTCGTCGATGCGGTACAGCGTGGAAGAAGTGTTTGCGGGCATGGTGGTGTCCTCGGATGAACGGGAACAGCACCGCCCGCTGGGGCAAGTACTGCCCCAGGGGGTGGAAGAAAACCGCTCAGTCCGGCTCGAACTGCCGGGTGTGCGGGTTGAAGTGAAGCGGCTCGTCCGCCGAAGTGATCGGCGTGAAGCCTTCCAGGTAGATGTTGTTGAGGTACTGGTCGCGGTAGGTCAGTGCCTGCCGTGCCTGGTCCTCGGTGAGGCCGTTGTCGATGAAGTACGCCAGCATTTCCTCGTCGGAGGACACTTCGTCGTTGGACAAACTCCCTTCAACGAGTGCCAGCAACGAGGGCGGAAGCGTTGCCAGGATCGGGTCCATGTCGGTTCCTCCTGGCTCAGGCCATCGACGCCGCGGCGGATGCCGCGGATGCCGTGGGTGTGCGCCGCCGGGCGTGGTAGGCGCGAACGCCTGCACGCCAGTCGGCGGACTGCTCCGGTGCGAGGTCCAGATAGGACAGCGGGCACGTGTAGTAGTACGGGTGCATGGACTCGTCCAAGGACTTGTAGCCCCACTGGCCGCCGCTTCGTTCAAGCAGATCGCAGCGGATGTAGCGCAGGGACTGGCCCGGTGCGAGATCACGATGCACGCCTTCGACCTTGGCGGTCACTTCGGCGACGGACCACAGCACGTTGCCGCGCAGGGTGTGAGCGATGACCTTGACGCTGGCGCGCTCGGTCTCTTGCGGTGCGATCAGTTCCGCGATCAGTTCGGACCGCGATTGGTTTGAGAAATACCAGCCCATGAGAGGCCTCCTCGAAAAGTTGAGCTGAAGGCCTCCCCGTGGGGAAGAACCCCCAGCGGGTGATGGAATGCCGCATCTGCGGCGAAGGAACCTATGCGTCGCCCTCAATCCCAGTCGTCATCGTCTCGATCACAACCGGCCGGGCAGTAGCCGAACTCGATCCCGTGCGAGCAATAGCCATGCTCCGCATTCCAGTCCTGGGTTTCCTGCCGTTCGGCAGGTGTTGCGTAGTCCCATTCCTGGGCCGCGATTTCGAGAGCCTGAGCACGTTGCTCATCCGGCAAACGATTGGCCTGTGCGTCGATCGCCGAACTGAAGAGCGTCACGTAGTGGTCGTAGGACAAGCCGCAACCGCGCTGGGCGTGTGCGGCGGCCGCTTTGCAAAGGTCCCGCCACGCGGGTTCATCCAGCGTTGAACGCGGGGTATCGCAAGCGATGGTGGACATGATGGAGACCTCCAGAAAATGGCCAGGGCCTCCCCCGCATGGGAAAGGAACCCCGGCGGGTGGATGAAGAACACCGCGCATGCGGCGTCTGCGATCACGCAGGTTTTGGTTCGGCCTGGCGGCTCCACTCCTGCGTCTTGAAGTCCAGCGCGTAGCCCAGCTCGCCCAGGCGGGCGATCTGCGCGCGCAGGGTGCGGCGGTCGATGGTCGAATCCAGTTTCACGGACTCGCCCAGCGGCCACAGCAGGCCGAAGAGCGCGGCGTCACCGTCTTCGGTGCTGCCGGGGGCAGCGGCCGTAGCAGGCGGTGGCGCATCCACGCCGAAGGGCGTGGTATCGACCAGCGGGTCCGCGGACGCCTGCACGGGTGCGGGCTTGGCGGGCCTGGACGCTTTGGTGGGCTTGGCCGGCGTTGCCGCAGGCTGCGCCCCTTGCTCTTCATCGAGCGGATCGACGTCCTGGGTGGCGAAGCTGCGGGCTTCGTCGCGGCTGAGTTTGTCGATGCCGTTGAGCGTCATGCCGTCGAGGCTGGCACGGATCTCGAACCGCATGCCGCCGCCGACCGGATAGGACTTCGGGAAGATGTACCTGATGATGAATTCCCCGTCGTACTTGCCTTCGGGGTACTGCTCCAGCTCCGGGTCTTTGACCTCGAAAGTACCGAGGTGCGTCGCGAGGCGGCCAACCGTGAACGGGCCGTTCTTGCCGCGGATGGTACGCAGCGTGAGCTGGCCGGGGACGACGATGGGCGCAACAGATTTCTCGGAAGCCGATGGGGTTGCCATGATGGTTCTCCTGATGATGAATGACGGGCCGCCGACGGCACCCGGTGGATGAGAGGAAATGGCCTCGCCCGAGGTGGGCGAGGTCCGCGTGGCATCACGCCTTGAGCTGGCGCATGCCTTCGGCCAGCAGCCACAACGCCCGGTTCAGGCGCAGGTTCTGGTCGATGCCTTGCACCGGACGGGTGCGCTGATTGCGGCCGTTGGCCGTGCGTCCGTTCAGGCCCCCTTTGACTAGGTTCTCCTGGACGCGGTTGAAGACGGCCCACAGGTCGTTCTTGCGGTCGTCCCATCGCCGAGGGGCCAGCAGTTGGCTCTCGGTGACAGGCGTGGACTTGGCCGGATCGTCGTACTTGAGTGCGAGCGCAGAGTTCGCAAAGACCTCCGCTTCGCCCTCATCGAGGGTGATGGTGCGCATCGCATCGCGCGCGTTATGCACGCGCTCGAAACCTTCGAGGACTCCGTAGGCACCTTCGATCACCTGGCTGGCCACGTCGCCCTTGTGGGGAACGCGGATGTCTGCGGTGGTGTCACCGCAAACCAGGCCGTTGTGGCAGACGAACCGGAACATGCCGGCGAGCATCTGATAGCTGCTCGTGCCGTCATGGCTGTTGAGCAGGATGATCTCGTTCGCCTCGTCGCCGTTGATCTGGCTTGCATGGCGAAGTCGGATGAGGTGCTTCGTGTACTCGCGCCGGTCTTCGTTGCGCACGCGCGTCTGACACACCATGAAGGGCTCGAAGCCCTCCTGGCGCAGCTTGGTCAGCACGGTCGAGGTCGGTATGTAGGCATACCGATCGGACCGGCTCCCATGTGGAGCGTCGGCGAAGATCGACGGAACGACGGCACGAATGCGGTCGTCCGAGAGTGGGCGATCAGAGCGCAGGATCGGGGATTGCGGAGCAAAGCGGGATACCAGAGACATGGCTGATCTCCTTTGAGAAATTCGACAACCGCGTGGCCGTGAGACCACGCGGAACTCGGGGATGAAATGCGCAAGCACGCGTCCTGGGGACGCGGCGTACGTGGGGAGGAAAAGCGACAAGGCCCCGTGAGAGGCCGTGCCGGATCAGAACGAAGCAGCCAATGCCGGCTCCTGCTCCTGGACTTGCGCCTCGGGCTCGCGCTCGGCGGGCTCGGTGGCCGTGTCGATGGCATCGTCGGCTTCGGACGCGGATGCGTCTTCGGCCGGCGGCGCCTCGGCTTGCGCCTGGCTCGTCGGATAGACCTGGGTGCCGTCGATCTTGATGAGACCGATGTGGACCAGCGTCGATTCCAGGCTGGCGGCCGGTTCCCCGGCGTGCTCACCCTTGGTGCGGATGTACGGATCGATCTTCATGTCGTTCAGACGGAAGGCGATCAGCACCTTGCGGTCACCCTCGACGGCCTGAACGCACCGGCGAACCAGGTGCTCGGCTTCCGGGGTGGCGACGATGGTGTCGAAGTACCGATACTCCGGTTCATCGACAGGCCCGGCCAGTGCCGCGACGGTGCAAGAGAGGAACGAGTCGCCAGCTTTTGGGGTGACGTCCTTCACACGATTGAGATAGCCGATGCCGCGGGTGATCAACTCGTGCTGCTCGATCGAAGCCAGTTCGGCCCGGTCGATCAGTTCGGCCTTGAGCAGTCGCGCCTTGAGGGACGCGGCGGCCTGACCCTTCTGCTCACCCTTGTCGCGGATGTACACATCGCCCCACAGGTCACCGAGGCGAAAGCGCACCAGCGGGCGCTGCTTGGGATCGTCAACGCCGATGTAGCGCTGAACGAGCTTCTTGGCCTCGGCACCCGAGACCTTGACGTCGAAGTAGCGGTAGCTGGGGTCCCGGGCGGGGCCGACCAGCGCGGCGATGGTGCATGCCAGGAAAGGCTGCGCACGGCGGCCGCCCCGGACGGGCACTTCACGGACACGCTGGATGTAGCCGATGCCCGAGGTGTGGAGGTCGAAATACGATTTCTCGTTGGACGTGGTGTTCATGGTGAATCTCCATTGGGATGAAGCGGAGACACACCGGCCCACGCATGCGGGGAAGGTGCGTGACCCCGCGGTGGGTTGATAAGGCGAAAGCATCCGCCACCAGAGGCTGGTGGCCGCTCGCGGAAGGATGCGGTGCGAGCTGGCTCGGTCACGCAGTGGGAACTGCGCCGCAACCTCGAAGACCGATGGTTGCCTGGCATGTCGCTGACGACGTCAGCAGGCATGGGGCCAGCATGGCGGGGCCTCGCGCGCGCGGCAGCAATCAATCGGCACCCGGGCGCTTCCCTTTGTCCGCGCCACCCGGCGCCTGTCACAGGCACTTGGCGCCGCGCAGGTGCTCGGGGGTATCGGCGCGCGGACGGCCGGGACGGCTCCAGGCGCCGCCACCGCGCGCGCCGATCAGCCGCCAGCCGGCGGCGCGCAGGCTGGCGCCACCTTCGTCGGGCATGGTGTAGGTGAGCAGGCGTATGTAGCCCAGCGCCCTTGCCGCCTGCCAGGCCGCGCCGTAGAGCTTGCTGCAGGCGCTGGGTGTGCCGTCGGTGCACAGCCGCGTGACTTCCAGCGTCCAGGTGCCGCGCGACCGGGCGGCCGACAATGGCCACGCCGTGGATCAGGTCGCTGTCGCTCAGCGTGACGGCCAGGGCGAACTTCGCGCCCTGGACCGGGCGGTGGTGGCGATGGTGCGACAGAACGAATGCATTGGCCGTGCGCAGCGACACCGGTAGGAGGTGCAGCCTCGGCGAGGTCGATGGCGTGTTCATGCGGTTGTCTCCGGTGGCATGCCGGCGTTGTGGCCGGCGGGGCGTGCCTCGGCGGCTGGAGACAAACGCGCACGCGCGGCGATGGCGGCGGTGCGAACAAAAGAAGGCCCCCGATGCGGGGGCTGCGAGGCGGTTGCCGCGTCAGGCGGGAGGCACCACTGCTAAGGACAGGTGCGTGGCGGTGGCGGAAAGCACGAGATCGTCCGCCGAGTGCTGGAGGCGCGTGAACAGGCCGTCCTTCGGGTCGAAATACTCCGCGAAGTCATCGCCGCCCAGCTCGCGGCCGGCGAGGTGCCACCAGTCATCGAACGGGTCGGTGTCCGGGTTGCATCCGACGGCGTAGGCGAGCAGTGCCTGGCGCCCATCCGGGCGACGCTCCCCACGCTCGGCGAGGAAGTACACGCCCTGATCCTTGACCAGGACAATGCGGCACTGATTGGGGACGTCTCAGAAAACGGAAAAAATCGTACGCTAAGCCGGTTGCAGCGGTCGTAGCGGCCTGAACTTGCCCGCGCCGATCTTGGCGCTGCTGCGCCAGAGGTAATCGCCGGTCAGGTTGATGTGCTCCCAGCCCAGCGGCGACAGGTACTGCAACAGGGCGTCATCGACAGTCTGGCCGTGACCGCGTAAGGCGTTTGAGGCCCGTTCCAGATAGACCGTGTTCCACAACACTATGGCCGCCGTCACCAGGTTGAGGCCGCTGGCCCGGTAGCGCTGCTGCTCGAAACTGCGGTCGCGGATTTCGCCCAGCCGGTTGAAGAACACGGCGCGGGCTAGCGCGTTGCGGGCTTCGCCCTTGTTCAGTCCGGCATGCACGCGGCGGCGCAGCTCGACGCTTTGCAGCCAGTCCAGGATGAACAGCGTTCGCTCGATGCGGCCCAGCTCGCGCAGCGCCACGGCCAGGCCGTTCTGGCGCGGGTAGCTGCCGAGTTTCCTGAGCATCAGCGAGGCCGTCACCGTGCCCTGCTTGATCGAGGTGGCCAGCCGCACCTTGGCGTTGATCGCCTTGCCGGACGCCTGGAACTGCTGCTGATGCTTGTGCTTGGCAGCGTTGAACAGCTTGCCCAGGATGCGGTCGTGCAGGTCGATGATTTCGTCGGTGACGGTGGCCATGCCCTCGATGGCGAGCGCACCAGGGTCGCGTAGCGGCGCTGTGCCTCGAACTTGGCCAGATCGGCGGGCGTCATCTGGCCGCCTTCGCGGGCGATCTTGAGCAGGCGGTTCTGGTGCACCGACCGCTCGATGCCGGAAGGCAGGTCGAGCGCCTGCCAGGCTTTGAGGCGCTCGATGTGTTCGAGTATGTGGCGCGAGTTCGGCTTGACGGGCGACTGGCGCAGCCAGGCCAGCCAGGTCGTCTTGCCGTTGTCGTGGCGCTTGAGCAGATCGTCGAGGCGGTGCCGGTGGGTGGCCGACAGGGGATCGGACAAGGCCGCGTAGATGCGGCGGTTGGCGCGGCTGTAGGCGTTCATCGAACACCTCCCTTTTCCTCATCCGGCGCAACAGGACAGTTGCTTCACGTCCTTGTTGAAGGTCTGCGCCGCGAGCTTCAGTCCCTCGACCATGGTCAGGTAGGGGAACAACTGGTCGGCCAGCTCCTGCACGGTCATCCGGTGGCGGATCGCCAGCGCGGCCGTCTGGATCAGTTCGCCCGCTTCCGGCGCGACCGCCTGTACGCCGATCAGCCGCCCTGAGCCAGCTTCCGCCACCAGCTTGATGAAGCCGCGCGTGTCGAAGTTGGCGAGCGCCCTCGGCACGTTGTCGAGCGTCAGCAGCCGGCTGTCGGTCTCGATGCCGTCGTGGTGCGCTTCCGCCTCGCTGTAGCCCACGGTCGCCACCTGCGGATCGGTGAACACCACCGCCGGCATCGCCGTCAGGTCCAGCGCCGCGTCGCCGCCGGTCATGTTGATCGCGGCGCGCGTGCCGGCCGCCGCCGCCACATAGACGAACTGCGGCTGGTCGGTGCAGTCGCCGGCAGCAAAGATGTGCGGTGCGCTCGTGCGCATGGCGCGGTCGATGACGATGGCTCCCTGCGCATTGACTTCGACGCCTGCCGCTTCAAGGTTCAGGCTGCGCGTGTTCGGCGCGCGACCGGTGGCGACCAGCAGCTTGTCGGCGCGCACTTCCCCCTGCCCGGTGGTGAGCACGAATTCCCCGCCCGCATAGGCAACGTGGCTCGCCTGGGTGTGGTCCAGCACCTCGATGCCCTCGGCGCGGAAGGCGTCTGTTACGGCTTCCCCGATGGCCGGGTCTTCTCGGAAGAACAGCGTGCTGCGCGCCAGGATCGTGACCTGGCTGCCCAGCCGGGCGAAGGCTTGCGCCAACTCGACCGCCACCACGGAGGAACCAATCACGGCCAGCCGCTCGGGGAGCGAGCTGCTTTCCAGCGCCTCGGTGGAGGTCCAGTGGGGTGTGTCCGCAAGGCCCGGGATTGGCGGAAGCGCCGGGCTCGCGCCGGTGGCAATCAGGCAGCGGTCGAAGTTCACCTCGTGCGTGCCGCCGTCAGCGGTCGCCACGGTCAGCGTGCGCGTGTCCCTGAACCGGGCCTCGCCGCGCAGCACGGTGATGGCCGGAGTGCTTGCCAGGATGCCTTCGTACTTGGCATGGCGCAGCTCCTCGACGCGGCCTTGTTGCTGGGCCAGCAGCCGCTCGCGCAGTACAGCGGGCGCTGCGGCCGGCAGGCCAGCATCGAACGGGCTTTCGCGGCGCAGGTGGACGATGTGCGCGGCGCGGATCATGATCTTGGACGGCACGCAGCCGACATTGACGCAGGTGCCGCCGATGGTGCCGCGCTCGATCAGCGTGACGCGGGCGCCTTGCTCCACGGCCTTCAAGGCAGCCGCCATCGCCGCGCCGCCGCTGCCTATCACAGCCACGTGCAGCGCTTGTTCACCGCCAACATGCTTCGTTTCGCCACCGAGCCAGCCCAGCGCCTTGTCTAGCAGGCCGGCAGGCTTGTTCGGCGTGTCGGTAAGCCGTGCGCGATAGCCGAGCGTGGCCACTGCGGCAACCAGCGGGGCCACGCTCACGCCTGCATCCGCCTCGATTTCGGCCTGCCGCTGCGGATAGGACACCGAGGCCGCGCGCACGCCGGGCACGTTCGTCAAAGCCTGCTGGACGTGCTCGGCGCACGACGTGCAGGTCATGCCTTCGATGTGGAGGGTGATCGCCTCGGCCATGATTACGCCCTCACTGCTTGACGCTGGACGGGTAACCCGCGTTTGCGGTGGCCTTGGTCAAGGCGTCGGCATTGGTCTTGGCCTCGTCGAAGGTGACGACGGCCTCCCGCTTCTCGAAGCTGACTTCGGCCTTCTCGACGCCGGCGACCTTGGACAGAGCCGTCTTGACCGTGATCGGGCACGCGGCGCAGGTCATGCCGGGCACCGACAGGGTGACGGTCTTGGTGGCAGCCCAGGCGGGCGCGCTTAGAGCGGCGGCCAGGGCGATGAGGGTGGTGAGGGTGGTGAGTTTCTTCATGGTGATCTCCTTTCAGTAGAACAGCGGCAGGACGTAGGGAAACGCGAGGGCAACCAGAACCAGGGCGGCCACGATCCAGAAGATCACCTTGTAGGCAGTCCGCACTTGGGGCACGGCGCAAACGTCGCCGGGCTTGCAGGCATGGGCTGGTCGGAAGATGCTGCGCCAGGCGAAGAACAGCGCGATGAGCGCTGCGCCGATGAAGATCGGCCGATACGGCTCCAGCACGGTCAGGTTGCCGATCCACGCGCCAGAGAAGCCGAGCGCGACCAGGACAAGGGGGCCGAGGCAGCAGGCCGAGGCGAGGACGGCCGCGACGCCGCCGGTCGCCAGTGCGCCGCAGCCGTTCTTGGGTTCCGACATAAGGTTCTCCTTCCGGGACTTCGCTTGATGCTGTAACGTTACTTCCGTAGTCAACTACGGAGTCAAGCGCCATGGAGAACGCTCAAGAGAATCTGACCATCGGGGCCTTCGCCAAGGCAGCCCGGGTCAACGTGGAGACGATCCGCTTCTATCAGCTCAAGGGCTTGCTACCCCAGCCGGAGCGGCCCTACGGTCGCATCCGCCGCTACGGGCAGGCGGACGTGGCGCGGGTGAAGTTCGTGAAGTCAGCCCAGCGCCTGGGATTCAGCCTGGATGAAGTCGGCCAGCTCCTGAAACTGGAGGACGGCACCCATTGCAGCGAGGCGGCCGAACTGGCTGCTCACCGGCTGGCCGATGTGCGCGCACGCATGGCGGACCTCACGCGGATGGAAGAGGCCCTGTCGACGCTAGTGAGAGAGTGCAACGCGCACCATGGCAATGTTTCCTGCCCGTTGATCGCAGCTTTGCATTGCTGCTAAAGGGCCCACTTCGGCTCTTAGCGTACGATTTTTTTCCGTTTTCTGAGACGACCCCTGATTGGCGATGGCTTCGGTCAGCACGGGGCGCAGGTCAGCGCCTTTGAATCGCAGTGACATGGATGAAATCTCCTGTGTGGAAGAATGAGAAAGGCCTCCATCCGATGGGATGAAGGGCCTGTAGTGCACGCGGCCGGAACGGCTGGAACGCCGTGGCGGATGCCTCGGGTCAGCCGCAGGACCGCCCGGTTTCGCTGCGGGGCGTCATGCCGGGACGGCCTGGCGCTTGCGGGCCGCTTTCGCGTCGAGGATGCTCACGTCGATCTGGCGCCAGCGCCCGTCGTCGATGAGCCTCTCCAGCACTTCGCCGAGCATGTCGAAATACACCTCGTCGTGCCGATCGACCAGTTCGACCGATTCACCGTTCTGACGGTGCAGTTCCACCACGTAGGTGTCTCCGCCGCGGTCGTAGAGGATCGTCACCCGGCCCTCGAACTTCGCGGTCGAGACCGTGAAGCTGATCGCCGGCGGGGTCTCGATGATCTTGGAGGGCGTGGGATCGACCCAGGTGAAGTCGCGGGCACCGGCATCCACCAGCATGTGGGTGATGCGCCGGAAGCGATCGGGGGCCGGCATCTCCTCCAACTGCTCGATGAGCTGGCCCAACTCCATGCACTGCGGCGTGGGAATGGGCAGCTTGGCCGGCGCCGAGCCGAGGATGTGCCTCGTGATGGTGTACGGCGTGCCGTCCGAAGTCTCCTCGGTGATGACCTCCGGCGTGTCCGCGCGCAGTCCGTCGAAGCGACGACGGGCATAGGGTTGGACATGCACCTTGGCGCCTTCGGCAGGAACCGTGGTCACCAGGCTGGGATCGAGCACCGCGAACTCGGAAGGCTTGAGCTTGACGACGATGGCATCGTCGGTCGCGGCGACCACCTTGCCGTCGAAGGGTTGGGGGTCGATGGCGAAGCCCAGCGTTGAGGACAGCGGCTGATCATCGAACACGCGGTACTTGAACGACCGCACGTTGCGGGGCACATGGCCTGCGACCAGCGAAGGCATCATGGATTTGATGAGGGAACGATCCATGGGGAAACTCCTTGAGGAAAAACAAGGGATTCCCCGCCCGCAAGGGAGAGGTCCCTTGTGGGTGGCGTGGATGGACGCGGTAGGTCCGTAGGAAGAAACGACCAGCACGGTTTCCCGCGCTTGCAGCCTCGAAGGTCTCGACTGCCTGGGCATGTGCCGGCAACGCCGACGAACATGGGGCAAGCATGGCCCTGGGGCGGTCTGCCTGCCCGCAGGAAACGGCACCGCACCACAACCGTTTTCCTGTGCTGCGGGCAAGAAAAAGCCCCTCGAAAGGGGCTGGAGGAATCAGGCTTGGTACACGAAGTAGTGCTCGCGCTGACGCGGAAAGAACACGTGTTTCCACGTGTCGCCGCTTGTGTTGCCACCGTCGAAGACGACCATTTCGTAGTCGTCCACGTCGGTGTCCACCAGGTCGGCGCTGGCGATATGGCGCATGTGCAGCGTGCCGCTCATGCGCTCGAATACCAGGATCTGGCCGATGGCATCTTCCTGGCTCATGGCGTTGACGCAGGCTCCGAGTTGGTGCTCGAAGTCGGATGCGGGTGTGATGAGGTCGGGGAACATGGGATCGCTCCTGTGAAAGTGCGCCGGCCCGGCTCTCTGGCGGGAGACCGGGCCGGCATGCGGTGAGGACAAGGAAGGCCGGGGATGTGTGTGGCAGCTATTCGCCGGCCAGCGATAGGCCCGGCAACACGGGTGCGTCGGCATCGAGGATGAGGATGCGCACGTCGGCCTGGCCGGCCAGTTCAAGGATCTGTGCCAGCTCGTCCGGCATGCCCTTGCTGCGGTGCTCCTGCCGAAGCTGCTCGGCGGCGATCCCCTCGACGTCCTGCAGGTGCTGGTCCGTCCAGGGCGTGGAGATCAGCTTGACGCCGATCGCCGGGCTGTAGGGAATCCGGAACGCGATGAACAAAAAGGCCTCCGGCGTCGCGAGGTCAGCCAGGTTGGCCAGGTACTGGCCGGTTTCGCGGCTGATGTGCGCGCTGCTGATTTCCCAGCACCGGCTGTAGTAGCCGGTCTCGAAGCTCAACCGCTGCACGACTTCCCGTGCGGCCTCGGCCGAATAGGTGTCGCCAATGTGGACGGGGCGGCCGTCGAAGTCGTCGCCGTGGATCGCGTACACCACGGCACCCACCATGCCTTCGCCGCTGCCCCCTTCAGCCGCGTCGCATTCGGCGATCAGTGCGGCGCCGACAGGTTCGGTGCCAGTCCTGACCACCGCGAAGTCGCTGGTGATGATGCAAGGAGAAGAAACCAGCGCCGCGTCGCAGAGGTGCTGCTGGCTCGGGTGGATGTTTCGCCAAACATGCGGGCTTCCGTCCTCGTAGCTGATGGACAGCGTGCGGACGATTTTCAGATTCCAGTAGCCGCGTAGAAAGGGATTGGGATTCTGGGACATGGGATTTCTCCAACAGAATAATGATGGAGCAAATCCCCGCCACCGGGAATTGACCCCGGTGGGTGGAAAGAAAGGAAACAGCGTCAGGTGACGCTGATCGTTGGCGTTTGGGCCAATCGCTCGGCGACGCGCCGGCGCAAATTCATGCGGAATGGCTCGTCGCTGACGCCCGCCAGCAGATTGATGGTCTCCAGCGCGATCAGGGCCGAAGCCTCTTCGATGTCGGCGGCCACAATGGTCTTGCGCAATTGGTCGCCGAGCTGGAGGGCCTGGGAGGAGGAGCTGATGAAGCGGACCTCGCGGCTCAGGTAGCAGCCGTTGCCGCCGAACTCGAACAGCCGCGGCTTGCTGCAGTACCAGCAGCCCTCGAACTGGATGGCGGTCAGGTGGTGCCCGTCATCGAACCGGGTGGCGATCAGAAACAATGCGTCGAGATCGGCGGTGTCCTCGAACGAATGACGGTCGATCAAGTTCCCCAGCTCTTCGTCCTCATCGGCACGGAAGTGCACGGCGAGCAGTTCGAGCAGCGGCGGGATCGACAGCCCTTCGTCGTCCGGCATCGGAATACCGAGTTGCGTGGCCAGGTCTTCCAGGCCATCGAGCACGTCCGGCCATTGCGGATTGGTGGTCTCGGCGATCTGGGCGATGTAGGCCTGCCCGTTGCCGGGGTGGCTCTCGTCCAGCGCGAAGGCGCCGAACAGCGCCTGGATGACGGGCGTCACACGGTCGAGCACGAGAACGCCGGTGGCTTCGTAGTAGTTGTTGGCCATGAAGGCTCCTTTCGATGAATGAACGGAGCCAGCCCTTGCGGACGATGGCATCCGCAGGGGAAACCGCCTGATGCCGGATGGCGCTGGGCGGGAGAAACGCGAGGGACATGGCCTCGAACGAGGCGCATGTCCCTCATGGGGTCCCGTGAACGCAGTGATGAAGGTGTGCCAGGGACCGGCTCACCAACCGCTGTAGTTCAGCAGCAGGTCGGCGATCACCTGGCGACGTTGCAGATCGAGACCATCGAAGTCCGACAGTCCTTGGAAGTGGCAGCGCTTGAGCATGGCACCGCCCTCGCGCGCGTTGTAGAAGCTGAACATGGCGGACAGGAACATGCGTTCCCCGCTGCTCAGGACGCCGAGTGCGTCGTTGGCACGCAGCATGTCGGGACGCAGATCCCACTTGCTCTTTGCCTGGTTCAGGCCTTCGCGCGTGCCGTCGCCAAACCATTGCGGGCCTGCGATCTCGACGCCGCGCTTCCAGACCTCGAAGAAGGCTTGGGGCGCGGCGGCGAAATGCTGCTCTTCCCGCATGATCTGATCGACGACTTCCTGGGGCAAAAGCTGGTTCATGACGTGGTTCCTCCAGTTGGATCA
The DNA here is from genome assembly GCA_041071465.1 of Pseudomonas putida. NCBI lineage: Bacteria > Pseudomonadati > Pseudomonadota > Gammaproteobacteria > Pseudomonadales > Pseudomonadaceae > Pseudomonas > Pseudomonas putida. The sequence goes on along the minus strand of CP163498.1, from coordinate 6,261,278 downwards.
GGGTGTGGCGAGCTGGGACCAGCCGCCTCTTTCGAGGGCACGTTGAGCCGCGGCATAGCTGCGGAAGTACTGGCAGGATTCCCGCGAAACGGGACCTTCTGTATCGCGCGTGCCGATGTAGTGGCCGGCGGCGCTATGCAGGATTTCGAGCGGCAGGAACTTGCCGCAATGGATCAAGGCCAACTGGCCGAAAGAGGCTTGCTGGGACATGGACGGGCTCCTTGGAAAAAGCGGGGCCTCGTCCCTCACGGGATGGCAGCTCCCGCACGCGGTTGAGAAAAAAGCATCGGCGTCACGGGTGACGCGCGTCCGCAGACTCGATGCGATGGCGGACTGGCGGGTAGCGCGGAAAGAATCCGCGGCAGCCTGGAAACTCTGGCTGCTGGCATGGTGCTGACGAATCAGCGACACATGCGGGCAGCTTCATGCGCGAGGCGAGCCGCGTCAGCCGGAAATCGGCATTTGCAACAGCCCCGATTGGCGAACGCGGAAAAAGAAAGCCCCGCAATAAGTGCGGGGCTGTCAGGAGGATGAGGCGAAACTGGGTCAGCGAGGCCTGTCGCCCAGTACATGCTGCTTCCACAGGGCGAATGCCTCGTCCGGTCCCAGCTCTGCGAGGATGACGATGGGCTGGCCCCGACGGGCACGCAGCGATGCGAAATACGCTGGCCGGTCGGCGATGGCGTTGAGCTTGATGCCCTTTAGGAACAGCAACTGGCGGGGGCGAACTTTGGTGGTAACGCAGGCATGATTGCGCTTGTTTGGGCAAAAGGGCCAGCGAAGCGGGCGGACACGGCCAGAAAACCGCGACGAACTACTTGTACTTGCCAGGCGAGGCGAACGGGTGACATCAGCATATCGCTATGCGGTAAAGAAGACCGTCCTAAAGCTTGCAGGATCCCGGCATAGCTTCATCATCACCTCTCCGTGACGGCTCATTGGAACGAAAAAGGCCAGCATCGCCGTGATGGACTTTCATAATTGCCAGGTCAACTGGCTTGCGTGCTGTTTATTCACAGCAAGGCATTGCGACGTCGTTGCAGCAATCGCCGCCATCGCAACAGGGCGTTGCAGCAAAAGCGGCGGTGGGCGCTAGCATGAGGGCCAAGCCGCGGCCGCTCATGCTGGGGGCCGTTCTCTTCAGATTGGTGTCCTGCACCGTGTGCATTGCGAATTTCCGGATCGTCCCAATGTCACTGGGACTCCTTTGTGGCGGCCGGGTTCTCCACGCTCATGAACGACTGGGCCACCAGCGCGATCGCCCCGCCCACGATGGCCATGTCAGCGATGTTGAAGGCGGGCCAGTGCCAGCCGTGCAGGTGAAAGTCGATGTAGTCGATAACGTGCCCGCGCGTGGCGCGGTCGAACGCGTTGCCCAATGCGCCGCCCAGAATGAGGCTGTACGAAAGGCCTTCCGTTTTGCGCAGCGGCCGGGAGAGCAGCCATGCGAGCCATGCCGATATTGCGAACGCGATCGCCAGAAAAAACCACCGCTGCCAGCCGCCCGCGCCAGCAAGGAAGCTGAACGCCGCGCCGGGATTGAGAGCGTGAACTAGGTTGAAGAATGACGCCACCTCGTGCGACCAACCCAAGGGAGTTGTCGCGTCAATGTAGCTCTTAGCTGCCTGATCGCCGGCGAATATAACGATCGCGAGTGAGTACCACTGCGTCTTGCGAAGAGATGGTTCATCCATTGTTCATGCCGCCTTGAACTTCAGGAGGCGCAGCCCATTGACGACAACCAAAAGACTTGCCCCCATGTCAGCGAACACAGCCATCCACATGGTGGCATGCCCTGTGAACGTCAACGCAAGGAACACCGCCTTGATGCCAAGGGCCAGAACGATGTTCTGCGTGAGGATCGCCGCAGTGCTACGCGACAGCCGGATGAAGGCGGGGATCTTGCGCAGGTCGTCGTCCATCAGGGCGACGTCGGCTGTTTCGATCGCGGTGTCGGTGCCGGCCGCGCCCATGGCGAAGCCGATGTCGGCACGGGCGAGCGCGGGCGAATCGTTGATGCCGTCGCCCACCATGCCCACCTGGCCCTCGCCGCCGACCAGGCTTTCGATGGTCTTGAGCTTGTCTTCGGGCAGTTGGTCACCACGGGCTTCAGAGATTCCGACCTGGGCAGCGATGGCCGCGGCCGTGTGCTGGTTGTCCCCCGTCAGCATCAGCGTGCGCACACCCAGCGCCTGCAGGTCGGCCACCGCCTCACGGCTGGTTTCCTTCACGGTGTCGGCCACTGCAAAAATGCCGAGCACGGTCGCATCGTCCATCAGCAGGATCGCTGTCTTGCCTTGGCGCTCCAGGGTCTCCAGCCGAGCCTGGAGCGTCGCTTCGCTCAGGCCCAGCTCCTGGGCGAGCCTGTGGTTGCCCATGTGCAACATGCGCCCGGCGACGCGGCCGCGCACGCCGCGGCCAGGCAGCGCCGCGAAGTCGTCGACCTCGTGCAGCGCGATGCCGTCACGGTTCGCCTTGCGGGCGATGGCCTGAGACACAGGATGGTCCGAGCGTGCCGCGAGGCTTGCGGCCCAGGCGGCAACTTCCTGCGCCTCGCCGATCAGCGGCACGAAGTCGGTCTGCTCGGGCTTGCCATGTGTGAGTGTGCCGGTCTTGTCCAGGGCCAACGCCTTGAGCTTGCGCCCGCCCTCCAGGTAGACGCCACCCTTGATCAGGATGCCGCGTCGGGCGGCAGCGGCCAAGCCGCTGACGATGGTGACCGGCGTGGAGATGACCAGAGCGCAGGGGCAGGCGATCACCAGCAGTACCAGGGCCTTGTAGACCCAGTCAAACCATGCGCCGCCGAAGGCGAGCGGCGGCACGACGGCAACCAGCACGGACACCGCGAACACCGCCGGCGTGTAGACGCGGGCGAACTGGTCGACGAAGCGCTGCGTGGGCGCACGGCTGCCCTGCGCGGACTCCACGGCATGGATGATGCGCGCGAGCGTCGAGTCGCTGGCGCCTGCGGTCACCTTGTATTCGAAAGAGCCGGTCTCATTGATGGTTCCGGCGAAGACCTGGTCACCTTCGGCCTTCTCGACGGGCAGGCTCTCGCCGGTGATGGGCGCCTGGTTGATGGCCGATCGACCCGAGGTGATCAGGCCGTCCAGTGCGATGCGCTCGCCAGGACGCACGCGGACCACCGCGCCCTTTGCGACCTCCTTGGCCGGCAGCTCTGTCCATGAGCCATCGGCCTGCCGCACGGTCGCGGTCTCGGGCGCCAAGTCCATCAGCCCCCGAATGGCGTTGCGGGCGCGGTCCAGCGACTTCGCCTCGATCACTTCCGCCAACGCGAACAGGAACATGACCATGGCGGCCTCCGGCCAGTGGCCGATCGCCATGCCGCCGGTGACCGCGATGGCCATCAGGGCGTTCATGTTCAGGTTGAGGTTCTTCAGCGCGATCCAGCCCTTCTTGTAGGTGCTGAGGCCGCCGGTGAAGATCGAAACCAGTGCCAGCACGATCACGGCCCAATGATTGCCGTCGTTGACCCAGTACACGCCTTCGGCGGCCACCGCCGCAACGCCCGAAACCGCCATCGGCCACCAATTGGTCTTGTGCGCGGCCACCGGGGCATCGCGCGGCTCATCAGTCCTCTGGACCTCGGCTTCCATGCCCAGCGATTCGATGGCTTCGACTGCCGGCTTGATCGCGTCGGGTGTGTGCCGAACCGTGAGCGTGCGCTGCATCAGGTTGAAATCCATTCCCTGCACGCCCGGCATGCCTTGCAGCTTGCCGCGGATCAGACTTTCCTCGGTCGGACAGTCCATCTTCGCGATGCGAAGTACCGTGGTGGCTGTCTGCATGTCCTGCCGCGCAGCCTGCATTCCAATGGAAGCAAGCGCCTTCTCGATCGGCGCTGAGGTCGCCAGCGTGTGCTGGACTCCCAGCACACGCTGCATCAGATTGAAGTCGAGCGCGGTCACACCCGGCAGCTTGCCCAGCCGGTCGCGGATCAGCGCTTCTTCCGTCGGGCAATCCATGTTCTCGATCCGGTACGTCACCCGCTCGCCGATCGGCGGCGCGGAAACGGCAGCGGTTGGTTGCTGCTGCAGGGCCGAGGATGGGATCACAGCCGCGGCTTCGATCGGCCCCGTGTGGCCGAAGGTCTGCTCCTTGGCGCGCATGCCGATCGAGGCCAGGACCTGCTCCATCTGCGCGCGTGCCTGAGCGAGGTGTTTCACCGACAGGGTGCGCTCAGCGAGGTCGAAGTCGAGGTCCTGAATTCCCTCGACTGCCCCGAGGTGCGAGCGGATGAGTTTCTCCTCGCTCGGGCAGTCCATGTTCTCGATGCGGTAGGTGGTCGACACGGCGGCGTCTCGGACAGCCTGAGCCTTCATGCCCACCGAATTCAGCGCTTGCTCCAAGGCATCGGCCGAGACTTCGCGGTGCGAAATGGTCAACAAACGCTGCGGAAGATCGAACAGGAGCCGCTCGACACCGGGCATGCCCTCCAGCGTTCGCCGCACCAGTGCTTCCTCATTGCGGCAATCCATGTTGCTCACGTGGAAAACGGTGGTTTCAGTGCTGGCCTGCTCACTGGCGCACGCCGTCTGTTGGCCATTGCCGCCGGAGCAGGCGCATGGGCTGGAAGGTTCTTTGTTCATAGATCGCTCTTCATTGACAAGGTTTTCCCCGGATGCCATCATTAGAAAACCTCTAGTAGATATAGAGTCAAGTTTTTTATAGGAAGCAACCATGATGCGGATCGGTGAACTGGGCAAGAAGGCAGATTGCTTGGTGCAGACCGTGCGCTTTTACGAGTCAGAAGGCTTGCTGCCCGAGCCTGCACGTAGCGAGGGCAACTTCAGGCTCTATGACGAAGTCCATTTGCAGCGCTTGCTGTTCATCCGCCGCTGCCGGGCGAAGGACATGACGCTGGATGAGATCCGTCAACTGCTGAACTTACGGGATCGGCCAGAGTTGGGCTGCGGCGAGGTGAACGCGCTGGTCGACGCTCATATCGCGCAAGTGCGGACCAAGATGAAGGAATTGCGCGCCTTGGAGCGCGAGTTAATGGATCTGCGACGCTCCTGCGATAGCGCCCGAACCTCGCGCGAGTGCGGCATTCTCAACAGCTTGGCCGAGCCCGCCTGAAGCTCGAGCGTGTCATCGGTGCTGGAAGTGATCGGGTCCAGTTCTGAGAGCCACGTGCCGCGCTCCATCATGCGAAAGCGCGCGATTCTGACGTTTTGAGACGGCGTGCGACCGAGGGCGTGGCCCACAGGAGCCAGCGCGAGCCGGACGACCTGCGCGCCGCAATCTCCGCCACCTTACGGGTTCTCCAGGCCAGACCGAGCATCGCGGCGTGGCTGCGCAGGTGCAGGTGCAGGCCAAGGTAGCAGTGCGCCACGACGCGGCCCGACTCATGGGCACGCCACGCAACTCGCGATCGCTTCGCAAGAAGCCGCAAGGCCCGACTCGCGCAAGAATGCGACGTGGGCAAGATCGTATAGCCAGCAGCGCAAGCGTTTGCCGCTGCTGGCCGGCTCCGGAAGGGATAGACAAGCTGCGGGCCGTAGTCCATTGGAAAGTCCATCTTTCTTGAGTGTCACTCTTTGGCGCCCAGCGTGTGCTTTTGCGACCGGAAAGCGCTGAACAAGTGGCCCCCGGGCATCCAGAAATCGCCGTAGTTGACTTGGGCGTCTTCGTGCTCACGCTTGTGATGCCAGCGATGGGCTTCAGCCACCCCGATCAACAATCCCAACGGCCCGACCCGGTATCCCAGATTGGAGTGCTGGAAGGCCAGATGCACGACCAAGAAGCCGAGCCATGCGCCGACGGCCAACCACAGCTTGGAACGCCGCTACTGGCTCAACGGGGAGTGGAAAGGCCGCCCGCCCTCTAGCAAGGCGGCACAAGCGAGCGCGACGATCACTGTGAGTAGCTCCGTCGGAAAAGACGGCCGGCCGGTCGCGAGCTCGCCGAAGAGCACAACCGCAGTGGCGCCACGGATCAGTGGATAGCAGCCATACCGGATGACAGTCGCAATGAAGGGGGCGCATTGGTGCTCATCTGTTCTGTCCTAAAGCTCTGACTGGATTGGAAAACCTTCTAGCTACGGTAGAGTCAAGGGCGTCCGGGAAGACCCTGTGGCAAGTTCGTTGCATCTGCGCCTTGACTCTCCAGCCGCTACAGGCTTCAGCATCCATCGATTTGGAAGGAACAATGCATGGCTGAAAACCACAGAAATCACGAAAACGACGAGTTGGGCCGCCTAGATGCGAGCGATGCGAAGGACCGAAAGATTCTTCTGACTGTGTTGCTGATCAACCTGACGCAGTCCGCCGCCGGCATTGCCCTTGGCATCTGGGCTGGCTCTACGGCGCTGATGGGCGCCGGGTTGGACAACCTCGCCGATGCGTCGGTCTATGCGGTTAGCCTGTATGCCGTCGGTCGTGCGGCAACGGTCAAGGTGGGCGCGGCCCGCTTGTCGGGTTTCTTGCTAATCGGCCTGGCCGCGCTGCTGCTGTTGGAAGTCCTACGCCGCTTCGCTGGAGGGGAAGAGCCTGTCGGCCCAGCCATGATGGCCATGGCCGCGCTGAACGCGGCTTTGAACCTAGTGTGCCTCAGACTACTGCGCCGCCATCGCGGGGAAGATGTGAACTTCAAGGCGTCAGCGATCTTTACCAGCAACGACTCCATCGTCAATGGTGCGATTGTGCTGTCCGGGGTGCTGGTGATGGGGTTCGGGTCGAACATCCCGGATCTGGTGCTGGGCGTCATCGTGGCCGCAATCGCAGCGAATGGGGGGCGGGAAATCCTGCGCGAAGCATCGGAAACAGCTCGCCGTAAGGCGGGCACATAAGGCATGTTTTCGCCCAGTTCATCCCGAGGTTTACCTCTGCAAAAGAGGTAGTCCAGCCTTTGGGCTACGGCCTCGGCTGCAGCCGAGCGTACCATTGGCGATGGCCGCGCGATAGGCGGGCATGCCGTTCTCGACCTCCGTCTGCCGTACAGCAGCGGTGCGCAAGGTTGAGGGTGCATGTCGTCTCTCCTGTTCGTGTGGCCCAGGCCAATGGCCGGGCCGGGACGTTGATGGGCAGGAGAATGGCGCCGAAGGCCCAACGGCCTTCGGCTCGGGAGAAAAGAGGAACCACCCGTGGGCTGATTGGCAGGCCCGGTCGTCGCTAGAACCGTCTGCTCATCAAGCAATCACACCCGGCCCATGTCGTGGCTGGGGCCGGCATCGTCTGGCGCACATCCGCGCACAAAGGGAGCCCGTTTTTGCACCGGCGGGCACCGGCACCGATTACCGCTGACCACGAAGGGTCTCCCGGTGGCTCGTGCAGCCTGGCAAGCCACCGGGAGACCCTTCGCAGAGGGCGGAAGAAACGCAGATCAACAGAACGCGCGTGGTGCGGCTCGCAGAGAAGCTACCTTCAGGTCCCGCGGCCGGGGACGGCTGGGCGGGACGCGCACACGGATCAAGAAGGCGTTGCGCGCTGGGCGTCCCGCAGGGCATGCGGCGGAGTGCGGGACAGGGGCCACGCCGCCGAAGGCGGGCACGGCTCACGGGGAACGGGGGCGGTCAGGAGCCTTTGCGGCCGCTACGGCGCGGGCGCGAGGCGCCGCGCTTGGAGCTGCCGGATTCGACTGGCAGCGTGCCTTTGCAGTCCGGGTAGCGGCTGCACGACCAGAACGGGCCGCTCTTGCCGCTGCGCTGGCGCGTGGGTGCGCCGCACTGCGGGCATGCCGGCCCTTGGGGAACCTTGATGGACAGGGAGGCGCTGCCGTACTGCGCAATCAACTGCGAAATCCACGCGGCCTGCTTGCCGATGAACACGTCCAGGGTGAGCTGTCCGGCCTCGATCATGTCGAGCGCCTGTTCCCAGACGGCGGTGGTGCCAGGGTCGGCAATCGCCGCAGGCACGGCATCGATCAAAGTGAAAGCCGCATCCGAGGCGCGGATGGCGCGCCCCTTCTTCACGAGGTAGCCGCGAGCGATCAGGCCGCCGATGATGTTGGCCCGCGTCGCTTCGGTGCCGATGCCAACCGTATCCTTGAGCTTCTGCTTCAGGCGGGGATCGGACACCAGCTTGGCGACGCCTTTCATGGACTTGACCAACTCGCCTTGCGTGTACGGTTTGGGCGGCAGCGTCTTGAGTGCCTTGAGATCGACGTCGGCCACCTGGCATGCCAGGCCCTCATACAGTTTCGGCAGCGCGGGCAGCACCTGGGCGCGGACCGCAGTATCGCCCTCGCCATCACCGTCTTCGGCCTGCGGCTCGGCGAGCACCTGGCGCCAACCCGGGATGACAACCTGCTTGCCCGTGGCCGCCAGGTTCTGCCCCCCGCACGAAAACTTGGCCACAGTGCGGTCGAACTCGTGGTGAGGGAGGAACTGCGCCAGGTAATGCGACCGGATGAGCCTGTACACGGCCAGTTCCTTCTCGCTCATGGCGGAGAGCTTCGCCGGTTCGAGCGTCGGGATGATGCCGTGGTGCGCCGTGACCTTGCCATCGTTCCAGGCGCGCGAGCGCTGCGAGCGGTCGAGCTGGCCCATGATCGAGCGCAGCGAGGGATCGGTCTTGAGCAGGCTGTCGAGAACGGTGGGCACTTCGGCAAACATGCTCTCGGGCAGGTAGCCGGAGTCCGAGCGGGGGTACGTCGTGGCCTTGTGCGTCTCGTACAGGGCTTGGGCAATCTCCAAGGTTTCCTGCACGTCCAGCCCAAGCTGCTTGGAACACACTTCCTGCAAGGTGCCCAGGTCGAACGGCAGCGGCGGGCCTTCGCGGACACGCTCAGTCTCCACCGACACGACGTGGGCACTGCCCGCAGCGCGGATCTGCTGCATGGTCTGCTGTGCGACCGGCTGCCGCAGGCAGCGGCCTGCGTCGTCGGTGCACGCATCGGGTGGAACCCATTGCGCGGCGAAAGTCGAACCGCCTGCGAACAGGGACACGGCGATGGCCCAGTATGGTACGGACACGAAGCGCGCGATCTCGCGGTCGCGGTCCACAACGAGCTTGAGCGTCGGGGTCTGTACGCGGCCGACCGACAGCACGCCGTCGTAACCCGCCTGTCGCCCCAGCACCGTGAACAGCCGGCTCAGGTTCATGCCCACGAGCCAATCCGCACGGGAGCGCGCCAGCGCCGAGTGGTACATCGAAAGCGTCTCGGCCGAAGGCCGCAGCTTGCCCAGTGCCGCCCGAATGGACGCATCGTTGAGCGCCGACAGCCACAGGCGTTCGATGGGGCCGCGGTAGCCGCAAAGCTCCACGATCTCGCGGGCGATCAATTCGCCCTCGCGGTCGGCATCGGTGGCGATAACCAGGTGAGTCGCCTTCGCCAAGAGCGCCTTGACGACCTTGAATTGCGTGGCGGTCTTCGGTTTGACCTCGACCCGCCAGTGCTGGGGAATGATGGGCAACTGCTCAACGGACCATCGTTTGAGCTGCTCGTCGTAGGCCTCGGGCGGCGCCGCCTCCACGAGATGGCCGATGCACCAGGTGACCGTGACGCCGGAACCGTTGAGGCAGCCTTCACCGCGCTGCGTGGCGCCGAGAATCCGGCCAATGTCTTTGCCCTGGGAGGGCTTCTCGCACAAGAACAGCCGCATATCCGTCCATCCCGATTCCTGTTGTTCATGGAGTTGCTGGGATCGAGGATGCCGAGCGCAGCCCCTGGCAGCAGCAAACAAGCCGCATGCGGCAGCGACCGCTTTCACGCCGATGAAATGGCGAGTGCGGGGAAGGTGCGTGGCCGGAAGTGTGCGGGCCGAGAGCCGCGATTTCCGGGAGCGCGCGTGGAACTCGGTGGACGTTGGTGGAGCTATCCCCTGGGGATAATTCGCAGCGCATGGAGGGCGGCGAAGCACTGCGGCAGCCGCCCTCCATGCCCGATCACTTCCTGCGCTTGGTCTCTTTCGGCGCCGTCGATTCCTGGGTGGCCTGGGGCTTCGGCTCTGCCTCCTGTGGCTTCGGGCTGAGGGCCACAGACTCGATGCGGTACGGCAGGATGCCGACACTGCGCGCGTTGACCTGCCAAGTCTCACGCGGCTGATCTTCGTTGTCCGTCCAGGGGTCGCGCTCCATGCGGCCGACGACCAGCACCCGCATGCCCTTCTGGTAGAGCTGCTGCCAGCGGTCGGCGTCGTGGTGCCAGAGTTCCACCGGCGCCCAGAAGCCGCCGCGGTCCTCGAACTCGCCGCCCTTGGTGGGGACGGGGTTGTCGAAGTACACGTTCAGCCGGAGCAACCGGCGAGGATCGTCGTTGCCATTGGGGAATTCGCGGTACTCGGGAGGCGATCCGATGTTGCCCTCGCCGATGAATTGTGTGCTCATGTTGGAATCTCCGTGGTGGTTGAAATACCCGTGCCTCGTTGGGCTCGGGCGCGTGCTCGGATGGCAGGCGCAATCACCGATCGCGCACTGCGGCAGGAACGGACGCGAGCCGGCGCAGGTAGGTGTTGTCCGCCTGCGCGGCCTTGCTGGCGCATTCCTGTGCTTGCCTGCCCAGGGTGTGCAGCAGGCTGATCTGCATGTTCAGCATGACGCGCTGCAGTTCGATCTCGTGCAGGTCGTGCAGCAGGTTGACCGGCGTGCTGGGGCTCGCCATCAGCTCCTGCCACAACGCCACGCCCATGGCCGATCGATCGTGCTTGCGCCAGCGAAGAAAGGTCGTGCCTGCGCCAGTGGTCTGCTGGGCCAGCTCGACGGGAAGCAGGTGGAAGGGATGCCCGCACGCCTGTGGCAGCACCTGTCGCTGCGCCAGGGCAATCAACTCGTCGCGCATGGCGAAGCACTGGCTGGCCCAGGCCTCGAAGTCCCCTTTACCTTTAAAAGGCTTTAAAAGGCCTTTTAGAGAGGCCGCGTGTTCCAGCCGCATGAAGGCTGGCTGTTCCAGACCACGGAAGTAGCGAGGTTCGCGGTTCGGGTCGCTCATGCCTGTTCGTCCTCGCCGGTGCTGGCCTCGGCCGGATCGGCGGCAGTGCCTTCGTCGCTGGGAGGTGCGGCTGCGGCAGCGCTATCACTGCGCTGTTGCAGGCCGCGGCGCACGACGGGCGGCGCAAACTTCGAGCGGCGAGCGCCTTCGAGCACGTCCTGCGGCAAGTCGCCGAACTTCTCCAGCGCCGCCCGCGCTGCGGCGTTCTTGGCCGCGAAGTCGTCGCGGGTGCATCCCGAGTAGCGGTACTGCTGGGCCAGGCTGAACAGGCTGCGCAGCGTGTGAGCGCCTTCGTTGAGCCACCGCTCCAATGTCGAGCGATCGATCAGCGCGGTGTGATGGGCGAGGATCAGCTTGCGGGCGATGTCGTCATAGTCGGCCAGGAGATAGACCGCGGCAAAGCCGAGCTGCGCGTTCACGAACAAGGGGAGCTTCACCGGTTGCACGTTGAGGTTCTCGCCCAGGCTCAACGCCGCTGGCACGCCGGCCAATGCCTGGTCCACCTGCTCGCGCAGCGATTGCAACGTGGTCTTGGCCTGGTCGAGCTTTTCCTCGATGCGCAACATCCACCAGTCGCTGTACGGGTCATCCTGTTCCGAGCCGCGCTTCATCTTGTTCATCACGGCGATGTAGCCGTTCAGGCCGACGATGCCGGGTCGCCCCTCGGCGGCGGCGCGGCCATGCCAGATGCGCGATGCGTGGTGGGTGTGAAGCGTCAGCGACATCGCGCTGCGCAAAGAGCCGAGATTGAGTTGCAGAGGTTCGTTGGTTGCCATGGTGTCCGCTCGCTTGGGAAAAGGAGCGGTCAGGATCGGCATGCAGCGGAAGGCAGTCAGTCAACAAACCGAAATGAACTGGTCCCCGGTTGTCGTGGTGGTGGCGGCCCGCAATGCGAGCTATCCCCAGGGGATAGCTCCATCAAACGCCACAGAGCGCTGCTCGCGCAGATGGTGGGTGCGCTCAGGAACCGGACGCCACTGCAGCACCGTGGACAGAAGCACCCAGCCTGTGTCTTTCGGTGTTACGCCTTGCATCACATCTATCCCCAGGGGATAGCTCTACTGACGGCCACGGGCGTCTGCTTCACGCCCTTGTCGCTCGTCGCGCTCAGCTACTGCGCAGAAGGTCGCGCAGCCGGTCGATGTGCTGCCGGGCTACCTCGGGCGGAACTACATTGCGCGGTGGCTCAGGCGGTGCATCTCGTGCAGGGGCAGGTGGCGGTGCTGACCCAGCTTGCCTGGCCCATGCGTTGAACTCGCCACGGATGGCACGTTGGATGATGCCGAACAGGTAGCCTGCCGGGTTGCGGATGGTGCTGCCACGACAGCGATCCGCCCATTCGTCGTCCAGCACGGCCTGGCGTAGCGGGGCATCGACCTGCTGCAATGCCACCATGGCGCCGGCCTGCTGTTCATCTTTCAAGCCGAGAAAGCGATCAGGCAGACGAACTCCCGGCATCGCGCGCGCCTGCCCACGCTCACGCGCGGTAGTACGTACTTCATTAATACGACTACTACGTACAGTACGGTCCTGTTTCGGATTCCGAAGAGCGCCGTCTGCTGCGTGTTTTGGCCCTGCTTCGGAATCCGAAGAGGGCCGATCAGAATTCCGAAGAAGGCTCGGCGCCCCTTCTTCGGAATCGTGAACCGTGTCCTCCTGTGGATAACTCTCCTGCGACCCAATGCCTTGGCTTGCGAGGCGTTCGGCAAGGACCTGCAGCCGCGAGGGCAGCATGCGGCCAGACAGCAGCGGGTCTTCGGCGATCTCATTGAGCGTGTGCAAGCCCACGACCTGAACGGCCCTGGCCGAATGGCCCAGGGCTTGGCTGACGAGCTGCAGGTAGTCCGGGTCGAGCTGCATCGCCTCGAACGGGGTCAGGGGCTCATCGTGCAGGACGTAGAGGTTGCCGAGGATGCGCCCGGTCTTGGGGTCGCGCCTGCGGCGCACGAGACTCAACCAGCGCGTCAGGCGCAACAGCGTCAGCGCCCGTGCCACGGTCTCGTGGGAGGCCTGTCCGGCGCAGGGCATTGACGCGAGCCACGGGCGAAGTTGCTCATACGTCGGAAACGCCGTGACGCCATCCTCGTTGAGCATCATCCGGAAGACTTGCCAGGCATTGCGTTCCAGCGGCGTCAGGCGTCGGTCGAGGAACAGCCGTCGCGGCACGCTCTCGTGCCGATTTCCACTGAACAGGAAACCGTCGCCGGTTGCAGACACAGGAGACGTCGCGGATGCGAAGGCGGGAGCCGGTGCTAGTGGGCGAGGTTTCGGTGCAAGGTCTTTCAGCGCGCTGTCGAACAGATCAGCGAGGGCGACCGGACCTTGGCGTGGTGCTCGTGGTGCAGCGTCGTCCACGGCCATGATTCAACCCAGTCCCTGATCGATCCAGTTCTTGATCGCAGCCCAGACCACCGACAGCGGCAGCTCCATGCCTTCGGCGAGGTCCATTGCCGCATCAAGAACCGAGGTCTCATCCTCCAGCTCGACGTTCCTGCTGCTGGTCACGACCTTCCAGCGCCGCCACAGCTCGGTGTCCTGCTCCTCGTCCAGAACCGGATGGCGCCCCTTGCGTTTGGGCAGGCCGAGAACTTCGCGCCGAAGTGCGACTTCCTGATGTGTCAGCCCGTAGAAGCGGCTCACCATTTCGGTACTGGCACCCAGGCGCAGCATGCGATCGACGGTGGCGATCTCCTTCTCCACGTCCTGCGCCTGTTTGAGCAATCGCCGGAGCACTTCCCGGTTCACCGAGACAGAGCACCAGGAGACGTTGGCATTGGCCAGCACGCTGATCAGCGCCGGATGCTTGAGCGCATCCAGCTCTTCCTCGCCGAACCCCATCGCCTTGCAGCGACGCAGTTGCCCGTTTCGTAGGTCGTAGAGTGCCTGCGCGATGACGGCCTGGTTGAGTGGGTTCGGTGCGGACATGCAGGCCTCCCTCGCTCAGATCCCAGAACCGACAGCGCCGGCTTCCAGATCCAGCAGGCGCCGGGCCAGCCGCAGCAGACGAAACAGCTTGACCAGCGCGGTGTCGCTCAATCGCCGGGCCCCGCCGTCACGACGTTGACCCTGGCCGTGCAACAGCGCTGGCAGGTCTGTGATGAGTTGCCCGCTGTCCAAGCCGACGCCGGCTGGCTGCTGACCGGCCAGGGAAACCAGTAGTGCGAGCACGGCGCGTGCGAGCGGCGACGAAGCCTGGGCTGGGGCACGACACGTGAACCCGATGCCATCAGAACGATCCTCGACACACGCGTCCAGGTCGGCCTCGCCCGCGATCTCGCGCGCGAACTGCGCGATGTGGATGCGCAGGCGGTCGGGTGTGTCGAGGCCAGGGTCGATATACCAGATGTCCGAGATGGGATAGAGGCCACCGGCCTGCACGGGAATCGACTGCAAGACGTTGGCCGAGAAGTCGGGCGGCAGCGCATCGCCCAACTGGTCGGCGACCATGCGCTGGATGGACTGGAGCCGCTCCGTCGTGGGTGCCGGAGAGATGATGTGCTCGTCAAGCAGACCGCCATTCGCTGCCGCAGGGCTGGCTGCGGATGCCTCGCTCGGGGCCCCATCGTCCCGGGGCCTTGTCGGCGCGTCGGCAGAGTGGCCCGCAGAAGGTGCAGTTGTAGTGGGGGGCGGTGCCGGTTCGATCGGCGGCCGTGCGATGGCCCCAGGCTCGGGCAATGCCGGCGGCGCCGATGGCGGGGTTGGGTCGCTGACCAGGGCGCGGTGGCGGCTCTCGGATTCGGTCAGGTCCAAGGCGAGCACGTCGTAGTCGATGCCCAGCAGCTCGGACATCTGACCGATCAACTCGTCCTGCACACGCGGCGGCGAGAACTCGTCGGGCTGGACATCAAATTGCGACAGCGCCTCCAGAAAGAAGCTGTCGAAGTCCAGCGGCAGGGAGCGGCCTTTGGCATAGTGCTCCCACGTGCGTTCGCTGGCTTTGCGCATGACCGACAGCCGCTCGACCTGGTGGCGGCCGAGGCCCCCGTATAGGACGGTCGGGATCGCGGGCAGCAGGTAGCGCACCGCGTCAGCCATGCGGCTGATGTGCGACTGCTGGACTGGGAAGCCGTCGGCGGCCAGGCGGCGGGCCAGCTCGGACTGGCTCAGGGTGGTGCCGCTTTCAGCCTCATAGAACTCGCGGGCTTTCTCGACGCCCAGGGCGCGCTCGATGAACGTGAGGCCGCCGCGTAGTTCGTTCTCGGCGAGGTGCCCGGTCAGGGCGACGATCTCTCCGCGCGCAGGCCACGGCCGGAACAGGCACGATATGCGGAAGAAGCGTTCGTCCTTGGTCTCCGCCCAGAGTTCACGCAGGATCGCCAGCCTGGTGTTGCCGCCGTTGCGGATGATGTAGTGCGCCTCGCCAGGACGGCGTGTGATCGCTGGCGCCGCGTCCAGGCCGCGCTCTCGGATGGAGGCCTTGATTTCATCGTAGGCCGAGTTGCGCTTTTTGCGGGGGTCGTGGTCGTAGGGCCGCAACTGGTCCAGCGTCACGACCATCGGCGTGTCGGCGATCGGGTCGCTCAAGGCCGTGGCCGATGGCCCACTGCGCTCGAACCCGGCGGCAAGCAGCTTGCCGGCCATGTCCTGGGAGGTCATCTCAGCCATGACCACATCCCTCGGCGTTGACGGCCCGGGCCATGCGGGCCTCGCGCTCGGCGCGGCGGATCTGTGCACGGGCGTTGAGATCCGCCCGGTAGTCGCTCGCTGTTGAGCTGGTGTAGATGGCGGCGCAGCCGGCCTTGGTGAACTTGAGGTGTCCGCCCCGTGTGCGCTTGACGTGCCAGCCTTCGCTCACCGCAAACTCAATCAGGGCGCGCAGCCGTTTGTGGCCGCGGGCCAGTTCATGTGCGTTCGCCATGTGACCTCCCGGTTTCAATGGAACGAGGAGGACGGCCGGACACGAGGGCAAATCTGTCTTGCCACTGTGGGAACAGTTCGCCGGCGAGCGCGCGCATGGTGTCGAGCGCGGCGGGCGCAACTCTGCCCGGCGGCTGGCGATGCTCGACGCGATGCACCGGCAGGCCGCGGGTTGCGGCGCGCGGATAGGCCTCGATGGCCGGCACGTCGGTGCCCAGCACGCATATGCCGGCATGGTCCTGGAACAGGTCGCGCAGCGCCTGCTGGATCATCCGTGCATTCGCGGACACGGGGTGGACGCGATTGATGAGCAGGTGCAGGGATGGCGGTTCGATGCCGAGGTGCCGGTATGGCGCGATGTCCTCCAGCAACTGCATGGTGCCGCGTCGCAGTTCGCGGGCAGCGAGAATTTCCGGGGTCACGGGCGACAGCGCCAGGTCAGAGGCGAGCACCGCCATCTCCAACAGCACCGAGCGTGCACCCTGGGTGTCGATCAGCACCAGGTCATAAAGCGGCGCCAGCGCCGGCAGCAGGTGCCGCAGTCTCAGGCGTCCGTCTGGCGCGTGCAGTAGCAACGTGTTCAGTTCACCCCGGTGATCGTTCGAGAGCACCAGGTCCAGGCCCGCGATGATGGTGCGGGACACCAACTGATCGAGGGCGCGTTCGTTGAACGCCAGCAACTCATAGATACCGCCGGCAGCGCGGTGTGCCAGCTCGTAATAGGACGACAAGGTCGGCTGCACGTCGAGATCGAGCAGCAGCACACGCAGCCCCGCGTCCGCGGCGAGGCCGCCGAGGTTGGCGGCCGTAGTCGTCTTGCCTACGCCGCCTTTCGTTGAAATTATGGATACGACCTGCATGGCGCTCTCCGTTTGGCGATGGGAAAATCGAGGGGGAGCGGGTCAGGTCCGGTTGTTGAGGCGTTCGGCGATCCACTGGTCGATCTCGACCGAATCCCAGCCCACGGCGCGCACGCCCAGGCGCAACGCCTGCGGAAACTGGCGCTTCTTCATCAGGTTGTAGATGTGGGCGCGTTTGAAGCCGGACTTCGCTTCAACTTCATCGAGCCGCAGGATGCGGCGCTCGTGCGGTGGCAGTACAGGTATTTGCGACATGGCGGTCACTCCTGAACGCTCAGTAGCGTTTGTTGGCGTGACCTCTATTCAATAGACATGGCTGCGGAAAAACATTGCAAATGCAATCTCCGCGACTGCACATACAAGATGGAAGAATTCACGCGGCTGCGCTACGGACATTCTTCCTGGCATTGGCGAACTTGCCGTTCAAGGTTCGCTCCGTGATGCCCATGGTGCCGCCATAGTGGGCGAGCAATGCGGTGACGATGGCCTCCTGCGTCTTGAAGCTGGAGTACGGCACGCCGGATGGGGATTGGCTCAGCATCAGCGTCAGCATGCCGCCGATGATGTTCAGGTATGTAGTTTCCGCCCGATCACTGATCACGCACTGCTTGGGAGCCAGCAGTACGGCGGACTGCTTTAGCAAGACTTCGTGTTGCTGTTGCAGTTCGCGCATCTCGCGTCGGCTATGGTCCAGCGCGGCCTGCAGAGCCAGCCGTTCCAGCAGGATTGCCTGTCCTGTCTCGATGGTGATGAAGGGATGCACCATGCGCTCGCCGCGACTGAACAGAAATCCCGGCCGATGCTCGGGATAGTGGGTGCGCATCCACCGCTTCAGATCGACATGGCGGACGGTCAGATCGAGTGAACTCACCAGATCTGGGTCATTAAGTGTGATCCCGTTCTTGCCGAAGGGTAGTTCGGCGTTGAGGATACCGTCGTAGATGCGTTCCGAGTACAGCCGACACTCGTTCCATCGCGGGCAGTCCAACATCTGCGGCAGACAACGCGGTGATGCGATCGATGCGACGATCACCGCTTCGTACCGCAACAACCCAGCCCACCGTATGGCAGCTTCGATGGGACGATAGAACACCTTTGATAGTGGTGGCTCCTTGTGCATGTTTTCGTCTCCTTTCGGAAGCGCTACATCACCGGCTCCTTCTTGCCCCACCAAGGGGCTGTTTTTTCGTTATGCCTGTGGCTGATGCCTGGGGCGATGCCCTGGAACATGGACGGAAGAGATCATGGCACCCGTCACAGGTGGTTCTCTCTTGCTCGATATGCAAGAATTGACCAGTTGCCGGTCCGTCGAGTAATAAGGAAGAAGCACGCTCGACAATTGCGCTCACGGTGCCAGCGTCATGGGGTGCGTCAAGCACATCAAGACCGATTCGATATGGTCTGATATCCCCACGGTTTCACAAGGCGCAGGGGATTGCATCCGCTGCTCCACGTCCAGAGGGACCTGGAGAAATCCGCGCATGTCATGCTTGTTTCGGCATCCTGATATATCGACATAGCATCTTGCGGCGAAGCATTTTGCTTGGTTCAATCCAACGCACTTTGCGTTCACGCGCCTGCGGTGTGGGCCAAACATGGTCACATCGCATCAGGATGCAGTGCAGTTCTATCGCCCGCTAGGCATCCTGCCTTCCCTTGAACTAGTCCGTGGTGCGAGAAGGCATCCGCCGCTCTTGATAGAAGCATCTTGCTGCCGCGATGACTTTGATGGGCGTGATGCGCGGAACATAGTCCAAGAACTCGACGGCGGTATGCCGCGAAGCCATGAATGACTTGCCCGCTGATTCTTATCCATTAATTCAATAATTGTTGTACTATCGAATCATGAACGAAGATCAAGCCGTTTCCGCCCTGAGCGCCTTGGCGCACACCCAGCGCCTGCGTGTGTTCCGCGCCCTGGTCGTCGCCGGCCCGGAAGGACTCACGCCCAGCGTGCTGGCCGACCAGCTCGACGTGGCCCGCAACACCTTGTCCTTCCATCTGAAGGAACTGGCCCACGCCGGCCTCGTCAGCATCGAGCAGCAAGGCCGCAACCTGATCTATCGCGCCGAATACGACCACATGAACGGCCTGATCGGCTACCTGACCGAGCATTGCTGCCAAGGCGGAGTGTGCGAGGTTTCCGAATCCACCCGCTGCGACTGCTGACGCCATGACCGACACGATCTACAACGCATTGTTCATTTGCACGGGTAATTCCGCCCGCTCCATCCTTGCCGAAGGCATGCTCAACGAGCTGGGCAAGGGCCGCTTCCACGCTTATTCGGCGGGCAGTCACCCCAAGGGCGAGGTTCATCCGCTGGCACTTGCCACGCTGGAGCGGCTGCACCTGCCGACGACCGGCTACCGCAGCAAGAGCTGGGACGAGTTCGTGGCACCGGGTGCGCCGGTGTTCGACTTCATCTTTACAGTTTGCGACAACGCTGCTGGGGAGGCTTGCCCGCTGTGGCCGGGCAAGCCGGTGTCGGCGCATTGGGGCGTCCCTGATCCGGCAGCCGTCGAGGGCACTGAGGAGCAACAGCGCAAAGCGTTCCTCGACGCCGCGATCACGCTGCGCCGACGCATTGAACTGTTCCTGTCGCTGCCGCTCCAGCGCCTGGACGCCATGTCGTTGCAGCGCGAGCTGCGCGACATCGGCCGCCAGTAAGGGCGGCGCGATGACTACAGAAACCGAAGCGGCCGGTCACGCGCCGGCCGCATCTGCCATGAGCAGCTTCGAGCGCTATCTGACCCTGTGGGTGCTGCTGTGCATCGTTGCCGGCATCGCGCTGGGCCAGTTCGCGCCGGGCGCGTTCCAGGCCATTGGCCAGCTGGAAGTCGCCCAGGTCAACCTGCCGGTGGGCTTGCTGATCTGGGTGATGATCGTGCCGATGCTGCTGAAGGTGGACTTCGGCGCACTCGGCCAGGTCAGGCGACACTGGCGCGGCATCGGCGTCACGCTGTTTGTGAACTGGGCGGTCAAGCCGTTTTCGATGGCGCTGCTGGCGTGGATCTTCATCCGCCATGTCTTCGCACAGTGGCTGCCGGCCGGGCAGCTGGACAGCTACATCGCCGGGCTGATCCTGCTGGCCGCCGCGCCCTGCACGGCGATGGTGTTCGTGTGGAGCCGGCTGACCGGCGGCGATCCGGTGTTCACGCTGTCGCAGGTGGCGCTGAACGACACCATCATGGTGTTCGCCTTCGCGCCCGTCGTCGGCCTCCTGCTGGGCCTGTCGTCGATCATCGTGCCATGGGCCACGCTACTGGTGTCGGTCGCGCTCTACATCGTCATTCCTGTCATCCTCGCGCAGCTCTGGCGCCGGGCGCTGCTGCGCCGGGGTCAGGTTGCGTTCGACCGGGCGCTGGAACGTATTGGCCCGCTGTCGATCGCCGCGCTGCTACTGACGCTGGTGCTACTGTTCGCCTTTCAGGGAGAGGCCATTATCCGGCAACCGCTGGTGATCGCCATGCTGGCGGTGCCGATCCTGATCCAGGTGTTCTTCAATTCCGGGCTGGCGTACTGGCTCAACCGCAAGGTAGGCGAGAAGCACAGCATCGCCGGCCCCTCGGCACTGATCGGCGCGAGCAACTTCTTCGAGCTGGCCGTGGCCGCCGCCATCAGTCTGTTCGGCTTCCACTCGGGCGCGGCGCTGGCCACCGTGGTTGGCGTGCTGATCGAGGTGCCGGTGATGCTGCTGGTGGTGCGCGTGGTCAACCGCTCGCGCGGCTGGTACGAGCGCCAAGCGTAATCATGGACAACACCATCCCGCGCTCTCGCGGCTGGCTGATTCCCTCGCTCGGACTGACGCAGATCGTCGCGTGGGGGTCGATGTTCTACGCCTACGGCGTCCTGATGCAGCCCATGCAGGACGAACTCGGCCTGTCCAAGCCCGCCATCGTCGGGGCTTATTCGGTGGCCTTGCTGATCTCGGGACTGCTTTCGACCGCGGCCGGCAGCATCATCGACCGCATCGGTGGACGTCTGCTGATGGGAAGCGGCGCCTTGCTGGCCGCCGTCATGCTCGCGTGCCTCTCGCGGGTACACAACGCGACGGAGCTTTACCTCGTGTGGGCCGGTATCGGCGTGGCCATGAGCGCGACCTTGTACCAGCCGGCCTTCGCGGTCATCACGCAGGTCCATGGCAGCAACTATCGCCGGGCGATCACGCACCTGACGTTGTTCGGCGGTTTCGCCAGCACGGTATTCTGGCCGCTGACGCAAACGCTGTTGCAACACGTCGGCTGGCGCGAGGTCTGGTTGATCTATGCGGCCGCGAACCTGCTGATCTGCCTGCCCATCCATGCCAGCCTGCCAAAGGGACGCGGCCCGGCACACGGCACACCCCCAGCGCGGACGGAAACCCGATCCCGCAATCTCACCGCGGTCATGCGCGAACCGGTGTTCTATCTCGTCACGGCGGCTGTGACGCTGAATGCACTGGTGTTCGCGGCGATGTCGCTGCACATGATCCCAGTCTTGCAGGCACATGGCATCTCTGCCGCAAATGCGGCCTGGGTCGGTGCGCTGATCGGGCCAATGCAGGTACTCGGCCGTGTGGTGCAAGCCACGGTCGGCAAGCGGGCCAGCACGCGCCAGGTCGGCATGGCGGCCATCAGTCTGCTGCCGCTGTCATTGCTCCTGCTCTTTGCTTCCGAGCAGTGGCTGCCGGTGTATGTCGTGTTTGCCGCGCTCTACGGCATCGGCAATGGCGTCATGACGATCGTACGAGGCGCCTTGCCCGCCGAGCTGTACGGTCGGGCCGCTTATGGCGCCATCAGCGGCGCGATGGCGACACCCGTGCAGATCGCAGTGGCCGCCGGCCCCTTCGTGGCCTCGCTGCTGTATTCCGCCGGCAACGGCTATCCCGGCACGCTGCTGGCCCTGACCGGCATCAGCGCGGCGGGCGCGATCCTGTTCGGCTATGTGATCAGGCATCTGCGCCAGCAATCCATGCTTCTCTCGAACGAAGGCACCTCGACATGAGCCACATCACGATCTACCACAATCCCGATTGCGGCACGTCACGCAACGTCCTCAGCCTGATTCGCAACAGCGGCGAGGAACCGGCTGTCATCGAATATCTGAAGACACCGCCCGACCGCGACATGCTGAAGGCGCTGATCGCCGCGATGGGCATCCCGGTACGCGCGGTGCTGCGCGAGAAAGGCACGCCGTATGCGGAACTCGGCCTGGGAGATCAGAAGTGGAGCGACGAGCAATTGATCGACTTCATGCTCCAACATCCGATCCTCATCAACCGACCTATCGTGGTCACGCCGCTGGGCACGCGCCTGTGCCGCCCGTCGGAAACAGTGCTCGACATCCTGCCGCAACCGCAGCGCGGCGCGTTCAACAAGGAAGACGGCGAGCCGGTAGTGGATGTGGAGGGCCGTCGTGTCTGAATCCCGTCTCGACCTGCCGAACATCGACGCCGCATTGCTCCAGCCGCCGGACATGGAACGGCTACTGGCACCCGAACGTTCCACCCATGCGCCACGCTTCCTGCTGCTCTACGGCTCGCTGCGCGAACGCTCGTTTAGCCGACTGGCCGCCGAAGAGGCAGCCCGCGTGCTGCGGGCGTTGGGCGGCGAGACGCGGCTGTTCAACCCGTCGGGCCTGCCGCTGGTGGATGACGCGACCGAGGATCATCCCAAGGTCAGGGAACTGCGCGAACTCGCGCAGTGGGCCGAGGGTATGGTGTGGAGTTCGCCGGAGCGCCATGGCGCGATGTCCGGCCTGATGAAAACGCAGATCGACTGGATTCCGCTGTCAGTCGGCGCGGTGCGTCCGACTCAGGGCAAGACGCTGGCAGTGATGCAGGTGTCGGGCGGCTCGCAATCTTTCAATGCTGTCAATCAGATGCGCGTGCTGGGCCGCTGGATGCGGATGCTGACCGTCCCCAACCAGTCCTCGGTCGCCAAGGCGTATCAAGAATTCGATGAAGCGGGACGCATGAAACCGTCGGCCTACTACGACCGCATTGTGGACGTGATGGAGGAACTGATGAAGTTCACGCTGCTCACGCGCGATGCGTCGCCGTATCTGGTGGACAGGTATAGCGAGCGCAAGGAAAGCGCCGAGGCGTTGACCAAGCGCATGCAGCAGGCGGTAATCTGATAACCCCTGATTCCATTCGCCTATCGCCGCACGACGGCCTTGGCCACTGGAGGCCCCATTGCATCGCGACAGCATCGTAGGGCGGTGCGACTGCGAAAAGAGCAGTCCTTGGACTTCAATGGAAGTCGTTGGATGAACTTTGTTGCCGAGGGCGAAAAACAAGGCTATAATTGAGTTCTTCACTGATCACCACAGTGAAGAAAGTGATTGGGAAACAGAGACTTAGCGCTCTAGTGCATGACTCGTTTCCCGCTCCAAATTCGATCCTCAGTGCGTCGCTGGGATCAAAAAGAAGAGGCCTTAATGGCCTCTTTTTTTTTGGGATTTTTTACCTATGGCTGGGTTGGCGGCTGCTTACCCGGCAATTTCAGCACTGGTTAGATCAAGCGCCGCTTCAGAGCCCCAGGCGTGCGCTGGGTTACACCCACAACGCCAGCAGCGCGGCAGCCAGGGCAGGGGCATTACCAATAGCCCCAGGCGTAAGAAGTGCCAGGCCCCCACGTGCTCTCCCTCACGGCGGATCGCGACCAGCCATAGCAACGTGGCCAGTGATCCGGTAATCGACAGATTCGGGCCCAGGTCCACGCCGATCAGCAAAGCCGCGGTAGTTTGCTGCGGCAACTCGACGACCGACCCCATGGCCCCGGCAATCAGCCCGGTCGGCAGGTTGTTCATCAGGTTGCTGGCAATAGCAACCCCTGTGCCCGCTACCCAACTTGCTGTGTTCGGCGAGCCCTCGGCGAGCGCCGCCAGCGCATGGGCAAGACGCACCACCAGGCCGGTTTGGGCGACCGCTTCGACCAGCACGAACAAGCCTGCTACAAGTGGCAGCACGCCCCACGCGATATGGCGCAACACTGGCGTCGGGCTGCGCCGCTGGCGCAGGTGGATCAGGGCGGTGGTCGCTACCCCCGCGCAGAATGTCGGCAGCCCCAGCGCCTGGTCCAGCGCCGAGGCGCCCAGCAGCAAGACCGCGGTGAAGGCGATACCCACTGCGCACAACCGTGCGCCCGCGCTCAGTGGCAGGGTTTGAACGTTCAAGGCCAGCGGCTGGCGGATCTGTCGGCGCTGGGACAGGCGCAGGGCCACGTAGGTCAGGGCAATTGCCGCCAGTGATGGCAGGCTGAACTGTCTTAACCAGTCCAGTAGCGGCGGCATCTGGCTGCCAAATACCACGAGGTTGGCCGGGTTCGAGATGGGCAGCACGAAGCTGGCGGCGTTGGCGATGAAGGCGCAGATGAACAGGTACGGCAAAGGCTCGGCCTTGGCGGCCTTGCACGCAGCGTAGACTGCTGGGGTCAGCACCACCGCGGTGGCATCGTTGGACAGAAAAACAGTGACCAGCGTGCCCACCAGGAACACCAGGTCGAACAGCCGTTGCCCCGATCCTCGCGCGTGCTGGACGGCATAGTGGGCCAGCCAGTCGAACAGGCCTTCCTGGCGAGCAAGCTCGGCCAGCACCATCATGCCGATCAGGAACAGGTAGACGTCGCTGCCTTCGGCCACCGCAGCCAGCGCGCTGTGCGGCGTGATCAGGCCAAGAGCGGTCAGCAGCAGTGCGCCGCCCATGGCCCAGGCGTACTCCGGAATACGCCAGGGGCGCAGGATGACGCCGCAAGTGGCGAGGGCGGCTACGACCCAGATGATCGATGCGTTTTCGCTGACAGGCATGGAGGGGCGGTTTCCGGGAGGGATCGCGAAACAGGGGCGTGATCGGCAGCTGTCTTACGCGCCGGTTTCAACCCAATTGCAAGCGGTTGCGGCCGCTCCTTGACAATGTACAGTAGCCTGCTGGGCGCATGCGAGCAGTGTTTGGGCGGCTGAAGCGAGGATCAGGCCCAGAAGCCGAACAGTACCAGGGCTGTAACGCCAAGCCCCACCGCAATCGAGCAACCACCCAGCGACAGTGCAGCCCGGCCTTGCCGATACCAGCCGTCGTGGCCCAGTTGTCGTGCCGGTGCCAGCAGGCTGCGCCAGCGTAGCTCTGTCTCATGAAACGCTTGCAAGTTAGCCGGGTCCGCATCCAGCCAGCGGCGGAAGTCGATCCGCTCGCACGCTGTCACCTGTGGGCTCTGCAAGCGTACATACCATTGCCCGGCAACACTCGCCAGTACATCCCGGCGCGAGCGGCCCACCTGCAGCACTTGGTCCATGTTCCGTTCAATGCTTGCCAGTGGCAGATCAAGGCGGCTAGCGATCGTGGCAAAGTCCAGCTGGTCAAGGCGGTTGAGCAGGAACACTTGCTGCACGCGCCGTGGCAGCCGTTTCAGGGCATGTAGAAGGGCATCGTCGGCATTGTGTTCGGCGGCAGTGGTAGGGTGTTCAAGGGGCAGCAGCAGACGGGTCATGGACAGCTCCTTGCTCTATAAAGGGGAGGGGTGGGGGCATCTTCCCTGATGCGTGATCAGCGTAGGTGAAACGAGATTGATTCTCAAGTGCTGATTCCGCAAAGTTTTGTAATGAGCGTTCACGCCCTGAAACACCTTTGCTATCATGCGCGCCATCACGATCTTCATTAGCCTGAAGAGCCAAAAAAAAGACCCGGCAAAAAGCCGGGTCAAAAACCGTGATTAGCCTGATGAGGAGATAATCTGAGAGCGACCTAAGCTCCAGGTTATCCAGCAGATCTCGCGATCAGCTGAGTGCAATAATAATCGTTATCATTTGCCAGTCAAATGAATTTTCGCTAATTCGGTAAAAAAGTTTTACCGATGCGCTTCCTTGTCCCGGCAATCGGGGCATTTGCCGTTCCAGGCCATCACGTTTTCTCCCTTCTTCATTACTTGAAAACCGGTTCTCCGGCGCCTTTGTGCTCCAGCAGTGCCCGCGCCATGTCCATCATGTGCATCAGGGCGAAGGTCAGCTCGCGCTGGCTACCGTGCTGGTGGCTTGCGGTTTCCTGGGCGGTTGCAGCGGCGCAACGCAGCAGGGCGATGGCATGCTGCTGGGCCTGGTCGTTGGTTACGCCTTCGTGCAGCGTCCAGATCTTGTTGTCCAGGCTGGGCCGTGGCGGGTTCGGGTTGAGGTAGTAATCGAGAGCGCGGCGGGCCGCTTCGCTGTCGAGATCTGTTTCGTCGTTTTTCGGTGGTTTCATCGCGATACCTTCTGATTTCCCTTCAAACACACTGGAAATACAGGATAGGTCAATCTGTACTGTTAGATACCAGATAAATAATTCAGATTGTGTATTGCTGTGGGTAATACAGTCCGTATTGTTGCCGCTCATGGAAAACTGGAACGCATTTCTCAAGCGCTACAAGCGCGAACATAACCTCAGCCAGCTCAAGCTGGCTGAACGCCTGGGCATGACTCAGGGCGGCGTGGGGCATTGGCTGCGCGGCACGCGGCGGCCGACGGTGGAAACCATCAACGAAAAGCTCGAGAAACTCGGCCTGGTGTTTTTGGAAGCACAAGTCATGGTGGTAGAGCGCAACATCGTGCGCGAAGCCCCTGGGCGTTATGCAGTCGAGCAGCCGGTGTCGGGCGAAGCGCTGCTTTATGCAAGCTTTCGCTTCCCGGTGTTGGCTTGGTCCGACTTGCAGGGGCCTTTGCCTGAAACAGCCAAGTCCAACGAGCAGACCGATTACATGCCAGCAGGTAATGCGTTCTGGCTGTTGGTTGAAAACGACTCGATGAATGCAGCCAGCGGCAAGAGTGTTCCTGAGGGCATGCGCGTATTGGTGGATACTGGCCTGCCGGTAGAGCCCGGCAGGCTGGTGATTGCGCGCCAGCCGGGGCGGCCTGCTGTGTTGCGGCAGTTGGTCGAAGAGGGTGGCGACAAGATGCTCAAGCCGCTGAATACGCGCTATCCGACAATCCTGTGTGAAGAGGGATGCGAGTTTATCGGTGTGGTCGTGCGGGTGCATGGCGCCTTCTAGAATGCCGGGGCCGCAAAGCGGCCCCCGTACCCTTACTCCACCAGTTCGACCAGCACCGTCCCTTCGCTGACCATATCGCCTTCCTGGCAGAACAATGCCTTCACTGTGCCTGAATGCGGCGCACGAATGCTGTGCTCCATTTTCATGGCCTCCAGCACCACCAGCGCGGTGCCTGCTTCCACCACCTGTCCCGGTTCCACCAGCACCCGCACGATGCTGCCGTTCATGGGCGCACCCAGCCCGCCCTGATGACTGTGGCTGGCTTCCGCCTGCGCGATCGGGTCGAAGGCTTCGATGGCATGCATCTCGCCATCCCACTGCAGATACAGCGTGCCACCCCGGCGGATGGCCAGGTGCTGACGACGTACGCCGTCCTGGTCATGCAGCAGTTGTTCGCCCGTTAGCTGCCAGGTAGACGCAGCACTGCGTTCCAAGGCAACCGCCTGATCCTGCCCGCCGCTCACCAGATGCAGGCTGCTACGCGCTGGCAGGCCCAAGCGCAGGCCGTTGCACTCACCCCACGGCGAATGGCAGTCGTCATCGCGGTGATGGCCGGCCTGGCCTTGCAGCCATGCCTCGGCCGCCGCCTCCCAGAAACCTGCTGGCATTGCCTGTGGTGCCGGCAGCAAAACCGCCTGGTGGCGCGGAATGAAGCCGGTATCCAGCTCCGCCGCCGCAAACGCCGGGTGGGCCAGGATGCGGCGCAGGAAGGCGATGTTGGTCTTCAGCCCGCCAATGGCGAACTCTTCGAGCATGGCCAGCAAGCGCAGGCGCGCCTGCTCGCGGTCTTCGCCCCAGGCGATCAGCTTGCCCAGCATCGGGTCGTAGAACGGCGACACCACATCGCCTTCGCTGACCCCGCTGTCCACCCGCCGGCCCTCGCCTGGCGCCGACTCCCGATACAACATCAGCTTGCCGGTTGCGGGCAAGAATTCGTTGGCCGGGTCCTCGGCATACAGGCGCACCTCGATGGCATGGCCGATCAGCGGCACCTGCTCCTGGGTGATCGGCAGGGCTTCGCCGCAGGCCACGCGAATTTGCCAGGCCACCAGGTCCAGGCCGGTAATGGCTTCGGTGACCGGGTGCTCCACCTGCAGGCGCGTGTTCATCTCCATGAAGAAGAACTCGCCACGGGCGTCGAGCAGAAACTCCACGGTGCCGGCGCCCACATAGCCGATGGCTTGTGCCGCGCGCACTGCGGCTTCGCCCATGGCACGGCGCAGTTCTGGCGAGAGGCCGGGGGCGGGAGCTTCTTCGACCACTTTCTGGTGGCGGCGCTGGATCGAGCAGTCACGCTCGTTGAGGTACAGGCAGTTGCCGTGTTGGTCGGCGAACACCTGGATCTCTACGTGGCGCGGTTTGAGCACGTATTTTTCTACCAGCATGCGCGAGTCGCCGAACGACGATTGCGCCTCACGCTGGGCCGAGGCCAGGGCGTCGGCCAGCTGGCTTTCTTCCTCGACCACCTTCATGCCCTTGCCACCGCCACCGGCGCTGGCCTTGAGCAGCACTGGGTAGCCGATGCGTTCGGCGGCGGCGCGGAAGGTGTCCAGGTCCTGGGCTTCACCGTGGTAGCCCGGCACCAGCGGTACGCCGGCAGCCTCCATCAACGCCTTGGCCGCCGATTTGCTGCCCATGGCGTCGATGGCGCTGGCCGGTGGGCCGAGGAAAATCAGCCCGGCTTGTTCGATGGCCCGGGCAAAACCTGCGTTCTCGGACAGGAAGCCATAACCTGGGTGGATGGCCTGGGCGCCTCTGGCCTTGGCCGCGGCCAGCAGTTTGTCGACCTGCAGGTAGCTTTCGGCAGCCTTGGTGCCGCCGAGGTCGACGCGGATGTCGGCTTCGCGGCTGTGCCGGGCGTCACGGTCGGTGGCGCTGTGCACGGCCACGGTGGTCAGGCCCATGGCCTTGGCGGTGCGCATCACCCGGCAGGCGATTTCGCCGCGGTTGGCGACCAGCAGGGTGGTCAAAACGGGGCGGCTCATGGGCGCGGCTCCTTCTTGTCATCGGTTTGCCAGGCGGGGCGGCGTTTTTCCAGGAAGGCGCGCAGGCCCTCCTGGCCTTCGGCGCTGACGCGGATACGGGCGATGGTGTTTTCGCAGTAACGGCGCAGGGCCGGGCTGAGTTCGCCATCGTCCACTTCGCGCAGCAGGTCCTTGGTGGCGCGCAACGCTTGTGGGCTGTTCTGCAGCAGGTTGTTCACCCAGGCTTCGACGTGGGCGTCCAGCTCGCTGGCTGGATACACCTCGGCCAGCAGGCCCAGCTCGCGGGCGCGCACGCCGCTGAAGCGCTCTGCGGTGAGCGCATAGCGGCGCGCGGCACGCTCGCCAATGGCCTTGACCACGAACGGGCTGATCACTGCCGGGGCCAGGCCGATGCGTACTTCCGACAGGCACAGCTGGGCGTCTTCGGCGCCGATGGCCATGTCACAGCAACTGATCAAACCCAGCGCGCCGCCAAAGGCTGCACCTTGCACCACCGCCAGGGTAGGGGCCTTGAGGCGGTGCAGGGCGTACATCAGCTCGCCCAGTTCGTGGGCATCATCCAGGTTGGTATTGAAGTCCAGCTGCGCCGATTGCTGCATCCAGGCCAGGTCGGCGCCGGCGCTGAAGTGCCGGCCGCGGCCGCGCAGCAGCACGAAGCGCAGGCTGGCGTCTTCGGCCAACTGGTCGATGGCCACGATCAGCTCGCGGATCATCTGCGCGTTGAAGGCGTTGTTCTTGTCCTCGCGGCTCAGCCACAGGGTGGCGAAACCGCGCGGGTCGCGGGTCACTTCGAGGGTGCTGAAGTCGCTCATGGGTCACATCCGGAAAATGCCGAAGCGGCTCTGTTCGATCGGCGCGTTCAGCGCGGCAGACAACGCCAGGCCGAGCACGTCGCGGGTCTGTGCCGGGTCGATGACACCGTCGTCCCACAGGCGGGCGCTGGAGTAGTAGGGGTGGCCTTGATGCTCGTACTGGTCGAGGATCGGCTGCTTGAGCCTGGCTTCATCCTCGGCGCTGAACGGCTGGCCGCTGCGTTCGCTTTGCTCGCGCTTGACCTGGGCCAGAACCCCGGCGGCTTGTTCGGCGCCCATCACGCCGATCCGTGCGTTGGGCCACATCCACAGGAAGCGCGGGTCGTAGGCGCGGCCGCACATGCCGTAGTTGCCGGCGCCGAAGCTGCCACCGATGATTACCGTGAATTTCGGCACCTGGGCACACGCCACGGCGGTAACCAGCTTGGCGCCGTGCTTGGCGATGCCGCCTTCTTCGTACTTTTTGCCGACCATGAAGCCGGTGATGTTCTGCAGGAACAGCAGTGGGATACCGCGCTGGCAGGCCAGCTCGATGAAGTGCGCACCCTTTTGCGCCGCTTCGGCGAACAGAATGCCGTTGTTGGCCAGGATCGCTACCGGGTAACCGTGCAGGTGGGCGAAGCCGCACACCAGCGTAGTGCCGAACAGGGCCTTGAACTCATCGAAAACCGAGCCATCGACCAGCCGCGCAATCACTTCGCGCACGTCGAACGGTTGCTTGGCATCCGCTGGCACCACGCCATACAGTTCATCGGCGGCATACAGCGGCGCCACCGGTGCCAGGCGTTGCAGCTTGCCCAGCTTGTGCCAGTTGAGGTTGGCCACGCTGCGCCGGGCAATGGCCAGAGCGTGCTCGTCATTGTCGGCATAATGGTCGGCCACGCCGCTGGTACGGCAATGCACATCGGCGCCACCCAGGTCTTCGGCGCTGACCACTTCACCGGTTGCGGCTTTCACCAAGGGCGGGCCAGCCAGGAAGATGGTCGCCTGCTGGCGCACCATGATCGCTTCGTCGGCCATGGCCGGTACGTAGGCGCCGCCAGCGGTGCACGACCCCATCACCACGGCAATCTGTGGAATACCTTGCGCGCTCATGTTGGCCTGGTTGAAGAAAATCCGCCGAAATGCTCGCGGTCGGGGAACACTTCGTCCTGGCGTGGCAGGTTGGCGCCGCCCGAGTCCACCAGGTAGATGCACGGCAGGCGGTTTTGCAGCGCGATGGTTTGCGCGCGCAGGTGCTTCTTTACCGTCAGTGGGTAGTAGGAACCGCCCTTTACCGTGGCGTCATTGGCCACGATCATGCATTCCACGCCTTCGACGCGGCCGATGCCGGCAATCACGCCCGCAGCCGGCACGTCTTCGCCGTACACCTCATGGGCGGCCAGCTGGCCGATCTCGAGGAATGGCGAGCCAGGGTCCAGCAGGCGGTCGATACGCTCGCGCGGCAGCAGTTTACCGCGCGAGGTATGCCGTTCCTGGGCCTTGGGGCCGCCGCCCTGGGCGACCTGGGCGAGCAGGCCGCGCAGGGCCTGGACCTGTTCGAGCATCGCCGCACTGTTGCCGGCGAATTCCGCCGAACGTGGGTTGATCTGGGTGTGCAAGGTAGCCATGTGCGCCCGTCCCTTTATGCTCAGCGGGTTTCGTTGAACAGTTCGCGGCCGATCAGCATCCGGCGAATTTCGCTGGTGCCAGCGCCGATTTCGTACAGCTTGGCGTCGCGCAGCAGGCGGCCAGCCGGGAATTCGTTGATATAGCCGTTGCCACCGAGAATCTGGATCGCCTCCAGGGCCATTTGCGTGGCGCGTTCGGCGGTGTACAGGATGACGCCGGCAGCGTCCTTGCGGGTGGTCTCGCCACGGTCGCAAGCCTGGGCCACGGCATACAGGTAGGCGCGGCTGGCATTGAGCTGGGTGTACATGTCGGCGATCTTGCCCTGGATCAGCTGGAACTCGCCGATGCTCTGGCCGAACTGCTTGCGGTCATGAATGTAGGGCACCACCAGGTCCATGCAGCTTTGCATGATGCCGGTCGGGCCGCCGGACAGCACCACACGCTCGTAGTCCAGGCCACTCATCAGCACGCGCACGCCGCCATTGAGTTGGCCCAGGATGTTTTCTGCCGGCACTTGCACGTCGTCGAAGAACAGCTCGCAGGTGTTGGAGCCACGCATGCCAAGCTTGTCGAACTTGTTGCTGCGGCTGAAGCCTTTCCAGTCACGCTCGACGATGAAGGCGGTGATGCCGTGCGCGCCCTTGTCCAGGTCGGTCTTGGCGTAGATCACGTAGGTGTTGGCGTCGGGGCCGTTGGTGATCCAGGTCTTGCTGCCGTTGAGCACGTAGTGGTCGCCGCGCTTTTCCGCACGCAGTTTCATCGACACCACATCGGAGCCGGCATTGGGCTCGCTCATGGCCAAGGCGCCGATGTGCTCGCCGCTGATCAGCTTGGGCAAGTACTTGAGCTTCTGCTCGTGGGTACCGTTGCGGTTGATCTGGTTGACGCACAGGTTGGAGTGGGCGCCATAGGACAGTGCCACCGAGGCCGAGCCACGGCTGATTTCTTCCATCGAGACCACATGGGCCAGGTAGCCCAGGCCAGCGCCACCGTATTCTTCCGGGACGGTGATCCCCAGCAGGCCCATGTCACCGAACTTGCGCCACATGTCGGCGGGGAACAGGTTGTCGTGGTCGATTTGAGCGGCGCGCGGGGCCAGTTCGGCGGCGACGAAGGTACGCACCTGGTCGCGGAGCATGTCGATGGTCTCGCCCAGGGCGAAGTTCAGGGAGGGGTAATGCATGCTGGGGCACCTTCTTGTTCTTGAAATGGGGTTACACCGTAGCGTCAGGGCAATCCGCCGGCCCTGCGAGACCCGGTGTCGTTCATCACCTTTACGTTAACGTAAACCTGCGTGCGATCACTGTCAATCCACTCATCACCTTTACGTAAACGTAAATCTGCGCCAGAGTATTCCCGCTTGCTTCAGCCGTGCCCAGAACAACCACAAGAAGGGACACCCATGAGTCAACCGAGTTATACCCGCGGTCGCCAGGACCAAGCCTTGCTGACCCAGACCATCGGCCAGGCCTTCGATGCCACCGTGGCCCGCTGTGCCGACAGCGAGGCGCTGGTGTCGCGCCATCAAGGCCTGCGCTACAGCTGGCGGCAGTTGGCCGCACAGGTCGAAAACCATGCACGCGCGCTCATGGCCCTGGGCGTGAACACCGGCGAGCGTGTCGGTATCTGGTCGCCCAACTGCGCGCAATGGTGGATTTTGCAACTGGCCAGCGCCAAGGTCGGGGCCATCCTGGTCAACATCAACCCTGCCTATCGCGTGGGCGAGTTGGAATACGTGTTGCGCCAGTCCAGCTGTCGCTGGCTGGTGTGTGCCGATGCCTTCAAGACGTCTGATTACCATGCCATGGTTCAGGAACTGGTGCCTGAATTGGCCAGCGCCAAGCCAGGTGAACTGGCCAGTGAGCGCCTGCCAGCGTTGCGCGGTGTGATCAGCCTGGCCGCCAACCCGCCTGCCGGCTTCCTGCCCTGGCACGCATTGCCCGAGTGGGCAGGGCAGACCTCGCCAGAGGCCTGCAGCGCTCGCCAGCAAAGCCTGCAGTTCGACCAGCCGGTGAACATCCAGTACACCTCCGGCACCACCGGCGCGCCCAAGGGTGCCACCCTCAGTCACTACAACATCCTCAACAACGGTTTCATGGTCGGCGAAAGCCTGGGGCTGACCGAGCGCGACCGTATGGTGATCCCGGTGCCGCTGTACCACTGCTTCGGCATGGTCATGGCCAACCTCGGTTGCATCACACACGGCAGCACCATGATCTACCCCAACGACGCCTTCGACGCCGAGCTTACCCTGCGCGCCGTGGCCGAGGAGCGCGCCAGCATCCTCTATGGCGTGCCGACCATGTTCATCGCCATGCTCGACCACCCGTCGCGTGCGCAGATGGACCTGTCGACCCTGCGCAGTGGCATCATGGCCGGTGCCACCTGCCCGATCGAGGTGATGCGCCGGGTCATCGACCAGATGCACATGGCCGAAGTGCAGATTGCCTACGGCATGACCGAAACCAGCCCGGTGTCGCTGCAGACCGGCCCGGACGACGACCTGGAACTGCGCGTGACCACCGTCGGCCGCACCCAGCCGCAGCTGGAAAACAAGCTGGTGGACGCCGACGGCTGCATCGTCCCGCGCGGTGAGATCGGTGAACTGTGCACCCGTGGCTACAGCGTGATGCTCGGCTACTGGGACAACCCCCAGGCCACGGCGGACGCCATCGACCCGGCGGGCTGGATGCATTCGGGCGACCTGGCGGTGATGGATGAACATGGGCACGTGCGCATCGTCGGGCGCAACAAGGACATGATCATTCGTGGCGGTGAGAACATTTACCCGCGTGAGCTGGAAGAGTTCTTCTATACCCACCCGGCGGTGGCCGATGCGCAGGTGATCGGCATTCCGTGCAGCCGCTATGGTGAAGAAATCGTGGCCTGGATCAAGCTGCACCCAGGGCATAGCGCCACGGTCGAGGAACTGCAGGGTTGGTGCAAGGCACGCATCGCCCACTTCAAGGTGCCTCGGCATATTCGTTTTGTTGAGGAATACCCGATGACGGTGACCGGCAAGGTGCAGAAGTTCCGCATGCGGGAGATTAGTGTGGCGGAAATCTCGGCGGTATCTGCGGGTTGATGGGTTGGGTCAACCGGCCCTTTCGCGGGTAAACCCGCTCTCACAGTACGGCGCCACTTGCAAGGTTGGCGCAATCCCTGTGGAAGCGGGTTTACCCGCGAAGAGGCCGGTCCTGCCAGTACACAATCCTGGTCTACCCTTAAGCCTTCACCGGTGGCTCCTGGCTCGGCGGGTCGCCCACCGTCGGTGGCATGGTCGGCTTGATCGGCAGCTCGTCCGGTTCTTCTTCTGGCACGGGCGGCGGCAAGCTCGGGTCGTCGATGTTGGGATCGGGGGTTTCCGGTGGAATGGGAATGTTCATGGCCTGACCTCGCGTGGGTGAATGAAGAGGTGCTGCAGGCTCTGACCGCTGGCAGCTGCCGTTCGCTCATTTTTTTTGAACCCCGCGCTTGTGCCTGGCTCTGAATCCTTACCGCCACCAGCCTGAGGGAGCAAGGTCGATGTCACGTAACGAGCCCTTTGAAAACGTGCCCACGGCGAACGATCACCCGGACCAGGCCATCAGCCTATCCCAGGCGTTGCTGGCGCCACGCATCGTGATCGAAGACACCCAACCGGTGCTCGAAGCCGGCACCTTCGCCGCCAAGGCCATCAGTGGCCAGCCGGTGGTCGTCGGCAGCAAGGTCTATTGCGATGGCCACGACCGCCTGGCGGTGATGCTCAACTGGCGCCAGGCCAACAGCCGCCGCTGGCATTGCGTGCCCATGCACTCGCCGGGCAACGACCTGTGGCTGGCCGAGTTCACCCCCACCGAACTTGGCCCGCACCTGTTCAGTATCGAGGCCTGGATCGACCCGTTTGCCACTTATTGCCACGACCTGGAGAAAAAATACCACGCCGGCGTCGAGGTGAAACTGGAGCTGGAAGAGGGCCGTTTGCTGCTGAGCAAAGGCCTCGAACTGTGCAGCGGCGCCCTGCACGAGGAACTTGAGGCCGTGCAGCAGCGCCTGGCTACACTCGGTCCCGACGACCAGGTGGCGTTGTTTCTCGACCCAACCACCGCCCGCCTGATGAGCGAAGCCGAACACCGCAGTTACCTGGCCCGCAGCCGTGAATTTCCGGTCGATGTCGACCGCCCGGCGGCGCAATTTGCCAGCTGGTACGAACTGTTCCCGCGTTCGATCACCGACGACCCGCAGCGCCACGGCACCTTCAACGACGTGCACGAACGCCTGCCGATGATTCGCGACATGGGCTTCGACGTGTTGTACTTCCCGCCCATCCACCCCATCGGCATGCAGCACCGCAAGGGCCGCAACAATGCCCTGCATGCCGAACCTGGCGACCCCGGCAGCCCTTACGCGATCGGCAGCGCCGAAGGCGGCCACGATGCGATCCACCCGCAACTGGGCAGTCGCGAAGATTTTCGCCGGTTGGTCGCCGCTGCGGCGGAGCACGGCCTGGAAATCGCCCTCGACTTCGCCATCCAGTGTTCGCAGGACCACCCCTGGCTCAAGGAGCATCCGGGCTGGTTCAGCTGGCGCCCCGACGGCACCATCCGCTATGCCGAAAACCCACCGAAGAAGTACCAGGACATCGTCAACGTCGACTTCTATGCCCCCGACGCGGTGCCGAGTTTGTGGCTGGCCCTGCGCGATGTGATCATCGGCTGGGTCGAGGAGGGGGTCAAAACCTTTCGCGTCGACAACCCGCACACCAAGCCACTGCCGTTCTGGCAATGGCTGATCGCCGATGTGCGTAGCCAGCACCCCGACGTCATCTTCCTCGCCGAAGCGTTTACCCGGCCGGCGATGATGGCGCGCCTGGGCAAGGTCGGCTACGCGCAAAGCTATACCTACTTCACCTGGCGCAACACCAAGCAGGAGCTGCGTGAATTCTACGAGCAGCTCAACCAGCCGCCGTGGAGCCAGTGCTATCGCCCCAACTTCTTCGTCAACACACCGGACATCAACCCGTACTTCCTGCACACCTCTGGACGCGCCGGCTTCCTCATTCGCGCGGCGCTGGCGACCATGGGCTCGGGCCTATGGGGTATGTACTCGGGTTTCGAGCTGTGCGAAGGCACGCCGCTGCCTGGCAAGGAGGAGTACCTGGATTCGGAGAAGTACGAAATTCGCCCGCGTGATTTCACCCAGCCCGGCAACATCATTGCCGAGATCGCCCAGCTCAACCGCATCCGCCGGCAGAACCGTGCGTTGCAAACGCATCTGGGCGTGGCGTTTTTCAACTGCTGGAACGACAACATCCTGTACTTCGCCAAGCGCACGGCCGAGCGCGACAACTACATCCTGGTGGCGATCAGCCTCGACCCGCACAACGCCCAGGAAGCGCACTTCGAGCTGCCGCTGTGGGAGCTTGGTTTGGATGACAACGCCGAAACCCATGGCGAAGACCTGATGAACGGCCATCGGTGGTCGTGGTACGGCAAGACTCAGTTCATGCGCATCGAGCCTTGGCACCAGCCATTCGGAATCTGGCGTATCGAAAAGGCTAGGTGAAAGTGGGAGCGGGCGTGCCCGCTCAACCTGGAAAATGCAAGGAGTCGCACATGGCCAAGCGTGCCCGCACGGCAGCCTTCATCGACGACCCGCTGTGGTACAAGGACGCCGTCATCTACCAGTTGCATATCAAGTCGTTCTTCGATTCGAACAATGATGGTATCGGCGACTTCGCCGGCCTGATCAGCAAACTCGACTACATCGCCGAGCTGGGCGTCAACACCCTGTGGCTGCTGCCGTTCTACCCCTCGCCTCGGCGCGATGACGGCTACGACATCGCCGATTACAAAGCCGTGCACCCCGACTACGGCAGCCTGGGCGATGCCCGGCGTTTCATCGCCGAGGCACATAAGCGCGGCTTGCGGGTGATCACCGAGCTGGTCATCAACCACACCAGCGACCAGCACCCGTGGTTTCAGCGTGCCCGCCATGCCAAACGCGGCAGCAAGGCGCGCGATTTCTACGTGTGGTCGGACGACGACCAGAAATACGACGGCACGCGCATCATCTTCCTCGACACCGAAAAGTCCAACTGGACATGGGACCCGGTCGCCGGCCAGTACTTCTGGCACCGCTTCTACGCGCATCAGCCAGACCTCAACTTCGACAACCCGCAAGTACTCAAGGCGGTGATCGGCGTGATGCGCTTCTGGCTCGACCTGGGTGTTGACGGCCTGCGCCTGGACGCCATCCCGTACCTGATCGAACGCGACGGCACCAACAACGAGAACCTCGCCGAAACCCACGACGTGCTCAAGGCGATCCGCGCCGAAATCGACGCCAACTACCCCGACCGCATGCTGCTGGCCGAAGCCAACCAGTGGCCGGAAGACACGCGTCCATACTTCGGCGAAGGCGAGGGCGACGAATGTCACATGGCCTTCCACTTTCCGTTGATGCCACGCATGTACATGGCCCTGGCCATGGAAGACCGCTTCCCGATCACCGACATCCTGCGCCAGACCCCGGAAATTCCCGCCAACTGCCAATGGGCGATTTTCCTGCGCAACCACGATGAGCTGACCCTGGAAATGGTCACCGACCGCGAGCGCGACTACCTGTGGAACTACTACGCCGAAGACCGCCGCGCGCGCATCAACCTGGGTATCCGCCGGCGCCTGGCGCCGCTGCTGCAGCGTGACCGTCGGCGCATCGAGCTGCTCACCAGCCTGCTGCTGTCGATGCCCGGCACGCCAACCCTGTATTACGGCGACGAACTGGGCATGGGCGACAACATCTACCTGGGTGATCGCGATGGCGTGCGTACGCCCATGCAGTGGTCGCCGGACCGCAACGGCGGGTTCTCCCGCGCCGACCCGCAGCGCCTGGTGCTGCCGCCGATCATGGACCCGCTGTACGGCTACCAGACCGTCAATGTCGAAGCGCAAAGCCACGACCCGCATTCACTGCTGAACTGGACCCGGCGCATGCTGGCGGTGCGCAAGCAGCAGAAGGCCTTTGGCCGCGGCAGCCTGCGCACCCTCACGCCCAGCAACCGGCGCATTCTCGCCTACGTCCGCGAGTACACCGATGTCGACGGCAACACCGAGGTCATTCTGTGCGTGGCCAACGTGTCGCGCGCTGCCCAGGCCGCAGAACTGGAATTGTCACACTTCGCCGACAAAGTACCGGTGGAGATGCTCGGCGGCAGCGCCTTCCCGCCCATTGGCCAGTTGCCGTTCCTGCTGACCTTGCCACCCTATGCCTTCTACTGGTTCCTGCTGGCCAGCCGTGACCGCATGCCCAGCTGGCATATCCAGCCCACCGAGGGGTTACCTGAATTGACCACGCTGGTACTGCGCAAGCGCATGGAAGAACTACTGGAAGCACCTTCAAGCGATACCCTGCAAGCCACCATCCTGCCGCAATACCTGCCCAAGCGGCGTTGGTTCGCCGGCAAGGAAGGGCCGATCGACGCCGTGCGCCTGTGTTACGGCGTGCGTTTTGGCACTGCCACCACACCGGTGCTGCTCAGTGAAATCGAAGTGCGCAGCGACGGCACGGCCACCCGCTACCAACTGCCGTTCGGCCTGCTGCGCGAGGAGCAGATCACTACCGCGCTGCCGCAGCAGTTGGCCTTGTCGCGGGTGCGCCGCGCCCACCAGGTTGGCTTGATCACAGATGCCTTCGTGCTGGAGCCGTTCATCCGCGCCGTGATGCTTGCCTGCCAAGATGGCCTGCGCCTGCCATGCGGCAACGATGAGGGTGAATTGCGCTTCGAATGCACGGCGCAATTGGCCGGCCTGGCGCTCGACGAGGAAAGTGAAGTGCGCTACCTCAGCGCCGAACAGTCCAATAGTTCGGTAGTGATCGGCGACCGGGTGGTGCTCAAGCTGATCCGCCGGGTCAACCCAGGTGTTCATCCAGAGCTGGAAATGAGTGCCTACCTGACCGCCGCCGGCTTTGCCAACATCTCGCCGCTGCTGGCCTGGGTCAGCCGAGTGGATGAGCAGCAGGCACCGCACCTGCTGATGATTGCCCAGGGTTACCTGAACAACCAGGGCGATGCCTGGGGCTGGACCCAGAACACCCTTGAACGGGCCATTCGCGACCAGATGGAGCCCACCACCAGCGACCCCGAGGCGCACACCGACGCACTGGCCGAGCTCAGTGGCTTCGCTGCCTTGCTTGGCCAGCGCCTGGGCGAGATGCACCTGTTGCTGGCCGCGCCAACCGAAGACCCGGCCTTCCAGCCACGTCCCAGCAATGCGCAGGACAGCCAGCGTTGGAGCACGCAGATCAGCGCCGAACTGACCCACGCTCTCGACCTGCTGGCCCAACACCGCGACACGCTCGACCGCGATAGCCAGGCCCTTGTCGATGACCTGCAGCAGCAGCGCGACGGCCTGGCCCAGCACATCGACAATCTGACCGACCAGGCCCAGGGCGGCCTGTTGATGCGGGTGCATGGCGACCTGCACCTGGGCCAGGTGCTGGTGGTGCAAGGCGATGCCTACCTGATCGATTTCGAAGGCGAGCCGGCCCGGCCGCTGGAAGAGCGTCGGGCAAAACACAGCCCGTACAAGGATGTCAGCGGCGTGCTGCGATCCTTCGACTATGCTGCTGCGATGATCTTGCGCAGCGCGTCTGCGGTGGACCTTTCAGACCCGGCGCGGCAGGCCCGGCAACGGGTTGCCCGGCAGTACCTGCACCAGTCGCGGCATGCCTTTGTCGAAGCCTATGGCCTGGCCACCGCCGCCATGCCCCACGCCTGGCAGCGGGCCGAGGGTGAGCGCGCGGCTCTGGAGCTGTTCTGCCTGGAAAAAGCCGCCTACGAGATTACCTACGAAGCCGAGAACCGTCCGAGTTGGCTGGCCGTGCCTTTGCATGGCCTGCATGGATTGATCAGTACCTGGGGAGAGTCAGAATGAACGTTACATTGCGTGAAAACGGTGGCCTTCGGCAACGGGACCTCGATGCCCTGGCCCGCGCCGAACACGCCGATCCATTTGCGGTACTCGGCCCCCATGGCGACGGCGCAGGCGGCCAGGTGGTCCGCGCCTTCCTGCCCAGTGCCCTGAATGTGCGCATCCTGGCTCGCCACGATGGGCGCGTGCTTGCCGAAATGGTGCAGGGCAGCTTGCCCGGGTTGTTCAGCGCGCACCTTGATGAGGCACAACCCTACCAGTTGCAGATCGGTTGGGCCGGTGGCGATCAGATTACCGAAGACCCCTACAGCTTCGGCCCACAATTGGGTGACATGGACCTTCACCTGTTCGCCGAAGGCAATCATCGAGACTTGTCCGGGCGCTTTGGCGCCCAGCCTACCCAGGTCGATGGTATCGACGGCGTGTGCTTCTCGGTGTGGGCGCCGAACGCTCGGCGGGTGTCGGTGGTGGGTGACTTCAACAACTGGGATGGGCGTCGCCACCCCATGCGCCTGCGCCACAGCGCCGGGGTGTGGGAGCTGTTCATTCCGCGCTTGGGTGTGGGTGAAACCTACAAGTTCGAAGTGCTCGGCAAGGACGGCATACTGCCGCTGAAAGCCGACCCGCTGGCCCGTGCCACGGAACTGCCGCCGAGCACCGCGTCCAAGGTGGCCGGTGAGCTTGGCCACGCTTGGCAAGACCACGACTGGATGGCGCAACGCGCGCAGCGCCATGCCTACAACGCGCCACTGTCGATCTACGAACTGCACCCAGGGTCATGGCGCTGCGAGCTGGACGAGGCGGGTGAAGTCGGGCGCTATTACAACTGGCGCGAACTGGCCGAGCGGCTGGTACCCTATGTGCAGGAACTGGGCTTTACCCACATCGAGCTGTTGCCGATCATGGAGCACCCCTTCGGCGGTTCCTGGGGTTATCAGCCACTGTCGATGTTCGCGCCCACCTCGCGCTACGGCAGCCCGGAGGACTTCGCAGCCTTCATCGATGCCTGCCACCAGGGTGGCATTGGTGTGCTGCTGGACTGGGTGCCGGCGCATTTCCCCACCGACGAACACGGCCTGGCGCGGTTCGATGGCACTGCGCTGTACGAATACGATAACCCCCTGGAGGGCTACCACCAGGACTGGAACACGCTCATCTACAACCTCGGCCGTAACGAGGTGCGTGGTTTCATGATGGCTTCTGCGTTGCACTGGCTGAAGCACTTTCACATCGACGGCCTGCGCGTCGATGCAGTGGCTTCGATGTTGTACCGCGACTATTCGCGCAAGGCCGGTGAATGGGTGCCCAACCGCCATGGCGGGCGCGAGAACCTGGAAGCCATCGACTTCATCCGCCACCTCAACGGCGTGGCTGCCCACGAGGCCCCTGGGGCACTGATCATCGCCGAGGAGTCCACCGCCTGGCCCGGCGTCAGCCAGCCGACCCAGCAGGGCGGCCTGGGCTTTGCCTACAAGTGGAACATGGGTTGGATGCACGACACCCTGCATTACATCCAGAACGACCCGGTGCACCGCACTTTCCACCACAACGAGATGAGCTTCGGGCTGATCTATGCCTATTCCGAGCACTTCATCCTGCCCATCTCCCATGACGAAGTGGTGCACGGCAAGCACTCGCTGATCGACAAGATGCCCGGCGACCGCTGGCAGAAGTTCGCCAACTTGCGCGCCTACCTCACCTTCATGTGGGCGCACCCGGGCAAGAAGCTGCTGTTCATGGGGTGCGAGTTCGGCCAGTGGCGTGAGTGGAACCACGACAGCGAACTGGACTGGTACCTGCTGCAGTACCCCGAGCACCAGGGCGTGCAGCGCTTGGTGGGTGACCTCAATCGCCTGTACCGCGACGTGCCGGCGCTGCACGAGCAGGACTGCCAGCCGCAGGGCTTCCAGTGGCTGATCGGTGACGACGCGCAAAACAGCGTCTACGCCTGGCTGCGCTGGAGCAGCAGCGGTGAGCCGGTGCTGGTGGTGGCCAACTTCACCCCGGTGCCGCGCGAGGGCTACCGTATTGGCGTGCCGTTTGGCGAGCGTTGGCAAGAGCTGCTGAACAGCGATGCCGGGCTGTATGCCGGGTCCAACGTGGGCAACCTGGGGGCAGTGGCCAGTGAGGCATTGCCCAGCCATGGGCAGCCATTGTCGCTGGCGCTGAACCTGCCGCCGCTTGGGGTTCTGATACTGAAACCGGCCTGAGATTGTTGGGGCTGCTGCGCAGCCCATCGCGACACAAGGCCGCTCCTACAGGCTGACGCGATCCCTGTAGGAGCGGCCTTGTGTCGCGATGGGCCGCGCAGCGGCCCCAGCAATGGCACAGGCCTACCACCGCATCCGCACCCCAAGGCTGCCAATCAACCCGTTCAGGTCATTGTCATCCACATCGCTGCTGTAGTCGGCACTCACGAACAAGGCCACTGAAGGTGTTACCCGTGCCACCAGCCCCAAGCCCAGTTCCACCGTGGTCGAATAGCGCGAGCTGGAGATTTTGTCGACCTGGTCCAGCTTCACTTCATCGGCATTGCTGAAGTCATACCACACGTTGGTCCGTACATAGGGCTCGATGGGCATGCCACGCACTTCGTAGCGACCGGACAATTTGGCACCCACACGGCCGCTCCAGGTTGGCTGGCTGTCAAATGCCTGCAAGGTCTCTTCCTGCACCTGGTTGCCAGGGAAGAACTGTTGATTTATCAACTGTGCCTGAGGTTCGATCACCCAGTTGCCGCCCAGGCGGATCGGGTAACCGCCCTCCACCGAGAAGGTCATCGCGTGGCCGCTGTCGTCCAGTCGTTGGCCGCTTTCGCCACGGCCCAGCACATCGATGCGCGAGCCCATGGCCACGGCGTCCAGGTGCCAACCCTGTTCATGGGTCATGCTCCAGTAAACGCCCAGGCTTTCCCCACTCAGGTTCACGGCATTGCGCTGCTTGTCGCCCAACAGCGGGCGCATGCCGTTGAAGCTGCTTTGCAGGTTGTTGTGCCCCACGAAAATCCCTGCGCGGTGCACATTGCCCGCTGCAGTTTCACGCACGAACAGGTCCGGGCCGATTGTCAGTTGCTGGCTGGGTGCCTCCAGTTGGTCTGGGGGCTGTGAAACACTGCGCGAGGTGGTTGGGAAGAACTGCGCCCACTGGCTGGCGACCAGGTCCGGTGCCGCCTGCCCGTGACGTGCAGTCATGGCTTGGGAGAACGCGTTCAGGGTGCCGATGCTCAAGCCACTGGCGCTGATCGGGTCGAGCGACAGCTGAGGCACTGCTGTCTGCTGCAGAAAGCCGGGCGAAATAGGGTCATCCTGCAGTTCGTACGCGAAAGTTTCCACCGGGGTTGCCAGAAGCAGCGACGTGGAAACCGCGTAGAAAATGCTGTCGAAGCGCAAGGGGTTCGAGGTGCTTTTCATGGCGGATCTCCTTTGTTTTTGTGGGGTACAGCCCGAGGACCTGGCCTGTTGTCACGAGCTGTACGGCAAAAACAGTGGGCGACCCAAACCAGCACGCCGGCTTTCGCAAACGCGCACGAAGGCGCGAGCTAGAGGCCCGGCGCGAGATCTTTACTACTTGGTAATGTTCAGCTAAGGAGAGGTGGCCGCTTGCGTCAAGAAAGCGTGAAGGAAGTGTTGATGATGTGTGGTAATGCTCAACCCCTTGTTTTGTTGAGCAAAACAGTAGGGTATAGCGGGGTTCGCTATTTGCCGTGCCCTGGCTATGAAGAATGATTGCTAGAGGCGCACTTCAACCGCCAACGGCAGGTGATCTGACAGGTGCGACCAAGGTTTGTGCCCCAAAATCCGCGGCCCATGGCTTTCGGCGTTACGCAGATAGATGCGGTCCAGGCGCAGCAGCGGCAGGCGGGCAGGGTAGGTGCGGGCGAGGTGCCCATGGTGGCGCTCGAATGCCTCGTGCAAGTCGCGTTGCAGGCCGAGCGTGCGGTTGCCGTGGGTTTTCCAGTCGTTGAAGTCGCCGGCGATGATCACCGGGGCATCGGCGGGTAAGGCGTCCAGCAATTTGCGCAGCAGTTGCAGCTGTTTTTGCCGGTGGCTTTCCAGCAACGACAGGTGCACGCAGATCGCGTGTACTTGGCCTTGCCCCGGTACATCCAGCACGCAGTGCAACAGGCCACGGCGCTCTGGCCCGGTGATTGACACATCAAGGTTGCGGTGCTCGATGATCGGGTATTTGGACAGCAGTGCATTGCCGTGATGGCCGTCGGGGTAAACCGCGTTGCGGCCATAGGCGAAGTCGCTCCACATGCTGTCCGCCAGGAATTCGTACTGCGAAGTCTGTGGCCAGCCGGGGTAACGGGCGGCGTGGCGGTCGTGGCTACCGAGCACTTCCTGGAGGAAGACGATATCGGCCTGGGTGCTGCGCACCGCCTCGCGCAGTTCCGGCAGGATGAAGCGCCGGTTGAAGGCGGTGAAGCCCTTGTGGGTATTCACCGTCAGCACCCGCAGGCGTTTTACGGCCGGGGCCTGGTTGATGCTGGCGAAACCTTCACTGCCGGCTTCGGGGTCCACGGTAACTCCTCGAACAATGGGTTTACACAAGGCCGCTTCTACAGAT
Source organism: Pseudomonas putida (assembly GCA_041071465.1). Lineage (NCBI taxonomy): Bacteria > Pseudomonadati > Pseudomonadota > Gammaproteobacteria > Pseudomonadales > Pseudomonadaceae > Pseudomonas > Pseudomonas putida. The sequence goes on along the minus strand of CP163498.1, from coordinate 6,216,786 downwards.
AACGGACATGCGCCAGTTACTCAGGTTCACTCCTCGTCGCGCTGCAGCACCATCAGCAGCATCGACCGCCCCTTGACCTCGAACGTGCTGTCGAACTGCAAATGCTGCCCTTTGCGTAACTCTGGCCGGTCGGTATCCACCAGGCAGCTCCAGTACTCGCCTTCAGGCACGGACGGCAACTTGAAAGGCACGATGTCATGGTGGGCATTGACGATCAGCAGCACCGTGGCCTCGGCGCCCGGCCGGGCGATGCCGCTGACCTGTGCGCGGCCATCGATCAGCATGCCCAGGCAGCGCCCGTGCGGGTCTTCCCACTGCTCCACAGTCATCTCGCTACCATCCGGCGCCAGCCAAGTCACATCCTTGACCCCGATCGCCTCATTGTAATCGCCCACCAGGAAACGTGAGCGGCGCAGCACCGGGTAGGCCAGGCGCAGACGGGTCAGGCGCTTGACGAAGGCCAGCAGCTCTTCGCCTTGCTGATCCAGGTCCCAGTTCACCCAACCGATCTCGCTGTCCTGGCAGTAGGCGTTGTTGTTGCCGTGCTGGGTGCGGCTGAATTCGTCACCGGCGACGATCATCGGCGTGCCCTGGGCCAGCAGCAGGGTAGCGAAATAGTTGCGCATTTGGCGCATGCGCAGGGCATTGATCCCCGGGTCGTCGGTCGGCCCTTCGACGCCGCAGTTCCACGACAGGTTGTTGTCGGTGCCGTCCTGGTTGTTCTCGTCGTTGTCTTCGTTGTGCTTGTGGTTGTACGACACCAGGTCGCGCAGGGTGAAACCATCGTGGGCGGTGATGAAGTTGACCGAGGAATACGGCCGCCGCCCACGGTTGTTGAACATGTCGCCCGAGGCGGTCAAGCGTGCGGCAAAATCGGCGAGTTGGCCTTCATCGCCTTTCCAGAAGGCGCGTGCGGTGTCGCGGAAGCGGTCGTTCCATTCCGCCCAGCCAGGGGCAAAGTTACCCACCTGATAGCCGCCGGGGCCGCAGTCCCAGGGCTCGGCAATCAGCTTGACCTGGCTCAGCATCGGGTCCTGGCGGCAGGCGACGAGGAAGCCATGACGCTCGCTGTAGCCGTCGTGGTAGCGGCCAAGGATGGTCGCCAGGTCGAAGCGGAAGCCGTCAACGTGCATTTCACCCGCCCAGTAACGCAGCGAATCGGTGACCAGCTGCAGCACGCAGGGGTGGCTCAGGTCCAGGGTGTTGCCGGTGCCGGAATCGTTGATGTAGTAGCGCTTGTCGTCCGGCATCAGGCGGTAGTACGAGGCGTTGTCGATACCGCGCATCGACAGGGTCGGGCCGCGCTCGTTGCCTTCGGCGGTGTGGTTGTAGACCACGTCCAGGATCACCTCGAGCCCGGCGTCGTGCAGGTGGGCGACCATTTCCTTGAACTCGGCAATCTTGCCGCTGGCCAGGTAGCGCGGGTGCGGGGCGAAAAAGGCGATGCTGTTGTAGCCCCAGTAGTTGTTCAGGCCTTTGTCCAGCAGGTGTTGGTCGTTGACGAAGGCGTGAATCGGCAGCAGCTCGATGCTGGAGACGCCCAGGTCCTTGATGTGCTTGAGCAGTTCGTCATTGGCCAGGCCGGCAAAAGTGCCGCGCAGCGCTTCCGGTACCGCCGGGTGGCGCATGCTGATGCCACGGGTGTGCGCCTCGTAGATGATCGTGCGTTCCCAGGGGATCAGCACGCGTTGGTCGCGGCCCCAGGTGAAGGCCGGGTCGATCACCTTGCACTTGGGGACGAAGGGCGCACTGTCGCGCTCGTCGAACGACAGGTCGCCATCGGGGTGGCCGATGGTGTAGCCAAACAGCGCTTCGGACCATTTCAGGCTGCCGACCAGTTGCTTGGCATAGGGGTCGATCAGCAGTTTGTTGGGGTTGAAGCGGTGGCCGTTTTCCGGCTCGTACGGGCCGTATACCCGGTAGCCATAGACCAGGCCAGGGTGAGCGTCGGGCAGGTAGCCGTGGTAGATCTCGTCGGTGTATTCGGGCAGCTCGATGCGCTCGATTTCCTGTTCGCCGGTGGAATCGAACAGGCACAGCTCGACCTTGGTGGCGTTGGCCGAGAACAGGGCGAAGTTAACCCCAAGGCCATCCCAGGTGGCACCGAGGGGAAAGGGCATGCCTTCGCGGATGCGCGACGGTGCGACCGAGCGGGTTTTCTTTGGGGTGCGGGGGCTCATGGCGGTCCTCGTATGGCCGTGGTGGAGGGGATTGTGCAGTCCTGCCCCGGCCTCTTCGCGGGTAAAACCCGCTCCCACAGGTTCATCACCGGTGCTGAAAGCCGTGCAGTACCTGTGGGAGCGGGTTTACCCGCGAAGAGGCCAGTACAGGCTTAACCAGCAGAAGGCTTTTTCACCGCCCTGGGCTTTTTCGCCGCAGCCGGTTTAACCCCTGGCAGCGCGGCCACCTTGGGTTCGGCAGGTGGCTTGGGCTTGGCCGGTGCCCGTTTGCGTGGCGCCGCCTTGGGTGCCAAGGCTTCAGCCTCGGCCAACTTGCGCGCCATATCCCAGTGGCGGTCTTCCTGGCCGGCGGGTTTACCTTCGGACTCCCATATCTGGTAGGCAAATTCGCGAATACGCTTTTCATCGACACTCATCATGACGCTCCTGATGCTCAAGATTGTTGTATCAACAGGTTGACCGGAAACTCCGCCAGCACGGCGCTCAACATCAGCTCCTTGGAAGAGCTGACCGCCGCACAGGGGAAAAGTCCCGTCGAGTTGGCAGTTGACAAGGCAAACGGCAATACCAGCCGGGTGTCGTCCCAGTTCTGTGCCGGGATCAACGGGGTTGTGGCGCCACCGAGCAGGCTACTGGCCAGGCGTGGCGCGACGATGACGGCCCGCTCGCCTTCTCCCAGGCGGGCAAACGCAATCACGTTGTCTGCGTGCCGGCCCTGCACGCTCAGTGGCAGGTAGGCACCACGGCGGAACAAGTCGGCGTGTGCCTGGCGGCAGTCCAGCACTTTGGCGATCAAGGCCTGCTTGATGCGGCCATCGCGCCAGTGCGTCAGCAACTCGGCGGGCGCTGTGGCGTCGTCGAGGGTACGACGCCTGCAAGCGTAGTCCACGGCGCGGCGGTTATCCGGGTCGACCAGGCTGAAGTCCCAGTATTCATTGCCCTGGTACAGGTCGGGCACGCCTGGGGTTGTCATGCGCAGCAGGGTTTGGACCAGGCCGTTGAGGGCGCCTGGGCAGGCCAGCAGTTGTGCGGCATCGGCCACGGACTTGCGCAGTTGCTGGTTCTCGCTGTCCAGCAGCAGGCCATCGACATAGCGGGTGCAGGCGCTTTCATAGGCTTCGTTCGGTGCATTCCAGCTGCTGCGCAACTTGGCTTCGCGCAGGGCCTTCTGCTGCCATTGGCGAATGCGCTCGGCGTATGTGCGCAGGCCGCCCGTGTCCTGCAGGTCGAGCGTTAGCGGCCAGCTGCCGAGCAAGGTCTGCAAGAGCATCAGCTCGTCGCCAGGGCTGGGTGCTGGGCCGTCGTCCAGCAGTGTGCGCAAGGGGGCAGCCAATTCACGCCAATGCTCCACCCGACTGGCCAGCCACGGCCCGCGCTCGCTGAGTACGGCCAAGCGCGCTCGGGTGTCTTCACCGCGCTTGTGGTCGTGGGTGGCGGTGGCCAGCAGGTTGTCGGGGAAGTCGCGCAGGCGCCGCTGGGCTTCGTTGTGGAAGTGCGCAGGTGCTGCGCTGAAATGCTCGGCCTCGAAGCCCACGTCATTGCGCGACAGCAGCCGCGCGTTGCGGTAGAAGGCGGTGTCTTCCACGGCTTTGGCGGCGCTGGGCGCGGTCAGTTGCTGGAAACGCACGCAGGCATGGCGCAGCTGCTTGCGGGCGCGGCCCGGTGGCAGGTGACGCCAGGCTTGCCCGCCCAGCCATCGTTCAAGTTGTTCCAGCAGTGGCCAGTCGGCTTCGCCAAGGTCTTGCCGGGCGTTGACCAGCGCCTGCTGGAAAAACCTTTCGTCTTCAGCCGGGCGCCCGCAGGCGTTGAAGTAGGTACGGTAGACAGGGTAATGCGCCACCAGCGCCTGCAAGGCCCGGCGAATCGCGCCCAGGGTCAGGTCGCGGGTCATCAGGTCGTTGCGTGCCACTTGCAGCAGGGCCAGGGCCACCGATTCGCAGTCACCGGCCAGGCTGGCGTTGAGTACCAGGTGACGGGCCTGGCGCACTTCTTCGGGGAAGTCCGGGCGCTCGCTGAGGTTGGCCCACAGCTCGCTCAGCGGCGCTTCGCCGGCCGGGTCGTGTTGCAGCAGCGACACCTGGTTCATGAACTCGTAGCCGGTGGTGCCGTCGGTGAGCCAGTCGCGGTGCAGGTGCTCGTCAGCGCCAAGAATCTTCTCCACGTAGATCGGGAAGTGTTCCAGTGCTGCACTCAGCGGCCGCTGTGCCAGCAGGCCATCGACCCGTCGGCGCAGTTTGCGGCAATAGCCGCGCGGGTCGGCAAGGCCGTCGATATGGTCGATGCGCAGGCCGTCCACCAGGCCGCGTTCGATCAGTTCGAACAGCTTGGCGTGGGTGGCCTCGAACACCACTGCGCGCTCCACCCTCAGACCTCCGAGCTCGTTGATGTCGAAGAAGCGCCGCCAGTTGATGTCGTCGGCGGCGGTGCGCCAGCTGGCCAGGCGGTAGGTCTGGCGCTCCAGCAGCAGGTGCAGGCGCTTGAAACCATTTTCGGCGCGGCTGTCGAATGCCACTAGCGCTGATTCCAAGTCGGCACCTTCGCGCACCAAGCGTGCCAGTTCGGTGTGCAGCGCAAGGGCATCGGCCAGTGGGGTGGTCGATTCGGCCAATGCCGTGAAGTGCTCGGCCAGGGCCTTGAGTGCCGGCTCTGGGCTGAGGGCGAGAATCCAGCCATAGTCGACCGGGCAGATTGGGAAGCGGTGATCGTAATGGGCGATTTGCAGCGTGCCTTGCTGCTTGTCGAATTCAAGCGGTATGTCGCCGTTCTTCAGCGCCACGCCATAGTCGCTGCCGAGAAACGGCAACAGCAGTTGCCCGGCCAGCAGCGGGTCGCTGGAGTGCCACTGGATGTCGAAGAACTCCGCATACGGGCTGCGCCGGCCCCAGGCCAACAGGCTTTGCCACCAAGGGTTGTCGGCACCGCCCACGGCCATATGGTTGGACACAGTGTCAAGGATCAGCCCCATGCCATGCTGGCGCAGGGCGGCGACCAGTCGCTGCAGTGCCGCCTCGCCGCCAAGCTCCGGGTTCACGCAGGTAGGGTCGACCACGTCGTAGCCATGGCGCGAGCCCGCGCGGGCCTTGAGGATAGGCGAGGCATACAGGTGGCTTATGCCCAATTGAGCGAAGTACGGTACCAGCGGCACGGCGTGATCAAGGGTGAAGTCACTGTGAAATTGCAGGCGCAGGGTCGCGGTCAGTGGCTTCATCGGTCACGCTCCCAGGCTTGTTCGCGGGCCTGGGCCAGCAGCTCCAGGCGGCGGGCGGCATGCTCGTCGTCGAGCAGTTCGCGCACTGGCTGGGCGAAGCGCCGCCTCCAATTGGGGTGGCCGCTGGTGGTCCCGGCAGGTTGGGCTGCTCGTCGCAACCCAGCAAGTCTTCCAGCGGCACCAGCACCAGCGGTGCGCGGGTATGGCCAACGTAGCGGATGGCGGCGTCGATTACCGCGTCATTGTCCTTCAGCTCGCCGTAGTTGGCCTCCAGGGTGCGGCGCAGGCCGTCGTGTTCTTTCTGGCGGTCGTGGCGCCAGTGCAGCTCGGTAGCGGCGTCGATCAGTTGCAAGCGCTGGCTCCAGTCGATGTCGCGGTTTTCCAGCCAGCCGGCCAATGGCGCGAGGTCATGGGTGCCCGTGGTGGCCAGGGCGTTGTCCGGCCAGTCGAGAATCGGCTTGAACTGGCCGGGCTGGGTCTGCTCGAAGGGCAGTACGCGCATGCCCAGCACGGCTTTTTCGGCCAGTGCCTCGCGCAGGCCATCGGGTACGGTGCCCAGGTCTTCGCCAAGAATGATCGCCTGGTGGCGCACCGATTCCAGCGCCAACAGGCGCAACAGGTCGTCCAGCGGGTAATTGAGGTAGGCGCCTTCGCTGGGCTTTGCCCCCTGCGGGATCAGCCACAGCCGGCGCAGGCCCATCACATGGTCGATGCGCAGGCCGCCAGCGTGGGCGAGGTTGGCCCGCAGCATCTCGATGAAGGCGCGGTAGCCGTTGCGCTTGAGGCCCTCGGGCGAGAAGGCGCAGATACCCCAGTCCTGCCCGGCGCGGTTGAGGATGTCGGGCGGCGCCCCCCCACTTTCAGGCCGGCCAGCAGTTCATCCTGGCGGCTCCAAGCCTGGCTGCCGGCGCCGTCGGCGCCCACCGCCAGGTCGGCGATCAGGCCCACGGCCATGCCGTTGCCACGGGCTGCCTCGTGGGCACGCTGCAGGCCGCGTTCGGTCAGCCACTGGCAAAAGGCATGGAACTCGACCTTGGCCGGGTAGGCGCTGGCAAAGGCTTCCACTTCCGGGTGGTACGGGTCGTGCCAGGCCTTGGGCCAGTTGCGCCAGTCGGCGCCCAGGCCATGCTCGACTGCCTGGGCCTGGAGCACCTCGAAGCGACAGTGGTGTTCCAGCGCCTGGCCACCGGCTGCGCGGAAGCTGTCGAAATCGCTGCGTAGCGGGTGGTTGCCTTGGCTGAAGCCCTGGTACAGCGCTTCTAGCAGGCGCAGGCGGGCGCTGGCGGCGCGTGGCCAGTCGACCAATGGGCGTTGCTCCAGCTCCTCCAGTTGCTGTTCCAGGCCGCAGGCTTCGATGGCTATGCGCACCTCCCGTTCACCCAGCAAGGACGCGGGGCTGGCGTACAGGGTGTTGAGCAGCAGGCGACTGGACGGCGAGTAGGGGCTGTAGTGTTCCTGGTCGATGGCCGACAAGGCGTGGATCGGGCTGATGGCCAAGGCATCGGCGCCGCGCTCGGCTGCCGAGCGTGCCAACTGCTCCAGTGCCAGGCAGTCGCCGTAGCCACCATCGCCGGGGCGACGCAGGCTGTACAGCTGCACCGCCAGGCCCCAGCAGCGTGGTGGTGGTTGTTGCACATCGTCTTCCAGGCTGTGGCAGCGTGGCGGGGCAATGGCCACAGTGAAGCGGCGGCTGTCGATTTCTACCTGATGGTAGCCAATCGGCAGATCACCGGGCAGACGCGCCTGCTGGTCAAGGCTCAGGGTAAGCGAGGCCTGGTCTTCCAGGGTGCAGTGGGCGACGCTGGCGGCGCTGAAGTAGCGCGCCAGCGCCAGCGGTTGGCCCTGCTCGGCGGTCAGTAAGGGCGGCAGGTGCTCACTGTCCTCGGCGGCTTCCACCGCACGCAGGCTGGCGGCAATGGCCGTGTCATCGCTGGCTGGGTGGCCAAGGCCTGCGAGGATATTGCGCAGCACTTCGTCGCTGACACGCTGAGGCCGGGCATTGGCGTCGATCCAGTCGCGGCTGAGCCCGACGAGGGTCGCCAGACGGTGCAGGGCGGTTTCGCTCATAGGCGCTCCTGGGCAGGGGGAAGCAGGCTGACCACACAGCTGTACGCAGCCAGGTGGGTATCCGGGTGCCGGGTGTCGCTGCTGTCGAACAGCCGAGCGGGTGGCGCGGGCAGCTCGACGGCTTGCGCGGTGTCGGCCAGGTTCAGGTCGATGCGCAATGTGTTGCCATTGCCTAGCCGCCAGCGTGCGGTCAGCGCCTTGTCGCCGTGCACCTCGGCGCCCAGTGCACGGCTGCCGGGCAAGTGCGGGATGACGTGGCGGCGGCGCAGGTCGAGTAGCTGCTGGTACAGGCCGTGCCAGCCGGCGATCACCTCCTTGTTTTGCGGGCGCGAAGACTCGAAGGTCTGCTCGGCGTTGGGGTCGGGAATATGCTCACGCTGATCGGGGTCGGCAAACGCGGTGAAGTGGGCGAATTCACCTCGGCGGCCTTCGCGCACGGCATCGGCCAGCGCATCATGGAAATCGGTGAAAAACAGAAATGGCCGGCAGCTGCCGTCGTCATCGCCCATGAACAGCAGCGGAATCATCGGTGCCAGCAACAGCAGGCCGGTGGCCGCACGCAGGGCCGGTGGCGAGCACAGGCGGGTCAGGCGTTCACCGAGCGCGCGGTTGCCGATCTGGTCGTGGTTTTGCAGGAACAACACAAAGGCACTGGGCGGCAGATGCGCGCTGGGTTCGCCGCGTGGCGTGCCATGCCGGTTGGGTTCGCCCTGGAACACGAACCCTTCGCCAAGGCAGCGCGCCAACTGGTCGATGGGGCGTTGCTGGTAGTCGGCGTAGTAACCCTCGGTTTCGCCGGTCAGCAGCACGTGCAGGGCATTGTGGCCGTCGTCGTTCCATTGGGCGTCGAAGCCTTGTTCCAGCAGGCCGGCTTGGTTGTGCTCGTTTTCCAGCACCAGCCACACCTGGCGGCCAGGTTCCACTGCAGCGCGTACGCGCTGCGCCAGTTCGACGAGGAAGTCCGGCTGGTCGATGGCGTGCACGGCGTCCAGGCGCAGGCCGTCGCAGCGGTAGTCGCACAGCCACATCAGGGCATTCTGGATGAAGTACTCGCGCACCTGCGGGCGGCGGAAGTCGATGGCCGCGCCCCATGGCGTCTGCCGGTCTTCGCGGAAGAACGGGCTGGCGTACTGGTGCAGGTAATTGCCGTCGGGGCCGAAGTGGTTGTACACCACGTCCACCAATACCATCAGCCCTTCGCCGTGGGCCTGGTCGACCAGTGCGCACAGCTGTTCGGGGCTGCCGTAGGTGTTCTGCGGCGCGTAGGGCAGCACCCCGTCGTAGCCCCAGTTGCGTTCGCCGGGGAACTGCCCCAGCGGCATCAGTTCGATCGCGCTGATGCCGAGTTCGGCCAGGCGCGGCAGTTGCCGAGCTACCCCGGCGTAGCCATCGAGCAGGCCAACATGCACCTCCTGGATCACCGCTTCATGCCAAGGCCGGCCTTGCCACGGGTGTTGCCAGGCGTAACCGGCCACATTCACCACCTGGCTCGGCCCTTGTACGCCGTCGGGCTGGTAGCGTGAGGCCGGGTCGGCCACCAGCAATTCACCGTCGATTCGGTAGTGGTAACGGTCACCGGCCTGGCATGGGGCCACGCCGGTGTACCAGCCATCGTCGCCGGGCAGCAGCTCGATGGCCGGTTGCTGTTCCAGTTCAACGCTCACGCTGCGCGCATCGGGTGCCCAGAGGGCGAAGCGCGCCGACGTGGCGTCCAACAAGTGTGCGCCATGCCTGTGCATCTTCCAGCCCCCGCTCAGTAGTGGCTCAGTTGTGCCTGCTTGACCAGGTCCTCGTACAGGCGGGCGTAGGGCTCCACCGCCTGGCACCAGTTGAATGGCTGGGTCATCGAAAGGCAGCGCATGGCGTTGAGCAGGTCCTTCTTGCCGTATACATAGAAGGCGCGGCTCAGTGCCTGGCGGTAGCTCTCGACGGTCGATTCGTTGAACAAGAAGCCCGTGACGCCGCACTCGATGGTGTCGGCCAGGCCGCCTGTATTGCGCGCCACCGGCAGTGAGCCGAAGCGTTGCGCGTACATCTGGCTGAGGCCGCAAGGCTCGTAGCGCGACGGCATAAGCAGGAAGTCGCTGCCCGCGAACATCCGTCGAGCATCGGTTTCATTGAAACCGATGCGCACACCGATACGCCCTGGGTGGCGCAGCGCCAGTTCGCGCATGGCTTGTTCTTCTTCCGGCTCGCCACGGCCGATGATCGCGATCTGCCCACCTTGTTCGACGATGTAGTCGGCCACGCCCAGGGTCAGGTCCAGGCCCTTCTGATAGACCAGCCGCGAGACCACGGCGAACAGCGGGCCTTCGGAATCTTCCAGGCCGAACAGCTCGCGCACTTCATGGGTGTTGCGCGCCTTGCCTTCCCAATCGTTGATGCTGAAGTTGTGCTGCAGGTGCTTGTCGGTGGCCGAGTCCCAGCTTTCGTCGATACCGTTGGGGATGCCACCTAGCAGGCCTTGCTGGGCCTTGCTGGCGAGGAAGCCGTCCAGGCCGCAGCCGAATTCCGGGGTGGTGATTTCCCGCGCATAGGTGGCGCTGACCGTGGTGATGTGGCTGGAGTAGGCCAGCCCAGCCTTGAGGAACGACAACTTGCCGTAGAACTCCATGCCTTCCTGCTGCATGGCGTGGTCGGGGATCGCCAGCTCCGGGCTGCAGCCGCGGCTATATACTCCCTGGTAGGCCAGGTTGTGGATGGTGAACAGGGTGGGCGTGCTCAGCCCGCGCCAGTGCATGTAGGCCGGGGCCAGGCCGGCGGGCCAGTCATGCGCGTGCACCACTTCCGGCGTCCAGTGGATCTTGCCTTCGCCAGCGGCGATTTCGGCGGCAGCCAGGCCCAGGCGAGCGAAGCGAATGTGGTTGTCAGGCCAGTCTCGGCCGTTGTTGGCACCATAGGGTGTGCCGTCGCGTTGATACAGTTCGGGGCAGATCAGCACGTAGATGACCAGGCCGTCGGCCATGTCCATGCGCCCGATCTTGCACGGCGGCAGGGCCGCGTGGCCGCCCAGTTCACCCACGATATGGATCGGGTTGTCGCTTTCCATGACCTGGCGGTAGCCGGGGATGAGCACCCGTACATCGTGCAGGTGCGCCAGGGCACGGGGCAGCGCGGCGGACACGTCGCCCAGGCCGCCGGTTTTCACCAGGTCGGCGATTTCCGAGGTCACGAACAGAATCTTGCGCATGTTCGGGTTGTGTTGGCGCTGGGCGCCGGGTGCCTTGCCTGTCGTGGCGAAATCCGGGGTGAGCGGCTCGCGGTTGTCCGGGTTGAATGAATCTACGTGAGGCTCGACAGCGGCACTGATCATACTTCTCTCCGTCCCTATGCTTGGCCGGGTGCTGGCACCCGTGGCGATGTTTCGTGTTGGTTCTCTCTAATTTTGAATCTGCGTAGTGCGTTCCTTGCCCCAGGGGCGTGCGCGCAGGCACAGCGCGATCGGCGCTCCGGCCGAAGGCGATTGGACTGGTTGGGGTTGTAGGCTGAGGATTGGGAGTAGCCCAATGCGTCTGGCCTTCTTTGTTCATGACCCGCCGGCTTTCCTGAAAGTTCGACTTATTTTGGTCACTCTTCCTGATGAGCAAATGGCGGGCCGAAAACCGAGTGTAGGAGAGAAAGTGCTAAAAAGGTGACCCGCTGGTCACTATTGTTATGTGCGGAATAGACGCAAACGTTGGCGTATGTGACTGGATGTGAAAAGGTTTGTCGGGGGTGTTTGGCGGGTGCGCCAATTTGTGGCCAGCAGGGGGCCGTGCACCAAGTTGGTGCTTGGTGGGGGATTAAAAAGCTACGTCGGGGAGATCAGCAGGTGGGAGCCTTACAGCCCCCACTGGAGGAAGGGAAGATCAGAGGCTGACAGCTTTATCGCCATCACGTTGTTGCGCCAGCAGCAGGTTCAGCTGGGCGACCTGTTGGCGCAGTTGGTCACGTTCGTCCTTCAGTTTACGCAGCTCATCACGGCGCACGGAGACATAGAGTGTCTGGGGTGGGGTTGCAGGCATCAAGGTACCCATGAGCACACCTCGCGGTTTTGGCTGGTGACAAGTCAAAGCGTAGACGCTTCACGCGGGGCGCATTTTGAATTCTTTCGCAGGCCTTGGGAACTTTTTTGTTTATCGTGGTCTTGCCGTTCGTCGCTGAACCCTCGGGCGGCATGCTGGACTAATCTGAACAGCTGGACTGTATTGTCATCCATTTCGAAAGGGGAGCATCGGCTCATGCAACTGGGAATCGTCGGGCTGGGCCGCATGGGCGGCAACATCGCAAGGCGCCTGATGCGCGCCGGCCATCGCACCGTGGTACACGACCGCAACCGTGAAGCCATCACTGGGCTGGAGGGCGAGGGCGCCCAGGGCGCGCACGACCTCGGTGCACTGGTACAAAAGCTGAAAGCGCCGCGTGCCGTATGGGTGATGCTGCCGGCCGGCGAGCCCACCGAGCAAACCATCGCCCAATTGGCCGAGCTGCTGGAGCCGGGCGATGCGATCATCGACGGCGGCAACACCTTCTACAAGGACGACATGCGCCGCGCCGCAGAACTGGCCAAGCGCGGCCTGCATTACCTGGACGTCGGTACCTCCGGCGGCGTATGGGGCCTGGACCGTGGCTACTGCATGATGATCGGTGGCGAAAAGGACGTGTTCGAGCGCCTGGAGCCCCTGTTCAAGGCGCTGGCGCCAGGCGTGGGTGACATCCCCCGTACCCATGGCCGCAGCGGCGAGCACCAGCGGGCCGAACACGGCTATATCCACGCCGGCCCACCTGGCGCCGGGCACTACGTGAAAATGGTGCACAACGGTATCGAGTACGGCTTGATGCAGGCTTATGCCGAAGGCTTCGACCTGCTGCGCAGCAAAGGCGGCGACGAGCTGCCGGAAGACCAGCGCTTTGACCTGAACGTGGCCGAAATCGCCGAAGTGTGGCGGCGCGGCAGCGTGGTGACCTCGTGGCTGCTCGACCTTACCGCCGATGCGCTGGTGGCCGACCCGCAGCTGTCGCAGTTCAGTGGCTCGGTGTCCGACAGTGGCGAAGGCCGCTGGACCATCGACGCTGCGGTCGAGCAGGCGGTGCCGGTGCCGGTGTTGTCCAGCGCATTGTTCGCGCGCTTCCGCTCGCGCCAGCAGCAGGGTACTTATGGTGACAAGATTCTCTCGGCCATGCGCCTGGGCTTCGGTGGCCACGTCGAGAAGAAAGCCGAATGACCAAACAGACCATTCCCGCTGCACCCCCTTGTACCCTGTTCCTGTTCGGCGCCAATGGCGACCTGGTCAAGCGCCTGCTGATGCCGGCGCTGTATAACCTCAGCCGCGACGGCCTGCTGGACCGTAACCTGCGCATCGTCGGCGTCGACCACAACGCGGCCAGCGCCGCGGATTTCGCTGAGCGGCTGCAGGCGTTCATGCGCGAGCGTGACAAAGGCCGCGAGGGCGGCGACCAGTGCCTCGACGATAAGCTCTGGGCCCGCTTGGCCAAGCGCCTGGATTACCAGACAGGCGACTTCCTCGACCCGGCGACTTACCAAGCCATTGCCAAGCGCATCGAAAAGACCAGCCATGGCAACGCCATCTTCTACCTGGCCACGTCGCCGCGCTTCTTCCCCGAAGTGGCGCAGCGCCTCGGGCAGGCCGGCTTGCTTGACGAGTCTGCCGGCGGCTTTCGCCGAGTGGTGGTGGAAAAGCCCTTCGGCACCGACCTGGCCAGCGCCGAGGCGCTCAACGCTTGCCTGCTGAAGGTGATGGGCGAGCGGCAGATCTACCGCATCGACCATTATCTGGGCAAAGAAACGGTGCAGAACATTCTGGTCAGCCGCTTCTCCAACGGCCTGTTCGAATCGTTCTGGAACAACCACTACATCGACCATGTGCAGATCACCGCAGCAGAAACCGTCGGCGTCGAGACCCGTGGTGCGTTCTATGACAGCACCGGCGCCTTGCGTGACATGGTACCCAATCACCTGTTCCAGTTGCTGGCGATGGTGGCCATGGAGCCGCCGGCCGCGTTCGGCGCCGATGCGGTACGCGGTGAAAAGGCCAAAGTGGTCGGTGCCATCCGCCCATGGTCGGCAAAAATGGCCCTGAAGAACTCCGTGCGTGGCCAGTACAGTGCCGGCAAGCAGGGGCGCAAGCAACTGCCCGGTTACCGCCAGGAGGCCAACGTCGCGCCTGAGAGCCAGACCGAAACCTACGTGGCGCTGAAGGTGATGATCGACAATTGGCGCTGGGCCGGCGTGCCGTTCTACCTGCGCACCGGCAAGCGCATGAGCGTGCGCGACACCGAGATCGCCATTTGCTTCAAGCCCGCGCCGTATGCGCAGTTTCGCGAGTCGGAGCTGGAGCGGCCCAAGCCCAACTACCTGAAAATCCAGATCCAGCCCAACGAAGGCATGTGGTTCGACCTGCAGGCAAAGCGGCCCGGGCCGGAGCTGGTGATGGAGAATGTCGAGCTGGGCTTTGCCTACAAGGACTTCTTCAAGATGACCCCGGCGACCGGCTACGAGACGCTGATCTACGACTGCCTGACCGGTGACCAGACCCTGTTCCAGCGGGCCGACAATATCGAAAACGGCTGGCGAGCGGTGCAGCCGTTTCTCGATGCCTGGGCCCAGGGCGGCGATGTGCATGGCTACCCGGCCGGCGAAGATGGGCCCGAAGCGGGCAATGAATTGCTGGCGCGGGACAAGCGCGAGTGGCACCGGTTGGGGTAAGACTTTTGTAAATTCTGTGCCGGCCCTTTCGCGGCTAAAGCCGCTCCCACAGGGATACCACTTCCCTTAGGGCCGATGCGATACCTGTGGGAGCGGCTTTAGCCGCGAAAGGGCCGGCACAGGCGATCACACCAAGGAGACTTAATGCCCGCCCACATCGAAGACTACGCCCTGCTGGGCAACTGCCGCAGTGCCGCCCTGGTCAGCCGCGATGGCTCGCTCGACTGGCTGTGCCTGCCGCGCTTCGACGCTCCAGCGGTATTCGCTGCCCTGTTGGGCAACGAAGAAAATGGCCGCTGGCGCCTATCTCCTTGCGACCCGATCGAACACAGCAGCCGCCAATACCTGGACGATACCTTGGTACTGGAAACCACCTGGGTGACGGCCACTGGCCGGGCCCGCGTGCTCGATTTCATGCCCCTGGGTGAGGTCAATTCGGTGGTGCGCATCGTCGAAGGCCTGTCTGGCGAAACCAACTTCGAAATGGACCTGGTCATGCGCTTCGACTACGGTCGCAGCGTGCCTTGGGTCGAGCGGCTCGACCCACTGACCCTCAGCGCCGTGGCAGGCCCGGACCGGCTGATCCTGTGCAGCACCGTGCCCCCGCATGCCCGCGACCACCATACGGTTGCCCGCTTTCGCGTCGGCACGGGCCAGCGCCACGTCTTCAGCCTGCGCCACCAACCCTCGCACTTGTCGGTGCAGCCCAACTGCGATGTCGAACAGGCCTTGGCCCAAACTGTCGACCAATGGCAGGCTTTCGCCGCCCGTTGCCCAGAGGTAGGCCCATACACTGCGCTGGTGCGCCGCTCGCTGCTCACCCTCAAGGCCATGACCTACGCCCCCACCGGCGGCATCGTCGCCGCCGTCACCACTTCGTTGCCCGAGCGTGTGGGCGGGGAGCGCAACTGGGACTACCGTTTCTGCTGGCTGCGCGACGCCACCATGACCCTGCTGGCCTTCATGAACCTCGGCTACTTCGACGAGGCCCAGGCCTGGCGTGAGTGGCTGCTGCGCTCGGTAGCCGGCAACCCCGAGCAGATGCAGATCATGTACGGCCTGGCCGGTGAGCGCGACCTGCAGGAGTACACCTTGCCGTGGCTGGCCGGTTACGAACATTCGCAACCCGTGCGAGTCGGCAATGCTGCCTCGCAGCAGATGCAATTGGACATCTATGGCGAACTGGCCGATGCCATGAGCCAGGCGATCAAAGGCGGCTTGCCGCGTCCCCCACGCAGCGCCGCCATCTCCCGATTGATTCTGCCCTACGTCGAGCGCATCTGGCGTGAGCCGGACGAAGGCATCTGGGAGGTGCGTGGCGGCCGGCAGCAGTTTGTGCATTCCAAGGTGATGGCCTGGGTCGCCTTCGACCGTGCTGCGGGGCTGGCCGACACCACTGAAGAGGGCCGCGAGCGCGGGCAGCATTACCGCCAGGTGGCTGACGAGATTCACCGCGAAGTGTGCGAGAACGGCCTGGACGCCAGCGGCAAATACTTTGTCCAGGCTTATGGTTCAAGCGAAATGGACGCCAGCCTGTTGCAGATTGCCCTGACCGGCTTCCTGCCAGCAGATGACCCACGCTTTCTGCGCACGCTGGCACAGATAGAACAGCGGCTATTGAAAAACGGCCTGCTGCTGCGCTACGACAGCGACAGCTGCAGCGACGGCTTGACCCCGGGTGAGGGCACCTTCCTGGTGTGTTCGTTCTGGCTGGCCGATGTTTACGTGTTGCTGGGGCGCCAGCAAGAAGCGCAGGCCTTGTACGAACGCCTGACCGGCCTGTGCAACGACCTCGGCCTACTGGCCGAACAGTACGACCCGGCGGGCCAGCGCATGCTCGGCAACTTCCCCCAGGCGTTTAGCCATATTGGCATCATCAACACCGCCCTGAACCTGCACCGCGCACAGTGTCCGGTGCGAGACAGGGCACGTTGTGGATAGCGTCGTTACCATTGGTAAACAGTGTGTGACGCATTGCGTCACATATGATATTTTGCTTCGTGTGATGCATGGGGTCACACTTGGTTCGTCTCCCAAATGGACGCGGCGAGCTACCCATGATCATCAGTTTTCGGCACAAGGGACTGCGAGTTTTTCATGAAACGGGTAACACCCGAGGGATTCAGGCCCCTCACGCAAGGCGTTTAAAACGGCAACTCCAGTTCCTTGACCGCGCCATGGCTGCGCAGGATTTGAACGTACCAGGCTGGCAGTTGCATCCGCTCAAAGGAGCGTTATCGGATTTCTGGTCAGTCAGTGTTTCCGGTAACTGGAGGCTGACTTTTCGCTTCGTGGGTTCGGATGTCGAACTGGTCGATTACCTTGATTACCACTGAAAAGGAAAACTGATCATGCCTTTGCATAATCCGCCACATCCCGGTGAAACCCTGCGTGAAGATGTTCTGCCCGCGTTAGGTCTGACGGTGAAGGCGTTCGCGTCGCATCTTGGGTTCTCTCGCGAAGCACTGTCGCGGGTATTGCACGGCCGCGCGGCGATTTCTCCAGACCTGGCGATACGCCTGGAGATGGCGGGTATCAGCACCGCCCGCCTGTGGTTGGCCATTCAGGCTGATTACGATATCTGGCAGGCGCGTCACCGACAGCAACCTGTGATTACCCGGTTGTTTCAGGCCGCCTGATGTAAAAGTGTGAAACGACCGGAGTAGACTAGGCCAAACCCCTTCGGCACGGAGCACACATGGGCATTCGCGGTACGGATCGGCAGATCGACAACATCGAGTTCAATGTCAGCGACATCGCACGTAGCAAGGCCTTTTATGGCAGCGTGTTCGGCTGGGTCTTCGCCGACTACGGGCCAACATACACCGAGTTCAGCGACGGCCGCCTTACGGGTGGTTTCACCACGGGTGAGCCGGTGCGCCCGGGCGGGCCGTTGGTGATTTTGTACGCCGATGACCTTGACGCCACGCAGCAACGGGTCGAAGCGGCCGGGGCGAAAATCAGCCGGGCGACCTTTGCCTTCCCTGGCGGGCGGCGTTTTCATTTCATCGACCCGGACGGTTACGAACTGGCCGTGTGGACGGCCCAAGCCTGATGGCCAACCACAAGATCGAAATTCGCCGACGCAACATCGAGAAAATCCTGCAGGCGGCGGAGAAGGTGTTCGCTGAGAAGGGCTACGGCGCCACCTCCATGGGCGATATCGCCGAGCAGGCGGAGCTGCCGCGCTCCAACCTGCATTATTACTTCAGCACCAAGGACGAGCTTTTCCGCGCGGTTTTGCAGGACCTGCTGGATGTTTGGAAGCAGGATGCACTGTGCTTCGAGAACTTCGACGACCCACGCGTGGTGCTGACCAGCTACATCCGGGCGAAGATGGGCCATTCGCGTTCGCGGCCGCTGGGCTCGAAGATCTGGGCCGAAGAGATGCTGCACGGGGCGCCGGTGCTGGGGGTGAACCTGGATGACAGCCTTGTGCCTTGGGCCAAGTTGAAAGAAGCCAAGATCCGCCGCTGGGTGGAGGAGGGGCGCATCCTGCCGGTGGAGCCGTCGGCGCTGTTGTACATGATCTGGGCCTCTACCCAGCACTATGCCGACTTTGGCTACCAGGTGCAGTTGCTCAACGGCGGCGAGGTGCTGTCGGACATGGCGTTCGAGAGTGCGGTGCAGACGGTGACCAGCGTGATCTTGCGGGGGATTGGGCTACAGCCGTGAACCGCTGTTGCGGGCTGGCTCGGTCCTTTGTGGGGGCGGCCTTGTGTCGCGAAAGGGCCGCTAAGCGGCCCCCGGATTTCTGCATCGTTGCGAAGATTGCTGGGGCCGCTCTGCGGCCCTTTCGCAACACAAGGCCGCTCCTACACGGGGGTAGTCGGTGCGGTAGCAGCTTGCTTCAACTGGCCTCGCGGTAGGGGTTGCGTGGGTCCTGCGTCCAGTTCAGGTATGGCTTGCCGGTATCCTGCGCCTCCATCTCGATGCAGTTTTCAACCGGGCAGGTGATTTGGCACAGGTTGCAGCCCACGCATTCCTCTTCGATCACGTTGTACGCATGGGTACCGTCAGCCTTGAGCGTGCTGGCAATCGCCTGGTGCGAGGTATCCTCACACGCAATGTGGCAGCGCCCACAGCCGATACAGGCCTCCTGGTCGATATGCGCCACCGACTTGTAGTTGATGTCCAGGTACTTCCAGTCGGTGGTGTGCCCTACCGCCTGGCCACGGAACGCCTCGATATTGGCGTGCCCATGCTGGTCCATCCAGCGTGCCAGGCCGTCCTTCATGTCCTCGACAATACGGAAACCATGCAGCATCGCCGCCGTGCAGACCTGCACGGCGCCACTGCCCAAGGCCATGAATTCCGCTGCATCACGCCAGTTGCCGATACCGCCGATGCCACAAATCGGCAAGCCACGGGTGTCTGGGTCGCGGGCGATTTCTGCCACCATGTTCAGGGCAATCGGCTTCACGGCCGAGCCGCAGTAACCGCCATGGGTGCTCTGGTCACCGACGATGGGGTGGGCCACCATGCGGTCCAGGTCGACGCTGGTAATGGAGTTGATGGTGTTGATCAACGACACCGCATCGGCCCCACCACGGTGGGCGGCGCGGGCCGACTGGCGGATGTCGGTGATGTTCGGCGTGAGCTTCACGATCACGGGCAACGCGCAGTAGGTTTTGCACCAGCGGGTGACCATTTCCACGTATTCCGGCACTTGGCCTACCGCCGCGCCCATGCCGCGCTCCGGCATGCCGTGCGGGCAGCCGAAGTTCAGCTCGATGCCATCAGCCCCGGTGGCTTCCACCAGCGGCAGGATGAATTTCCACGACTCCTCCACGCAGGGCACCATCAGCGAGACGATCAACGCCCGGTCGGGCCAGTCCTTCTTCACCTGGGTGATTTCGCGCAGGTTGATGTCCAGCGAGCGGTCGGTGATCAGCTCGATGTTGTTGATGCCTTGCACCATGCGGTTGGCGCCGTAGTGCGCCGAATAGCGCGACGACACGTTGACCGCCGCCGGGTCTTCCCCAGTGTTTTCCAGACCACGCCGCCCCAGCCGGCCTCGAAGGCGCGGACCACGTTGTAGGCCTTGTCGGTTGGCGGTGCGGAGGCCAGCCAGAACGGGTTGGGTGCCTTGATGCCGGCGAATACGATAGACAAGTCGGCCATTTACGCTGCCTCCACGTTGAGCATGAGTTGGGCATGGATGGCTTCGGCGGCCAGCTTGCCGTGTTGCACCGCCTGGACGGTGAGGTCCTGGCCCAGCGCGGTGCAGTCGCCGCCTGCGTACACGCCCGGCAGGCTGGTTTGCATCGTTTCATCAACGCGGATACGTTCGCCGTCGCGGGCCAGTTGTGCGGCCACCGGGTCGCCAAGGCTGGCCTCGTCGAAGCGCTGGCCGATAGCTTTGAAGATGGCGTCGGCGGCCAACTCGAAGGTTTCGCCGGTGTCGCGCAGGCGGCCGTCCGCCAGTTCGGTGCGGGCAAAGCGCATGCCGCGCACCTTGCCGGCGTCATCGAGCAGCACAGCATCAGGGCGGGCCCAGGTGTGCAGGCGCACCTGGTTGGCCTTGGCGATGTCCTGCTCGTGGCCGGTGGCACCCATGTCGGCGTGGCCACGGCGGTACACCAGGTTGACGTCGCGGGCACCCAGGCGGCTCATTTGCACGGCCATGTCGATGGCGGTGTTGCCGGCACCGATCACCAGGCAGCGGTCGGCCAATGGCAGCTGGCTCAGGTCATCGGCCTGGCGCAACTCGCGGATGTATTCGGTGGCGGCGAGCACGCCGGGGCTTCTTCATCGGGAAGCCCCAGCTGGCGCACGGCATTCAGGCCAAGGCCCAGGAACACTGCGTCGTACTGGTCGCGCAGTTCACCCAGGCTGAGGTTGCCGCCCAGGCGCTGGCCATGGCGAACTTCAATACCGCCAATGCCCAGCAGGAACTCCACTTCGCGCTGGGCGTAGTCATCCACCAGCTTGTAGCGGGCGATGCCGTACTCGTTGAGGCCGCCGGCCTTGTCGCTGGCCTCGAACACCACCACGTCATGCCCGTGCATCGCCAGCCGGTGGGCGCAGGACAGCCCGGCAGGGCCGGCGCCAACCACGGCAATGCGCTTGCCAGTGGCGGGCGAGCGCTTGAACGGGTGTTCGCTGAATTGGGCGTTGTCCAGCGCGTAGCGCTGCAACTGGCCGATCAGCACCGGTGCGCATTCCTGGGCGTTGTTGCGCACGCAGGCTTGCTGGCAAAGGATTTCGGTGGGGCACACGCGGGCGCAGCTGCCGCCGAGGATGTTGGCCGAAAGAATGCGCTCGGCGGCGCCTTGCAGGTTTTCGTCGCTGATGCGGTGGATGAACGAGGGGATGTCGATGTCGCTGGGGCACGCGTTGACGCAGGGGGCGTCGTAGCAGTACAGGCAGCGTGCACTTTCGACGGCGGCCTGGCGGGCGGTGAGGGGTGGGGCCAGGTCGCTGAAGCGCTCGGCCAACTGGTCGGCGCCGGCCCGGGGGCGCGGCAAATGGTTCAGGGCGTCGATCACGGGTGTAGCCTCTCTATTTTTTATGGGGCAGGCGACAGGTAATGCGATGGGTTTTGGGGCCGCTGCGCAGCAGCCCCAATGGCTTAGCGCTGAACGGGCGTCGGCCGCTGCTGTTCGGCCCTGCGCCCCAGCACCTCATACACCGACGGATACGCCGGCCGTTCCACATACCGCCCTGCGCCGGCTTCGGCGCGCAGGTCACCGTCGGCCCAGAGCACCTTGCCCTGGCTAATGGTGTGGCTGGGGATGCCGCGCACGGTGCGGCCTTCGAAGATGTTGAAGTCCACCCGCTGGTGGTGGGTTTGGGCGGAGATGGTGCGGGTGCCCTCTGGGTCCCACAGCACCAGGTCGGCATCGGCACCCACGCGGATGGCGCCCTTGCGCGGGAACAGGTTGAAGATTTTCGCCGTGTTGGTGGAGGTGAGTGCGACGAACTCGTGCATCGACAGGCGCCCGCTGTTGACCCGGCATCCCACAGCACCGCCATGCGGTCTTCGATACCGGCGGTGCCGTTGGGGATGCGGCTGAAGTCGTCGCGCCCCATGGCTTTCTGCTCGGCGCAGAAGCAGCAGTGGTCGGTGGCGGTGGTGTGCAGGTTCCCGATTGCAGGCCGCGCCACAGCGCCTCCTGATGCTCGCGTGGGCGGAACGGCGGGCTCATCACATAACCGGCGGCGGTGGCCCAGTCCGGGTCACGGTAAACGCTGTCGTCCAGTAGCAGGTGGCCAGGCAAGACTTCGCCGTAAACCGGCTGGCCCTTGGCGCGCGCATAGGTGATTTCATCCAGCGCTTCACGGCTGGAAATATGCACCACATACAGCGGTGTACCAATCGTTTCGGCAATGCGGATGGCGCGGCTGGCCGCTTCACCTTCCACTTGCGAAGGGCGCGAAAGGGGATGTGCCTCTGGCCCGGTCAGGCCCTGGGCCAGCAGCTTTTTCTGCAGGTGGTACACCAGCTCGCCGTTCTCGGCATGCACGGTGGGCACCGCGCCCAGTTGCAGGCAGCGCTCGAAGCTGGCCACCAGGGTGTCGTCGGCGGCCATGATCGCATTCTTGTAGGCCATGAAATGCTTGAAGCTGTTCACCCCATGCTGGGTCACCAGCTCGCCCATCTCTTCGGCCACCTGCTCGCTCCACCAGGTGATGGCGACGTGGAAGCCGTAGTCGCTGGCGCTTTTCTGCGCCCAGCCGCGCCAGGTGTGGAAGGCCTCAAGCAAGGATTGCTGCGGGTTGGGGATGACGAAGTCGATGATCGATGTGGTGCCGCCGGCCAGGCCC
The DNA here is from genome assembly GCA_041071465.1 of Pseudomonas putida. Taxonomy (NCBI): domain Bacteria; kingdom Pseudomonadati; phylum Pseudomonadota; class Gammaproteobacteria; order Pseudomonadales; family Pseudomonadaceae; genus Pseudomonas; species Pseudomonas putida. The sequence goes on along the minus strand of CP163498.1, from coordinate 6,194,855 downwards.
GCAGCGGTGCCGCTGAAGAAGTCCTCGCTGGCCACGGTGCCCATGAACGGCAACTGCATATGGGTGTGCGGGTCGATGCCGCCGGGCATCAGGTACTGGCCGCTGCCATCGAGAATCTCGCAGTCGGTGGGCGGTTCGAGGTTTTGCCCGATGGCGCGAATCAGGCCATCGGCACACAGGACATCGGCGGGGTAACTCTCTTCGTGGGTAACCACGGTGGCGCCACGGATCAACAGGGACATGCCGTTTTCCTCGCAGGCTGACCGGTCTTGGCCGGTTCTTGGAATTGTCTTGGGTGCAGGCAGGCAGGGCGGTTAATCCTGTCAGTCCTGACAAGATTCGAGGCTAGATGCTGATCTGGAAATCAGCAAGAAAATTTTCCCATTAAATTTGTGGTCTTTAACTATTTGATATTTAACATTTATTTTTTAATGACCTGCTGACTGCGGGGCTTTCAGAGGTTTTTGACTTACTTGACAAGATGGAATTCTGGTCAAGATTTCTAAGCACCAATGCGCGTGTGTACTCCGGCCATCGAATTAGCCCGATGAGCAAACAACTACAAGAAAATCTGGAGAAGGCCCCATGCAACAGAGCAGATCGGAAGTGGTCGAGCAAAATGGCCTGTTCGAGCTGTCCGAGGGTAGCGATGTCCTCGACAGCCCGCGCTACAACCACGACATCGCACCGACCAAGGTGCATCAGCGCACCTGGAACAAATGGCACATCACCGCCCTGTGGGTAGGCATGTCCATCTGCGTACCCACCTACACCTTGGGCGGCGTGCTCACCGCCTACTTTGGCCTCAGTGTCGGCGAAGCGTTGCTGGCAATCCTGCTGGCCAACGTGATCGTGCTGATACCGCTTACCCTCAACGCCTTCCCCGGTACCAAGTACGGCATACCGTTCCCGGTGTTGCTGCGCTCGTCGTTCGGCATCCTGGGCTCCAACGTACCGTGCCTGATTCGCGCGGTAGTCGCCTGTGGTTGGTTCGGTATCCAGACCCTGTTCGGCGGGCTGGCCATTCACCTGTTCCTCGGCTCGGTGTTCGACGGCTGGAAGGCCCTGGAGGGCACCGGTGAGGTGATTGGCTTCATGATTTTCTGGTGCCTGAACCTGTGGGTGGTACTGCGCGGCGCCGAGTCGATCAAGTGGCTGGAAACCCTCTCGGCACCGCTGCTGGTGGCGGTGGGCGTCGGCCTGCTGTTCTGGGCCTTGCCGCACATGTCGATGACCGAACTGCTGGCGCAGCCGCCCAAGCGCCCCGAAGGGGCGAGCGTGGTCAGCTACTTCTGCGCCGGGCTTACCGCCATGGTCGGCTTCTGGGCCACGTTGTCGCTGAACATTCCCGATTTCAGCCGCTACGCCCGCAGCCAGAAGGACCAGATTCTTGGGCAGATCTTCGGCTTGCCGCTGACCATGTTCCTGTTCGCTTCGCTAGGTGTGGTGCTGACCGCCGCCTCGGCGTCGCTGGTGGGCGAAACGGTGTCCGACCCGGTCAGCCTGATCGGCAAGATCCACAGCCCGTTCTGGGTGGCCCTGGCCATGGCGCTGATCGTGATCGCCACGCTGTCGACGAACACGGCGGCGAACATCGTGTCGCCGACCAACGACTTCCAGAACATCGCCCCTCGGCTGATCGGGCGCAGCCGCGCGGTATGGCTGACTGGCTTCATCGGCCTGGCCTTGATGGGCCATGAGCTGCTGAAGAAGCTGGGGTTGATCGTCTCCGACCTGAGCCTTGAGAGCGTGTATTCCAACTGGCTGCTGGGCTATTCCAGCCTGCTGGGGCCGATTGCCGGGATCATGGTGGTGGACTACTTCCTGATCCGCCGGCAGCAGTTGGACCTGGCTGGGCTGTACCGCGACGACGTGTACCCGGCGTGGAACTGGGCCGGGTTTGCCGCCTTCGCCTTGCCGGTGGGGCTGACGGTGTTGGCAATTGGCAACAGCAGTTTCAGCTGGTTCTACGACTACGGCTGGTTTACCGGCTCGCTGCTGGGTGGGGCGCTGTACTACGTCTTCGCCGGCCTGGCGGCACGCAACCCAGTGGGAGCGGGCTTGCCCGCGAAGAGGCCCGCACCAACAACAAAAAAAGCCTGAAGGAGATACCCGTGACCCCCGTCAAAGAGATCCTGAAGACCACCGCCCAGCACGTCGACAGCAACCGGCTGTGGCAATCGCTGATGGACCTGGCGCGCCTCGGTGCCACCGCCAAGGGCGGCGTCTGCCGCCTGGCCTTGACCGACCTCGACCGCCAGGCTCGAGACCTGTTCGTGCAGTGGAGCGAGGCCGCTGGTTGCACGGTCAGTATCGACGCGGTCGGCAACATCTTCGCCCGCCGCCCTGGGCGTAACCCCAAGCTGCCACCGGTGATGACCGGCAGCCATATCGACACCCAACCCACCGGCGGCAAGTTCGATGGCTGCTTCGGGGTGATGGCCGGGCTGGAGGTGATCCGCACCCTCAACGACCTGGGCGTGGAAACCGAAGCACCGCTGGAAGTGGTGGTGTGGACCAACGAGGAGGGTTCACGTTTTGCGCCCTGCATGATGGGTTCAGGCGTGTTCGCCGGCAAGTTCACCCTTGCGGACACCCTGGCCAAGCGCGATGCCCAGGGTGTCAGCGTTGGCGAAGCGTTGAACGCCATTGGCTACGCTGGCCCGCGTGCGGTGCTGGGCCACCCGGTGGGGGCGTATTTCGAAGCGCATATCGAGCAGGGGCCGATTCTGGAGGATCAGGCCAAGACCATCGGCGTGGTCCTTGGCGCCCTGGGCCAGAAGTGGTTCGACCTGACCCTGCGCGGCGTCGAAGCCCACGCCGGCCCAACGCCCATGCACCTGCGCAAGGACGCCCTGGTAGGCGCTGCCGCCGTGGTGGAGGCGGTCAACCGCACCGCCCTTGGCCACCAACCGCATGCCTGTGGCACGGTAGGTTGTCTGCAGGCGTACCCAGGGTCGCGTAACGTGATCCCGGGCGAAGTGCGCATGACGCTGGACTTCCGTCACCTCGAAGGCGAGCAGCTGAATGCGATGATTGCCGAGGTACGCGCGGTGATCGAAGCGACCTGCGCCAAGCATGGCCTGAGCCATGAGCTGGTGCCCACGGCCGACTTCCCGGCGCTGTACTTTGACAAAGGCTGCGTCGATGCCGTGCGCGAATCGGCCAAGGCCTTGGGCCTGCCGCTTATGGACATCGTCAGCGGTGCGGGGCATGACGCGATCTTCCTGGCCGAGCTGGGGCCGGCGGGGATGATCTTCGTGCCGTGCGAAAACGGCATCAGCCATAACGAGATCGAGAACGCCACGCCTGGTGACCTGGCAGCGGGATGTGCGGTGTTGCTGCGGGCGATGCTGGCGGCGTCGGAGGCGATTGCCAGCGGGCGGTTGGCGGCATAGCACCTCGGGCGAACGTCTCTACTGGGCGCGCGCTGTTGATACAGGCTGTCTGAGGTCTGCCAGCAGCGCCTCAATCTGTCGCCTACCTTGCACATGCACCACCGGCACCTGCGGCCCGACAGCCTGGCGCATCGCCTCGATCCCAGGCCGATAGCCCCGATCGAATGTCCACACAAACTTGAGAAACTCCAGAAACGCCCGGTCCAGCCGCTCGCTGCAACCAGCAGGCAGGTCCGGGCGTGGCTTGTTCAGCACACTGCGCAGGATCACCCTTTTCAGGCACGTCAGCCGTGGCGTATCCAGCCAGATGACCAGGTCGGCCCGGGGCAAGCGCAGGTCGAATGTGCGGCGAGCATAGTTGCCCTCACATACCCAGGTTTCCCCGGCAACCGCTTCGCGCACGCGGGCGCGGAACGTCTGGCATCTGCCTCCACCCAACCGGCCTCCCAGAACAGCGTGTCGAGGTGCACCACGGGCGCCCCCAACCGTGCGCCAATCTGCCGGGCCAGGGTGGATTTACCACTGCCGGCGTTGCCCAGTATCACGATGCGTTGCATGGCCAAGTCCTTTTGGAAAAAACCGGCCATGCTAAATCATCCGACCGGCTCAAGACAGCCATCACGGCCAAGGTGATAGCGCTGCAGGTCCTGCGCCAGGGTCAGCTGCCCGCTGTAATGGGCGAGGGCCTCGTCGCGCACGTTGTCGATGTTGGGGCTACGCCTTGGGTCGCTTTGGTAACGGGCGCTGAAATGCGTCAGTACCAGGTTGCGCACACCAGCGCCCTCGGCAAAGCGCGCCACTGCAGCGGCGGTGCTGTGGCCGAACGTGACCCCGGTGCGTTCGACCACCGCCTGGGTGAACGTGGCCTCATGCACCAGTACGTCCGCACCCTTGGCGACGTCGGCCAGCAGCTCGGGGTTGTCGTTGTCCCCGCACACGATCACCCGCCGTGGCGGGCGTGACGGGCGCAGGTAGTCGTGACCGTCCAGCAACTGCCCGTCATGCTGCACCGTCAGGCCTTTGGCCAGTTCGCCCCACAGCGGGCCACGGGGGATACCTTCGGCTTGCAGCCGCTGGGTGTCCAGGCGGGGTTCGGGGTTGAGTTCAGTGAACACGAAGCCCACGCTGGGCACCCGGTGCGACAGTTGCACGGTGGTCACCTGCAGGGCCTCGTTGCGCCATTCGGCCAGTTCCTCCACGGCCAACAAGCGCAACTCGAATGGCAGGAACGTGTCGCTGGCCACCAGGCCCTGGCGTACCCAGTCGTGCAGCGCGACGGGCAGAATCAGCTCCAGCGGCTGGGTGCGCCCGCTCATGCCAGCGCTGGCCAGCAGGCCGGGCAGGCCAAAGCAATGGTCGCCATGCACGTGGGTGATGAAGATTGCACGCAGGTCGCGGATCGACAGTGGCGTATGCAACAGCCGGTGCTGGGTGCCTTCGCCGCAATCGACCAGGTACCAGTGGCTGCCGTTGGTTTCGATCACGGCCGTGGCGCTGACATTGCGTGCCTTGGTCGGCACCCCGGCGGAGGTGCCGAGGAACAGCAGGTCCATGGTTCAGGTTCCCTTTTTCAGCTCAACAGCGACAGGTCGCGCAGCAGGGCCTGCAGCCCTTGTGGCACCAGCGGGCCAATGCGTGCGAAGTCGGCGCTGTCGCACCAGCGCGCACGGAACGGGCTGCTGTCGGACTCCTGGCCGTCAAGCCAGTCTTGCTGGTACAGGCTGGCATCATCGAAGCGCGCGTCATACACCTGCACGATCTCATGCCCTGGCTTGCCGGCATAGGTGAACAGGCTTTCCAGGGTGCCGAGCAGTTTTACCGCGCTGATCGGCTGGCCCAGTTCCTCGGTGATTTCCCGGGCGATGGCGTCGCGGCCCAGCTCACCGAACTCGATACCGCCACCCAGCGGGCGGCACAGGGTCTGCCCACTGGACGGGTCGTCGAACACGTTGACGAGGATCTTGCCCTGATGGTGGAACACACACAGGGCAAGAAAGCGGATGCGCGGTGTTGGCAGCGGTTGGGGCGTCACGGGCTCGTTCCTTCGAGGCGATAAAGGGCGCACACCATAGCCCGATTGCCGCCTGCCGTCGACGGCCTGCTAGTCGCCCTGGCGCCAGATGAGCTTGCTGGTGTCATAGCCTTGCTCGCGAGCGATCGTCAACAGTTGCTCGCGCTGTTGGTCGGTGACCGCCGGCGTGCGCGAAAGCAACCACAGGTACTCACGGTTGGGGTGCCCGACCAGCGCCACGCGGTAGTCTTTGTCGTGGTACAGCACCCAGTACTCGCCCTTGGTCAGGCCCGGTGCCAGGCGGCTGAACCAGTTGTCGAAGCGTACCCACAGCTTGTCGGTGCTGCCCGGTTGCTGGGCCTCGGCGATGCCCTTGGCTTCATTCCATTGGCCGTCCTTTTCCTTGCAGCGGTTGGTTACGTCGATGCGGCCATCGGTACGCAGGCCATAGTGCGCCTCGGACTGCACGCAGTTACGCTGGAAGAACATGGGCAGCCGTGCCAGTTCGTACCAGGTGCCCTGATAGCGTTGCAGGTCCACCTGCTGGGTGCGCGGCGGTGCCGGGTGATCGTTGCCAGCGCAGCCGAGCAGGGCCAGGGTCATGCAGGAAAGCAGCAGCGTGGTACGTAGCGCCATGGTGAACCTCCTTGAGGCGGATGGGGGCTTACCTGTGTTTCGATGCGGGCGCGGGGCAAAAGTTGTACGCGTTTACCTTTATTCGAATGAGCCGGTCTGCACTTGACCTGCGCGCACGTAGCGGGCGATGACCACGCCCTTGGGTGAGACCACCCAGTGCTGCAGGGTGAAAGCCGCCGCTGCCGCATCATTGCCGAACAGGCGTTTACCGTGGCCTAGCAGCAAGGGGTGGATCAACAATTGCAGTTCATCGACCAGGTCGGCCGCCAGCAGTTGCTGCACAAGGTCGGCGCTGCCCTGGGTCAGCAGGTTGGCGCCGTCTTGCTGTTTAAGTGCGCTTACCGCTGCGGCTACGTCCCCGCCAAGCGGGTGGCTGTTGTGCCACTCGAGGGTAGCAGGGGTGTGGGTGGCTACGTGCTTGGGTACGCTGTTGAACAGGTTGGCGATGGAGAAGTCTTGCGAGTCGTCTTTTATTTTTGGCCAGTAGCCAGCAAAGATGTCATACGTGCGCCGGCCGAGCAGCAACTCGAAGGGCTGGCTGAACAATGCCTGCATGGCCTGGCCGAAGACTTCTTCGGCGTAGGGCACGATCCAGCCGCCGTAACTGAAACCGCCGCTGGTGTCCTCTTGCGGGCCACCGGGGGCTTGCATGACGCCGTCGAGGCTGATGAAGGCGGCTACGATGAGTTTGCGCATGGGGACTCTCCGGTTGGCAGCCTGGGGGTGGCGGCCTTCATGGGTAGTCGAATGGCAAAAGGCAAAATCGACAGGGTTGACCTGTGCCGGCCCCTTTCACGGGCTCACCCGCGAAAGGGCCGTTACAAACTCACAGCCAGTAGGTCACTGCCCACCATCCCAGCCCACCCATCACTACGGTATAGGGCAACGCCATCCACACCATTCGGCCATACGACAGCCGGATCAACGGCGCAATCGCCGAGGTCAGCAGAAACAGAAACGCCGCCTGCCCGTTAGGCGTCGCCACGCTGGGCAGGTTGGTGCCGGTGTTGATCGCCACCGCCAGCGTTTCGAAATGCTCGCGGCTCATGCCGCCATTGAGAAATGCCTGTTTCACTTCGGTGATATAGATAGTGGCGACGAACACGTTGTCGCTTATCGCCGACAGCAAACCGTTGGCCAGGTACAGCATGCCCGGTTGCTGCTCGGTCGGCAGAGTCAGCACCCAGCTGATCAAGGGGCTGAACAGTTGCTGCTGGTGAATTACTGCGACCACGGCGAAAAACACCACCAGCAGCGAAGTGAACGGCATGGCGTCCTGGAAGGCACGGCCCAGGCGGTGTTCGTCGGTGATACCGGTAAAGGCCGTGATCAGCACGATCACCATCAGGCCAATCAGGCCGACCTCGGCCACATGCAGCCCCAGGCAGATGATCAGGATCAGCGCAGCGAGCCCTTGCACCCACAGTGCGATGCGTTGCGCCTGAGTGCGCGCGGCGTCGTCTTCGGCCGCATAGGCGGCCAGCACCTGGCGTACCGGCTCGGGCATCAACGTGCCATAGCCGAACAGGCGCAGCTTTTCCAGCAGCACGCAGGTCAGCAGGCCGGCACCCAGCACCGGCAGCGACACGGGGGCCACCTTGAAGAAGAAATCGGCGAAGTGCCAACCCATTTCGTGGCCGATCAGCAGGTTCTGCGGCTCGCCCACCAACGTGCAAACCCCGCCCAGGGCGGTGCCCACCGCGCCATGCATCAGCAGGCTGCGCAGGAAGGCGCGGAACTGGTCGAGGTCTTCGCGGTGCAGCTGGGCGACCTGCTGGTCGCTGTCCAGTGCACTGTCTTCACGCGGATTGGCCCCGGACGCGACGCGGTGGTACACCGCATAGAAGCCGACGGCGGCGCTGATGATTACCGCCGTCACGGTCAGCGCATCGAGAAACGCCGAAAGAAACGCCGACAGCACGCAGAACAGCAGCGACAGGATTGCCTTCGAGCGCACCCCAAGCAGGATGCGCGAGAACAGGAACAGCAGCAGCTCCTTCATGAAGTGAATGCCGGCCACCATGAACATGAGCAGCAGAATCACCGGGAAGTTGTGTTGCAGTTCCTCGTACAACGCCTGTGGTGTGGTCATTTGCAGCAGCAGGGCTTCGACCAGCAACAGGCCGCCGGGCATCAACGGGTAGCACTTCAGCGCCATGCCCAAGGTGAAGATGAACTCGAGCACCAGCGCCCAGCCGGCCGCAACCGGGCCTACGGTTACCAGCAGCAGCGGGTTGAGCACCAGGAACAGGCAGATAATCGCCTTGTACCAAAGCGGCGACTGGCCCAGAAAGCCATGGGCGAGGGCGCCGGTCAGGGAGCGTGACATGAATATGTATCCTTATAATTCGGCGATGGCGCACGGTGCCGTATCAGCACGACTTAGGCAAGTCGCGCAGTCCCGCTTTTGGCACAAGTGCGGTCATCGGGCTGGGTTAACATCCGGGCCATGAACCTTTCACCCGCAGGAGTGCCGCCCGTGACCGAGTACAGTGCATTCAAGGTCGAACTGACCGACAACATCGCCCACGTTCAGATCAACCGCCCGGAAAAGGTCAACGCGATGAACGCGGCCTTCTGGGATGAGATCGTCGAAATCTTCCAGTGGATCGACGACACCGATGCCGTGCGCGCCGTGGTAGTCAGCGGTGCCGGCAAGCACTTCTCTGCCGGTATCGACCTGATGATGCTGGCGTCCCTGGCCGGGCAGATGGGCAAGGACGTGGGCCGCAATGCGCGTTTCCTGCGCAAGACCATCCAGCGCCTGCAGGCCTCGTTCACTGCCGTGGACAAGTGCCGCAAGCCAGTACTGGCCGTCGTGCAGGGCTATTGCATCGGCGGCGCTATCGACCTTGTCTCGGCCTGCGACATGCGTTACTGCAGCGTTGATGCGCAGTTTTCGATCAAGGAAATCGACATGGGCATGGCGGCCGATGTCGGTACACTGCAACGTTTGCCACGTATCATCGGCGACGGCATGATGCGTGAGCTGGCCTTCACCGGGCGCAATGTGGCGGCCGACGAGGCGCTGCGCATAGGCCTGGTCAACCGGGTTTATGATGATCAGGCCGCACTGATGGACGGTGTCTTTGCCATCGCCCGCGAAATTGCCGCAAAATCGCCAATCGCCGTGGCCGGCACCAAGGAAATGCTCAGCTACATGCGTGACCATCGCATCGACGATGGCCTGGACTACATCGCCACCTGGAACGCCGCGATGCTGCAATCCGAAGACTTGCGCGTGGCCGTGGCGGCGCACATGAGCAAACAAAACCGACGTTCGCCGACTGATCGGGCCGGGGGACGCGCAGTAAAGGAACCCCCCGACATGTCAGCACGCTGGACTACCGCAGTACTCGACCCGCAAATCACCGGGGGGCTGGCCGTGGCCCGCAGCCCGGACGGGTTTCTGGTGGACGCCAACGACGCGCTGTTCCCCCGCGACTGGCTCAAGCGCCAGGACCTCAATGTGCTGTGCGAGCACGGCATCGGCCATTTTGACGGCCAGCCGGTGTTCCTGCTGGAACTGTGCAGCGCCACCGATGTACCCGGCTGCAGCTGGCGCGGCCTTCGCGCCTTCATGCTCGAAGGCGACTTCGACACCTACAAGGTGCTGGGCTACGCCGCGCAAATCGGCACCTGGGCCCGCGAGCACCGCTTCTGCGGCAGCTGCGGCCAGGCCATGACGCAAATTCGCTGGGAGCGGGCAATGTATTGCCAGCCCTGCGACCTGCGCAGCTACCCGCGCATCTCGCCGAGCATGATCGTTTTGGTGACCCGTGGCGATGAAATCCTGCTGGCGCGTTCGCCACGCTTCGTCACCGGGGTGTACAGCACCTTGGCAGGTTTTGCAGAGCCGGGTGAATCGGCCGAGGACTGCCTGGTGCGTGAAGTGCGAGAAGAAGTGGCGGTTGAGGTGCAGAATATTCAGTACGTCGGCAGCCAATGCTGGCCGTTCCCGCATTCGATGATGCTCGGCTTCCATGCTGAGTACGCTGGTGGCGATATCGTCATGCAACCGGACGAGATCGAGGACGCCCAGTGGTTCAGCGTTCACGACCTGCCGCCGCTGCCGGCCGGGCGCTCCATTGCCCGGTATCTGATCGACCTCTACGTGGCGCGCCGCTTAGGCCTGCCCGAACCAGTGCTGCCACGCTAGGCGAACGGTCAACGCCAGTACCACGGTGATGAACACAGGGCGGATGAATTTGCTGCCGCCACTGATCGCCGTGCGTGCGCCGAAGAAGGCGCCGACCATCACCGACAGGCCCATGCACAGGCCGACGATGTAGTCCACCTGCCCGGAAATGATGAACACCGTCAGCGCCGCGATGTTGCTGACGAAGTTCATGCTGCGCGCCACGCCGCTGGCGCGGACCAGGTCGATGGGGTACAGCAGCAGGGTGCTGACCGTCCAGAACGCCCCGGTACCCGGGCCGGCCACGCCGTCGTAGAAGCCCAGGGTGAAGCCTTGCGGCACTTGCCACTTCTTCTTGATGGGGGCATCGGCATCCAGCGGCGCCTTGGGCGTGCCACCGAACAGCAGGTAGATGCCACAGGCGAAGACGATGACCGGCAGCATCTTGTTCAGCCATTCGGCGGGCATGTAGTGGGCGATGACCGCGCCGAGCAGTGCCCCGATCAAGGTGGCGAACAAGGCAGGGCGCCACTGCGCCGGGTGGAAGAGTTTGCGCTTGTAGTAGGTGAAACCGGCGGTGGCCGAGCCGAAGGTGGAGCTGAGCTTGTTGGTGCCCAGTACCAGGTGCGGCGGCATGCCGGCGGTGAGCAGGGCCGGGGTGGTGAGCAGGCCGCCGCCACCGGCGATAGCATCGATGAAACCGGCGACGAAGGCGACCAGGGCCAGTATCAGCAGAGTTAGGGGTTCTACGGTGAGTTCGAAGGGCATGGGTTTTGACAGGCAGAGAGGCAAGGGGCGGCAAAGAGCCGCACTAGAAGGGGGACATGGTAATCCTCGGGTGAATGTGTTGCCAGTGCCGGCCTCTTCGCGGGTAAGCCCGCGAAGAGGCCGGTGTAGACGCAACTACATCAACTACGGATAAATGCCAGTAAATCCGCGTTGATCACATCGGCATGGGTAGTCGGCATGCCATGCGGGTAGCCCTTGTAGATTTTCAGCGTGCCATTGGGCAGTAACTTGGCCGACAGCACCCCGGCGTTTTCATACGGCACGATCTGGTCATCGTCGCCATGCATCACCAGCACAGGCTGCTCGATACCCTTCAGGTCCTCCGTGAAGTCGGTCTGGGAAAATGCCACGATGCCGTCGTAATGGGCCTTGGCGCTACCGATCATGCCCTGGCGCCACCAGTTGCCGATGATACCTTCGCTGGCTTCGACACCGGGGCGGTTGTAGCCGTAGAACGGCCCGGCTGGAACATCCCGGTAGAACTGCGCCCGGTTGCTGGCCACCTGGGCCTGGAAACCGTCGAACACCGCCTTGGGCAGGCCGCCTGGGTTGCCGGGCGTTTGCACCATCAGTGGCGGTACGGCAGCGATCAGCACGGCTTTGGCCACCTTGTCTTCCGGGTGTCGGGCTATGTAACGCACCACCTCGCCACCCCCGGTCGAGTGGCCGACATGCACAGCGCCCTGAGTGCCCAGGTGGGCGACCACGGCGGCCACATCGTCGGCGTAGTGGTCCATGTCGTGCCCGTCCCATACCTGGCTGGAGCGGCCATGGCCACGCCGGTCGTGGGCGACCACGCGGTAACCTTGGGCGAGGAAGAACAGCATTTGCGCGTCCCAGTCATCGGCACTGAGCGGCCAGCCATGGTGGAAGTGGATGACCGGGGCATCGCGCGGGCCCCAGTCCTTGTAGAAAATCTGTACGCCATCCTTCGTGGTCACATAGCTCACGGTCGGGTCTCCTGTGTGCAGGCACCTAAGGGAGCTATTGAGAATAGGAGAGATTTCAGCGTAGCAAGCGCCCGGCCGTCTTCAGACGCGATCGCGCATTCTGTACCAGGCCTTGGCGGCAGCTTCCAGTGGTGCTGCCAGCAGATCGCCGCCGGGGAACCGGCCGTTGTCGATCCCTTGGTACAGCGTCAGCAGGTCGTCGTCACCGAGGATGGCGTCGCTCACGGCCCGTGCTGCAGCCAGGGTCGGCAGCACGCCGTGGCCGGAGAAGCCCTGCAGCCAGTAGCGCTGGCCTTCGCGGCCGACGTCCGGGGTGCGCTGGATGCTGCAGTCGATATGGCCGCCCCAGGCATAGTCGATGGCTACCCCGGCCAGTTGCGGGAACACCCGCTCCAGGTAGGGGCGGGTGGCGCTGGCGACGTCCTTGGGAATGCCCCCCAGATAAGTGCAGCCACCGCCGAACAGCAGCCGGTGGTCTGGGGTGAGGCGGAAGTAGTCGGGCACGAACTGGTTGTCGATCACGCAGCTGTTGCGCGGCAGCAGCGAACGGGCCAAGTCGGCGTCCAGCGGCGCGGTAGCTACCTGGTAGGAGCCAACGGGCAACAGGCGCCTCGACAGACCACGATCGAGGCGGTCGATGTAGGCGTTGCAGGCCAGCACCAACATCTGGGCGCGTACTTCGCCGTGGTCGGTACGGGCGACAAAGCCGTCGCCAGCCTGGTGGTAACTGAGCACCTGGCTTTGCTCGTAGATGCGCCCGCCAGCAGCCTCGAGGGTGCTGGCCAGGCCTTGCGCCAGTTTCAGCGGGTTGAGGTGTGCCCCTTTGGCGTCGTACAGCGCGGCCTGGTAGCGCGGGCTGTCGACCCATTGCGGCAGCTCGTCACGGCCGATCAGGCGCAGGGCGTCGTAGCCCCACTTGTGTTCGGCCTCGTGCAGGGCTTCTTCAAGTATTTTCACTCGGCGCGGCATGACAGCAGTCCACAGGCTGCCCAGCCGGTAGTCGATATCGAAGCCGTGGCGCTGGGGCAGTTCGCGCATTTCGTCGGCGGCCCAGCACATGCTGGCCCACAACCGTTGGGTACGTTCGATGCCCAGGGCTTTTTCCAGCGGCGGCATGTCGCACGACCAACCCAACAGCGCCTGGCCCCCGTTGCGCCCGGAGGCAGCCCAGGCAACCCGGCTGGCTTCCAGCAATGTGACGCGCTTGCCGGCCTGAGTCAGGCGCAGGGCAGTGTGCAGGCCGCTGAAGCCGGCGCCGATGATGAGTACGTCGGTGTCGTGGGTGCCTTGCAGGGTAGGGCGTAATGGGATGTTGGCGGGGTAGGTCTGGGCGTAGTAGCTGGCGACGTGCTGAGCGGACTGTTTGAACATGCCGGGCTTCCATGAAATTTATTGTGGTTATTTTCATGAAAACTTAGCATGTAAATTTCATGGTGCCAATGTGACGGTCAGGTTGAAGCCTTTTTCCGAGGCTGCCGCGGCTTGCTGGCGGTAGCCTTGCTTCCAGCCGCTTTGCTTTTTCCGCCACCGCGACGCTTCTTTTTCCAGGGAGGCGCCGCCCCGGCCGCCGGCCCGCTGATTGTCATGCGCATGCCACTGCACCGCTCGACCAGCTTGCCCATCCACGTTGATTGCCTGGCGACGAACTCTTCCAGGGTCATCTCGCCGCTTTGCACCATGTCCAGCGCCTGCTCCCAGATTGCCGTGGTGCCTGGGTCGGCAATGGCGCGCGGCACGGCGTCGATCAGGCTGAAGGCTGCTGGCGTGGCCGCCAATGCCTTGCCGTTCTTCACCAGGTAACCACGGTCGAGCAGGCCCTGGATAATACTGGCGCGGGTGGCCTCGGTGCCGATGCCGGTGGTTTCCTTGAGCTTCTGTTTCAGTCGTGGATCGTCCACCAGCTTGGCCACGTTCTTCATCGCCTTGATCAGGTCGCCTTCGGTGAACGGCTTGGGCGGCTGGGTCCACAGGTCTTTCAGCTGCAGGCCATGCACTGTGCAGTCCTGGCCTTCGCACAGCGCTGGCAGCACCTGGGCCGGTGGGGCTTCGCGACCCTTGGCTGGCGTCAGCGCTTCGGGCAGGGCACGGCGCCAACCCGGTTCGACAATTTGCTTGCCCACCGCGCGCAGGGCATGGCCAGCGCAGTCGAAGTCGGCCTGGGTACGATCGTACTCATGGTTGGGCAGGAACTGCGCCAGGTAACGGGCGCGGATCAGGGTATACACCGCCTTGTGCTTGGCCGGCAGGCGCGACGGGTCACTGGCGGCGGCAGTGGGGATTATGCCGTGGTGGGCGCTGACCTTGGCGTCGTTCCAGGCCCGTGAGCGGCGTTGCGGCTCGAGGTAGGGTTGCAGCGGCGTGAGGCTGGCATCGGCTCGCTGCAGTGCAGCGAGGATCGCGGGTGCCTCGGCATGCTGGCTTTGCGGCAAGTAGCCGCAATCGCTGCGCGGGTAGGTGATCAGTTTGTGGGTTTCGTACAGGGCCTGGGCAATGTCGAGGGTTTCCTGGGCGCCCAGGCCGAATTTTTTCGAGCACAGCTCCTGCAGGGTGCCGAGGTCGAAGGGCAGCGGCGCGGCTTCGCGGACGCGCTCGGTGGCTACCTTGACGGCCCGGGCAGTGGCGGCATTGCCGATGTCGGTGGCGGCCTGTTGTGCCAGGTCCTGCTTCAGGCAGCGACCCTGGTCGTCGCAGGCGTCTTCGGGGGCGCGCCATTGGGCATTGAAGCGCTGAGCGGCGTGTTCCAGTTGCACCTCGATGGCCCAGAACGGCACCGGCACGAAATCGGCGATGCTGCGGTCGCGGTCGACCACCAGGCGCAAGGTAGGTGTTTGTACCCGGCCCACCGGCAGCACGCCCTGGTAGCCGGATTGGCGGCCCAGCAGGGTGAACAGCCGGCTCATGTTCATGCCGATCAGCCAGTCGGCGCGCGAGCGACCTAGCGCCGAATGGTACAGGTTGAACGTTTCATGGCCCGGCAGCAGGCGCGCCAAGGCCTTGCGGATGGAGGCGTCATCCAGCGCCGACAGCCACAGGCGCTGCACCGGGCCACGGTAGCGGCAATGCTCGACCAGCTCGCGGGCGATCATTTCGCCTTCGCGGTCGGCGTCGGTGGCGATCACCAGCTCCCGTGCTTCGCCGAGCAGGCGCTTGACCGCCTTGAACTGGCTGGCAGTCTTGGGCTTGACCAGCATCTTCCACTTGTCGGGAATGATCGGCAGGTCGGCCAGGTTCCAGCGCTTGTAGCGTTCGTCATAGCTGTCGGGCGGGGCGGTTTCCAGCAGGTGGCCGATGCACCAGGTGACGCAGACGTCGGTGCCTTGCCAGCAGCCGTCGCCTTTGCGGTTGGCGCCGAGCACTTTGGCGATGTCTTTTGCCTGGGAGGGTTTTTCGCAGAGGAACAGGCGCATGGCCGGGGACGCTTTATCGGGGCTGATAGGCCCTAGGATGCGCAAGCAGGGGCGCGGAGGCAAGTTTTATCTGGATGGATGTACAGGTTTTTTGTCAGCAAGGATATACATGACGTGTACCGGCCTCTTCGCAGGCTTGCCCGCGAAGAGGCCGGTACACGTCATGAATCAGACGCGCGAGTCGCGCACCATGTCCACATGCGGGATGCCGGCTTCGAGAACTCTTCGCTGACTACGCGAAAGCCCAACCGCTCGTAGAACGGTGTGGCGTGTACCTGGGCGCTGAGCATCTGCTGCTTCAGGTCGCGGTTCTGCGCTTCGTCGATAACCGCATTCATCAGCGCGTCACCCACCTTCAGCCCGCGCCAGTCCTTCAGCACCGATACCCGGCCAATGGTGCCGTCAGGCAGCAGGCGGGCAGTACCGATCGGGTAGTCGCCTTCCTGGGCCAGGAAGTGCGCTGCGGTCGGGTCATCCGAGTCCCACTCCAGCTCTGGTGGCACGTGCTGCTCGGCAATGAACACCGCTTCCCGGATACGGCGAATGTCGGCGTTGTCTTTCTGCCAGTCGGCGAGGCGAACGCTGATCTTATTCATTGGCGAATCCCAGACTTCCCTGTTTGACCAACTGCTGTACCAGCATAAGGCCATCTTCGTCTTGCAGCCAGTCTGCCAGGTTGTCGATGTGCAGGGCGTCGGCCGCGCATACCAGCTTCAGCAGCTCGCGCAATTTGCCCGGCAGTGGGCAGCTGCGGCCGCTGGCGAACAGCAACAGGTCGTCTTCGAATTCCGACCAGGCCAGGCGTGCGCTCGGGTTGCGGATCAGGATGGCGCCTTGTTCAAGGGCGTCGATCAGCTCTTCCTCGCTCAGCTCTTCGCCGACGATCTGCTCCGGGTAGCGCGGCTCGGTCATGAATTGGCCGAACCAGGTCAGCAACAGGTCCTTGTCGCCCATGTGCTTGTCGAGCAGCGCCTTGAGGCGGTCGAGCGCGTCGTGCTGGATCTGGTGCGGGTCGCTGGCTGGCTGGGCGTCAGCGTCGCTGTAGCGCTCTTCGTCGGGCAGGAACTGGCCCAGGAAGTCGGTGAAGTGGGTCAGCACTTCGGCGGCGCTAGGTGCGCGGAAGCCTACCGAGTAGGTCAGGCAGTCGTCCACGGCCACGCCGTAGTGGGCCAGGCGCGGTGGCAGGTAGAGCATGTCGCCGGGTTCCAGGGTCCACTCTTCGCTCTGCTCGAACTCGGCCAGGATACGCAGGTCGGCGTGCTCCAGCAGCGGGCTGTCGCTGCTGCACATCTGGCCGATCTTCCAGTTGCGCTGGCCGTGGCCCTGCAGCAGGAACACGTCGTAGTTGTCGAAGTGCGGGCCGACGCTGCCACCGGGGGCGGCGAAGCTGATCATCACGTCATCAATGCGCCAGCTGGGCAGGAAGCGGAAGTTTTCCAGTAGCTCGGCCACTTCCGGGACGAACTGGTCCACGGCCTGTACCAGCAGGGTCCAGTCCTTTTCCGGCAGCTCGGCGAAGGTGTCTTCGTTGAACGGGCCGCGACGCAGTTCCCATGGGTGGGCGCCGTGCTCCAGCACGATGCGCGACTCGACTTCGTCTTCAAGGGCCAGGCCGGCCAGTTCGTCGGGGTCGATGGGGCTGATGAAGTCCGGGAAGGCCTGGCGCACCAGCAGCGGCTTCTTCTGCCAGTAGTCGCGCATGAATTCGCGGGCCGAGATGCCGCCGAGCAGCTGCAGTGGAGTATCAGGATTCATGTTCAACCTATTGAAAAAACGTAATTTTCGTCCGGGAATAAAAACGCCCGGCCAGGCCGGGCGTTGTACGCGACGGTCAGCTTAGATGCGTTTGGCCTGGGCTGCCGCGTTACCGATGTAGGTAGCGGGGGTCAGCAGCTTGAGCTCGGCCTTGGCGTCGGCTGGCATGTCCAGGCCGTCGATGAAGGTCAGCAGCGCTTCAGGGGTGATGCCCTTGCCACGGGTCAGCTCTTTGAGCTTCTCGTAGGGGTTTTCGATGTTGAAGCGGCGCATCACGGTCTGGATCGGCTCGGCCAACACTTCCCAGCAGGCGTCCAGGTCGGCGGCGATGCGGGCTTCGTTGACTTCCAGCTTGCCGATGCCCTTCAGGCTGGCTTCATAGGCGATGACGCTGTGGGCAAAGCCCACGCCCAGGTTGCGCAGCACGGTGGAGTCGGTCAGGTCACGCTGCCAGCGCGAGATCGGCAGCTTGCTGGCCAGGTGCTGGAACAGCGCGTTGGCGATACCCAGGTTGCCTTCGGAGTTTTCGAAGTCGATCGGGTTGACCTTGTGCGGCATGGTCGACGAGCCGATTTCGCCGGCAACGGTCTTCTGCTTGAAGTAGCCCAGCGAGATGTAGCCCCACACGTCACGGTCGAAGTCGATCAGGATGGTGTTGAAGCGGGCAATGGCGTCGAACAACTCGGCGATGTAGTCGTGCGGCTCGATCTGGGTGGTGTACGGGTTGAACTGCAGGCCCAGCTCGTCTTCGATGAAGGCGCGGGCGTTTTCTTCCCAGTCGATTTGCGAGTAGGCGGACAGGTGGGCGTTGTAGTTGCCCACGGCGCCGTTGATCTTGCCCAGCAGCGGCACGGCGGCAACCTGGGCGATCTGGCGCTCCAGGCGGTACACGACGTTGGCCAGCTCTTTGCCCAGGGTGGTCGGCGAAGCCGGCTGGCCGTGGGTGCGCGACAGCATCGGCACATCGGCGTGGGCGTGGGCCAGGGCGCGGATGGCGTCGGCGATCTGGCGCATCAGCGGCAGCAGCACGTCGTCACGGCCGGCGCGCAGCATCAGGGCGTGGGACAGGTTGTTGATGTCCTCGCTGGTGCAGGCGAAGTGGATGAATTCGCTGACTTTGGCCAGCTCAGGCAGCTTGGCGGCCTGCTCCTTGAGGAGGTATTCGATCGCCTTGACGTCGTGGTTGGTGGTGCGCTCGATTTCCTTCACGCGCTCGGCGTGTTCCAGCTTGAAATCGCTGGCCAGGTTGTCCAGCAGGGCGGTGGCTTCGGCGGAGAACGCCGGCACTTCGCCGATCTGCGGGTGGGCGGCCAGGCGCTGCAGCCAGCGCACTTCGACCAGGGCGCGGAAACGGATCAGGCCGAATTCGCTGAAGATGGGGCGCAAGGCCTGGGTTTTGCCGGCATAACGGCCGTCTACAGGGGAAACCGCAGTGAGCGAAGAAAGCTGCATGGGGTGTTCTCGGACAGTCAGGCTTTTGGAAGGGCGCATATCATACATGAAAAATGCCTGTAGGAGCGGCCTTGCGTCGCGAAAGGGTCGCGCAGCGGCCCCGGCAACCTATGCTGGGGCGGCGATTCTGGGGCTGCTGCGCAGCCCTTTCGCGACGCAAGGCCGCTCCTACAAGTCCGGCGTTTTTCTTCAGGACGGTGTGCGCATCATATCGTACAGTTCGTTCAGCAACTTGCGACGGCTGAACACCAACTGCCAGCGGTGTCCACCCAGCTGGCGCCACAGGCGCGCGGCACGGATGCCGGCCAGCAGCAGGGCGCGAATCTTCGACGCGTTGCTGGCCTGCTGCAGGAAACGCATGTCGCCGTGCACCTGGATGCGCTGGCGCAAGGTGCTAAGCGTGTCCTGGTACAAGGCTCCGCTGGAAGCGATGACGTTTTCGTGAACCAGGCCGAAATGCTCGGCCTGCGACTGGATTTGCGGCAGGCGATTGCCGATGGTGTCAAGCAGGTCGCCACGTTTGTTCAGTTGGCGCTCCAGGCCCAGCATCGACAGGGCGTAGCGCAGTGGCTCGCGCTGCAGGCTGCTGGGGTCACGCTCCAGGGCGCCGACCAGCGCGCGGTAGCCGTCGCGCAGGTTCAGGTCGTCACCGCCGAACACCTCCAGGGTGTCCTTGGGGTCACGTACCAGCAGGCTGCCCAGCATGCAGCCGATATTGGCCTCGCTGGCCTGGCCGGTGCGGGCAATGCGGTCGACCAGCACAGCGGCCTGAAATACGCCGCCCAGGGCAATCAATTGCTCCTGCAGGTTGCTCATGCGCGCGGGCTCCACGGCTCGGCGGCTTCGATTACACCACCGCCCAGGCACACTTCGCCGTCGTAGAACACCACCGACTGGCCTGGGGTGACGGCGCGCTGTGGCTCGTCGAACACGGCGCGGTAGCCGGTTTCGGTCAGTTCGAGGGTGCACTGCTGGTCGCTCTGGCGGTAACGCACCTTGGCGGTGAGCTGGCGCGGGCTGCTGAGGTCGATCGGGTTCACCCAGAAAATCTCCGAAGCCAGCAGGGCGCGGGAGAACAGCCATGGGTGTTCGTTGCCTTGGCCAACCACCAGCACATTGCGGGTCAGGTCCTTGTGCAACACGTACCACGGCTCGTCACCGGCATCCTTCAGGCCGCCAATGCCCAGGCCCTGCCGCTGGCCGATGGTGTGGTACATCAGGCCGTGGTGGCGGCCGATCACTTCACCTTCGGTGGTTTCGATGTCACCCGGCTGAGCTGGCAGGTACTGCTTGAGGAAATCGCTGAAACGACGCTCGCCAATGAAGCAGATGCCGGTGGAGTCCTTTTTCTTGGCGGTGGCCAGGCCGTGTTTTTCGGCGATGGCGCGCACTTCGGGTTTTTCCAGCTCGCCGACCGGGAATAGGGTGCGGGCAATTTCCTTGCCGCCAACGGCGTGCAGGAAGTAGCTCTGGTCCTTGTTCGGGTCCAGGCCCTTGAGCAGTTCGGTGAGGTCGCCAGTGTCGCGGCGGCGCACGTAGTGGCCGGTGGCGATCAGGTCGGCACCCAGCGACAGGGCGTAGTCGAGAAACGCCTTGAACTTGATTTCGCGGTTGCAGAGGATGTCCGGGTTGGGCGTGCGGCCGGCCTTGTATTCTTCAAGGAAGTGCTCGAACACGTTGTCCCAGTATTCGGCGGCGAAGTTGGCGGTGTGCAGCTTGATGCCGATGCGGTCGCACACGGCCTGGGCGTCGGCCAGGTCTTCACGGGCGGTGCAGTATTCGGTGCCGTCGTCTTCTTCCCAGTTCTTCATGAACAGCCCTTCCACCTGGTAGCCCTGCTCGATGAGCAGAAGGGCGGAGACGGAAGAGTCCACGCCGCCGGACATGCCGACGATGACGCGGGTCTTGGCGGGGTCTTTGAGTGCTGGGCTGGTCATGGGTACCGGTGTAGATCAAGGGGAAAAACGCCGATTCTATCAAACCCGTGGCGCCGCGTCAGTCGCGCAGCAGCTCAAGGCTATGCAGCGGGCCGTTCAAATAGTCGTCGAGGCAGCGCGGCACCAGCTCGCTGCGCCAGCGGGCGGGGTCGGCCAGCAGCTCGTCGCGGGTCAGCCATACGGCGCGGACGATGTCACTGTCCAGGGCGAGGTCTTCGTGGTGGCGCACAGGGCGGGCGGCGAAGCAGATGCGCTGGTAGGTCACGCCGTTGCTGGGGGCGGTGTACAGGTAGATGCCGACAACGCCGGTGAGCTCGACTTCCCAGGCAGTTTCTTCCAGGGTTTCGCGCAGGGCGGCCTGGGGCAGGGTCTCAAAGGGTTCGAGGTGGCCGGCGGGTTGGTTGAAGACGTGCTGGTTGGCTTTGAGCTCCTCGACGAAAAGGAACTTGCCTTCGTGTTCGACGATGGTAGCGACGGTGATGTGGGGTTGCCAGGACATGAGTATTTCCTAGGGTTGGCGCGGGTCCTGTAGGAGCGGCCTTGTGTCGCGATGGGCCGCAAAGCGGCCCCGACGATATCCGCTGCGAAGCCGAAAATCTGGGGCCGCTTCGCAGCCCTTTCGCGACACAAGGCCGCTCCTACAGGGAGCCGTGTACGCACTTTAAGAAAGCAAAAACCCCGGTGCGTGGCCGGGGTTTTTGCTGTTACTTCAAGCGAACCTTACAGGGCGGCAATGGCGCTGTTCAGGGTCTGGCTTGGGCGCATCACCTTGGCGGTCAGCTCGGCATCCGGGGCGTAGTAACCACCGATGTCGGCTGGCTTGCCCTGAACGGCATTGAGCTCGGCGACGATGGTCGCTTCGTTCTCGGCCAGGGTTTTTGCCAGCGGTGCGAAGCGTGCCTGCAGGGCAGCGTCGTCAGCCTGAGCGGCCAGGGCTTCAGCCCAGTACAGGGTCAGGTAGAAGTGGCTGCCGCGGTTGTCGATACCACCGACCTTGCGCGACGGCGACTTGTTGGTGTCGAGGAACTTGCCGGTAGCCTGGTCCAGGGTGTTGGCCAGAACCTTGGCGCGCGGGTTGTCGTAGGTGTTGCCCAGGTGCTCCAGGGAAGCGGCCAGGG
The DNA here is from genome assembly GCA_041071465.1 of Pseudomonas putida. NCBI lineage: Bacteria > Pseudomonadati > Pseudomonadota > Gammaproteobacteria > Pseudomonadales > Pseudomonadaceae > Pseudomonas > Pseudomonas putida. The sequence goes on along the minus strand of CP163498.1, from coordinate 6,173,264 downwards.
CCAGGAATTCACCCAGCGAGTCCCAACGCAGGAAGTTCTCTTCAACCAGCTGCTGTACGTGCTTGGGCGCCGAACCGCCGGCGCCGGTTTCGAACAGGCCACCGCCGTTCATCAGCGGCACGATCGACAGCATCTTGGCGCTGGTGCCCAGTTCCATGATCGGGAACAGGTCGGTCAGGTAGTCGCGCAGCACGTTGCCGGTCACCGAGATGGTGTCCTTGCCTTCGCGGATGCGGGCCAGGGAGAACTTGATGGCGTCGACCGGGGCCAGTACGCGGATGTCCAGGCCAGTGGTGTCGTGATCCTTCAGGTACTTCTGTACCTTCTCGATCATCACGCCGTCGTGGGCGCGAGCCGGGTCCAGCCAGAACACCGCCGGGGTGTCGCTCAGGCGGGCACGGTTGACGGCCAGCTTGACCCAATCCTGGATCGGAGCGTCTTTGGTCTGGCACATGCGGAAGATGTCACCGGCTTCGACGTTCTGTTCCAGCACGACGTTGCCCTTGCCATCGACCACGCGCACGACGCCGTCGGCCTTGATCTGGAAGGTCTTGTCGTGGGAGCCGTACTCTTCGGCCTTTTGCGCCATCAGGCCAACGTTCGGCACGCTGCCCATGGTGGTCGGGTCGAAGGCGCCGTGTTTCTTGCAGTCTTCGATGGTGGCCTGGTAGATGCCGGCGTAGCAGCGGTCCGGGATCACGGCCTTGGCGTCTTGCAGTTCGCCAGCGGTGTTCCACATCTTGCCCGAGTCACGGATCATGGCTGGCATCGAGGCGTCGACGATAACGTCGCTCGGCACGTGCAGGTTGGTGATGCCTTTGTCGGAGTTGACCATGGCCAGGGCTGGGCGGTCGGCGTACAGGGCCTGGATGTCGGCTTCGATCTCGGCCTGCTTGTCAGCTGGCAGGTCCTTGATGCGGGCGTACAGGTCACCGATACCGTTGTTGGCGTTGAAGCCCACTTCGGCCAGTGCTGCGGCGTGCTTGGCCAGCACGTCGTTGTAGAACTCTTCGACGATGACGCCGAACATGATTGGGTCGGAGACCTTCATCATGGTGGCTTTCAGGTGAACCGACAGCAGCACGCCAGAAGCCTTGGCATCGGCGATCTGCTCGGCGATGAAGGCTTTCAGGGCCTTGCGGCTCATGGTGGCGCAGTCGATGATTTCGGCGGCTTTGACGGCGGTCTTTTCTTTCAGCACGGTGGTGCTGCCATCGTTGCCGACCAGCTCGATGCGCAGGCTGTCGTCACCTTCGATCAGTGCGGCCTTCTCGCTGCCGTAGAAATCGCCTTGGGTCATGTGGGCAACGTGCGACTTGGAGTCGGCGGCCCAAGCGCCCATCTTGTGCGGGTGCTTGCGGGCGTAGTTCTTGACCGACAGCGGCGCGCGGCGGTCGGAGTTGCCTTCGCGCAGCACCGGGTTCACGGCGGAACCCTTGATGCGGTCGTAGCGGGCGCGGGACTCTTTCTCGTCCGCGGTGGCCGGCTCGTCGGCGTAGTCAGGGATGTTGAAGCCCTTGCCTTGCAGTTCCTTGATCGCGGCTTTGAGCTGCGGTACCGAGGCGCTGATGTTCGGCAGCTTGATGATGTTGGCTTCAGGGGTGGTAGCCAGCTGGCCCAGTTCCGCCAGGTGATCGCCTACTCGCTTCTCTGCGCCCAGTTGCTCCGGGAAGGCGGCAAGGATACGGCCAGCCAGGGAGATGTCGCGAGTTTCGACGGCGATGTCAGCGCAAGCTGTGAAAGCTTCGACGATCGGCAGCAGCGAGTAGGTGGCGAGGGCGGGGGCTTCGTCGGTGAAGGTATAGATGATCTTGGAACGGGTGGGCATGCGGGTTAACTCTCTGTGTGCTGAGCGTGCTCGAGTCTCGTGGTGCGCAGGGTAGGCGCATCGCCCTGGCAGCGCCATGAGCGGAAAGTCGAGAGGCTGCGAGCGGTGATGGTGGATGCATCAGTCGAGCGTCAAGTGCTGGGCTGCGGTAACAACCCAGGCTTAGTGGCCATTCATGGCCTAGGGCGGTCCGCATTTTCCTGGGATTCGCCCCGATGACCCTTCGGTCGCGGCGGAGTATACCAAACCATTCGGGCTAATCAGCAAGGCCAAGTGATATCGGCCCATTTATAAGACCAAAGACTAAGCGGCAATGTGGCGGGTTGTCGCATGCCTTGCAGGTCGGCAGATGTGGTTTAGGCTCATTGCATCGCATGATGTCCAAACCACACCCGACAGCGGAGTAGTGCAAGCATGGGATACCAGAAAATCAAGGTTCCGACCGACGGCGCCAAGATCACCGTCAATGCAGACCATTCGCTCAACGTGCCTGACAATCCGATCATTCCGTACATCGAGGGCGACGGGATCGGCATCGATGTCTCGCCCGTGATGATCAAGGTGGTCGACGCCGCCGTGCAGAAGGCCTATGGCGGCAAGCGCAAGATTGCCTGGATGGAGGTGTACGCCGGCGAAAAAGCCACCCAGGTATACGACCAGGACACCTGGCTGCCGCAGGAAACCCTCGATGCCGTGCGAGATTACGTGGTGTCGATCAAGGGCCCGCTTACCACCCCGGTCGGTGGCGGCATCCGCTCGCTCAACGTGGCGCTGCGCCAGCAGCTCGACCTGTACGTGTGCCTGCGCCCGGTGCTGTGGTTCCAGGGTGTGCCGAGCCCGGTGAAAAAGCCGGGCGACGTCGACATGGTGATCTTCCGCGAGAACTCCGAGGACATTTACGCGGGCATCGAGTGGAAGGCCGGCTCGCCCGAGGCGAACAAGGTGATCAAGTTCCTTAAAGAGGAAATGGGCGTCACCAAGATCCGTTTCGACCAGGACTGCGGCATCGGCGTCAAGCCGGTATCCCGCGAGGGCACCAAGCGCCTGGTGCGCAAGGCCCTGCAATACGTGGTGGACAATGACCGCGAGTCGCTGACCCTGGTGCACAAGGGCAACATCATGAAGTTCACCGAAGGGGCCTTCAAGGACTGGGGCTACGAGGTGGCGCGGGACGAGTTCGGCGCCGAACTGCTCGATGGCGGCCCGTGGATGAAGTTCAAGAACCCCAAGAGTGGCCGCGAGGTCATCGTCAAGGACGCCATTGCCGACGCCATGCTGCAGCAGATTTTGCTGCGCCCGGCCGAGTACGACGTGATTGCCACGCTCAACCTCAACGGTGACTACCTATCCGACGCCCTGGCGGCGGAGGTGGGCGGTATCGGCATTGCGCCGGGCGCCAACCTGTCCGACACCGTGGCCATGTTCGAGGCCACCCACGGCACCGCGCCCAAGTATGCCGGGCAGGACAAGGTCAACCCGGGCTCGGTGATACTCTCGGCAGAAATGATGCTGCGCCACATGGGCTGGACCGAGGCCGCCGACCTGATCATCAAGGGCACCAACGGCGCGATTGCGGCCAAGACCGTGACCTACGATTTCGAGCGGCTGATGGAGGGGGCCCGGCTGGTGAGCAGCTCAGGTTTTGGCGATGAAATGATCAAGCACATGTAAGGCAATACAAAACCGGCCGCTTCCTGTAAAGAAGCGGCCGGTTTTTTCGTATACCGGCAGTAAAGCAGGGTTCACGCATTAGCGGTCGTGGGCGAGTTCGGTACTCCCGTTGAAGCGCTGACGTTGATGCCCTTGATTTCAACCGCATGCAGGCCTTTCGGGCCCTGGATGATGTTGAACGTCACAGCTTGTCCGGCTTTCAGCGTCTTGTAACCGTCCATCTGGATCGCCGAATAGTGTGCGAACAGATCTTCGGTTCCGCCGTCCTCATTGATGAATCCATAGCCCTTGGCATTGTTGAACCACTTGACTTTACCGCTTGCCATCCCTATGTCCCTCTGCAAAGGACTCCATCACTGGAGTATCATCCACGTCATCCGCATACGAACCTTGCGAAAAATCTGGTTGACTGCGCGGATCTTTATCGACCACGGTGGGTTCTTATTGGTTGTAACACCGTTTTGCCGATAGTCAAGGTCACGCGGCGCCTGCGCTGGCGGTGGCCTGTGCGGTCAACCCACAACCTTAACCTGACGCTCATGATGAAATTCTTTCCATGCATGCACCTAGTGAGATTCGACTAACATTCAATCAGGATCGCCCGCAATCGAATGAGGACGACGGCTCGGGTCTTGCAGTTCAGGAAGCCAAGCCGATCCTGCAGGCGCCACCGATGTACAAGGTGGTTTTGTTCAACGATGACTACACGCCAATGGATTTCGTCGTCGAAGTGCTCGAGACGTTCTTCAGTCTGAACCGCGAGCTGGCGACCAAGATCATGCTGACCGTCCATACAGAAGGGCGGGCAGTGTGCGGATTGTTTACCCGTGACATCGCCGAAACAAAGGCTATGCAGGTCAACCAATACGCCAGGGAAAGCCAGCATCCGCTACTCTGTGAAATCGAGAAGGACGGTTAATCGCCGACCACTTGGGTATGAGGTGAAGCTATGTTAAACCGCGAGCTCGAAGTCACCCTCAATCTGGCCTTCAAGGAGGCCCGTTCGAAGCGTCATGAGTTCATGACTGTCGAACATCTGCTGCTGGCACTCCTTGACAATGAGGCTGCTGCGACCGTTCTGCGCGCCTGTGGCGCCAATCTCGACAAACTCAAGCATGACCTGCAAGAGTTCATCGACTCCACAACGCCGCTGATTCCTGTCAACGACGAAGACCGGGAAACCCAGCCGACCCTGGGCTTCCAGCGTGTGCTGCAGCGTGCCGTGTTCCACGTGCAAAGCTCCGGCAAGCGCGAAGTGACTGGCGCCAATGTGCTGGTGGCGATCTTCAGCGAACAGGAAAGCCAGGCCGTGTTTCTGCTCAAGCAGCAGAGCGTGGCCCGTATCGACGTGGTCAACTACATCGCCCATGGTATCTCCAAGGTGCCAGGGCATGGTTCGCAGTCTGAAAGCGACCAGGAAATGCAGGACGAAGAGGGCGGTGAAACCTCCTCTTCGAGCAACCCACTGGACGCCTATGCCAGCAACCTGAACGAGCTGGCGCGTGCCGGCCGCATCGACCCACTGGTCGGCCGCGAGCAGGAAGTGGAGCGGGTGGCGCAAATCCTTGCCCGTCGGCGCAAGAACAACCCGCTGCTGGTGGGTGAGGCAGGCGTGGGCAAGACGGCCATCGCCGAAGGCCTGGCCAAGCGCATCGTCGACGGCCAGGTGCCCGACCTGCTGGCGCAGAGCGTGGTGTATTCCCTCGACCTGGGCGCGCTGCTGGCCGGTACCAAATACCGTGGCGACTTCGAGAAGCGTTTCAAGGCGCTGCTCGGTGAGCTGCGCAAGCGCCCGCAGGCCATCCTGTTCATCGACGAAATCCACACCATCATCGGTGCCGGTGCAGCGTCGGGTGGGGTGATGGATGCCTCCAACCTGCTCAAGCCGCTGCTGTCGTCGGGTGAAATCCGTTGTATCGGCTCGACCACCTTCCAGGAGTTTCGCGGCATCTTCGAGAAGGACCGTGCGCTGGCACGGCGCTTCCAGAAGGTGGACGTCAGCGAGCCATCGGTCGAAGACACCGTGGGCATTCTGCGCGGCCTGAAGGGGCGTTTCGAAAGCCACCACAACATCGAGTACAGTGACGAAGCCCTGCGCGCCGCCGCTGAACTGGCCTCGCGCTACATCAATGACCGGCACATGCCGGACAAGGCCATCGACGTAATCGACGAAGCCGGCGCCTACCAGCGTCTGCAACCGGAGGCCAACCGCGTCAAGCGCATCGATGTGCCGCAAGTCGAGGATATCGTCGCCAAGATCGCGCGGATTCCGCCGAAGCATGTCAGCAGTTCCGACAAGGAGCTGCTGCGTAACCTTGAGCGCGACCTGAAACTGACCGTGTTCGGCCAGGACCAGGCAATCGACTCGCTGTCTACCGCGATCAAGCTGTCTCGTGCCGGCCTCAAGTCGCCAGACAAACCGGTTGGTTCGTTCCTGTTCGCTGGCCCCACTGGTGTCGGCAAGACCGAAGCGGCGCGGCAGCTGGCCAAGGCGCTGGGCGTGGAACTGGTGCGCTTCGACATGTCCGAGTACATGGAACGCCACACCGTGTCGCGCCTCATCGGTGCGCCGCCTGGTTATGTTGGTTTCGACCAGGGTGGTTTGCTGACCGAGGCGATTACCAAACAACCGCACTGCGTGTTGCTGCTCGACGAAATCGAGAAGGCTCACCCGGAAGTCTTCAACCTGCTGTTGCAGGTGATGGACCACGGTACCCTGACCGACAACAACGGGCGCAAAGCCGACTTCCGTAACGTGATCCTGATCATGACCACCAACGCCGGTGCCGAAACCGCGGCGCGGGCGTCGATCGGCTTCACTCATCAGGACCACGCGTCCGATGCCATGGAAGTGATCCGCAAGAGCTTCACGCCAGAGTTCCGCAACCGCCTGGATACCATCATCCAGTTTGGCCGCCTGAGCACAGAGACGATCAAAAGCATCGTCGACAAGTTCCTTATCGAACTGCAGGCGCAGCTGGAAGACAAGCGTGTGCTGCTGGAAGTCAGCGATGATGCGCGCGGCTGGCTGGCGGTTTCGGGGTACGACGCGCAGATGGGTGCGCGGCCGATGGCGCGGCTGATCCAGGACAAGATCAAGCGGCCGCTGGCCGAGGAGATCTTGTTCGGCGAGCTGGCCGAGCATGGCGGCGTGGTGCACGTCGACCTGCGCGATGGCGAACTGGTGTTCGACTTCGAGACCACGGCTGAGGTCGCGTGATGCAGGGGGCTGCAAAGCAGCCCCCTTGTAATCTGGCAGGCACAAAAAAGCCCGGCACATGGCCGGGCTTTTTCATGGCTGGAGCTTAGCGCGCACGGTAGGTGATGCGGCCTTTGCTCAGGTCATAAGGCGTCAGCTCGACGCGGACCTTGTCGCCAGTGAGAATACGGATGTAGTTCTTGCGCATCTTTCCGGAGATGTGCGCGGTTACGACGTGCCCGTTTTCCAACTCCACGCGGAACATGGTGTTGGGCAGGGTGTCGACGACAGTACCTTCCATTTCGAAGCTGTCTTCTTTCGACATGCAGTAGAGCCCTCGGATCCAGTGTTGGCCCGACGCATAACCGCACCGGGCAAAAAAGTGGCGTGGATTATGCCGGAAAACTGCGTGTCAAGCCAATGTCTTTCAGTTGAGGGTGACCCAACGCTGGTTTATCAGCAGCTCGATAGGCCGATACTGCGTCTTGTAGTTCATTTTCTTGCAGTTCTTGATCCAGTAACCCAGGTACACCGCTTCCAGGTCCTGGCGAAGGGCTTCGGTGATCTGCCAGAGGATGGCGAAGCGGCCAAGGCTGCGGCGTTCCTCGTCCGGCTCGTAGAAGGTGTACACCGCTGACAGGCCATTGGGCAGCAGGTCGCACACGGCCACCGCCATCAGGTGGCCTTCGAGGCGGAACTCGTAGAACCAGCAGAACGGCAGGTCACGTACCAGAAAAGTGGAGAACTGGTCGCGGCTGGGTGGGTACATGTCACCGTCGGCGTGGCGCGTTTCGATGTAGCGCCGGTAGAGCTCGAAGTACTCTTCCTTGAACGCCGGGCGAGCTGCCGTCACGGTCAGGTCGGCGTTGCGTTTGAGGATGCGCCGCTGCTGGCGGTTGGGGATGAAGCGCGCCGCCGGGATGCGCGCCGGCACGCAGGCGTTGCAGTTCTGGCAATGTGGGCGGTACAGGTGGTCGCCGCTGCGTCGAAAGCCCATTTCCGACAAGTCGGCGTACACATTCACGTCCATCGGCTGGCTGGGGTCGAGGAACAGCGTGGTCGCCTGCTCGTCTGGCAGGTAGCTGCAGGAGTGGGGTTGAGTGGCATAGAACTTCAACCGCGCCAGCTCTGTCATGATCAACCCCCTCGGTGAGACTTTGATTTAAGTGTAAGCCAGCTACGGCAACTCGCCTAGGCAACCCATGTAGCGCTGTTGGGCTGGTCGAGGTGGCGTGCCAGGTAATCGGCGAACTCGGCGCGGCTGATGGCATGGGCACCCAGGCTGTGCAGGTGGTTGGTGGGCATCTGGCAGTCGATAAGCGCAAAGCCCGCATCGCGCAGGTGGTTGACCAGGGTGACGAAGCCGACCTTGGAGGCGTTGTCGGCGCGGCTGAACATCGATTCGCCAAAGAACAGCTGGCCCATGGCCAGGCCGTACAGGCCGCCGACCAGCTTACCGTCCTGGCGTACCTCCACCGAATGGGCGATGCCGCGGCGGTGCAGCTCGCAATAGGCGTTGCGCATGGTGTCGGTAATCCAGGTGCCGTCGGCGTAGTCGCGTGGCGCAGCGCAGGCGGCGATCACGGCCGGAAAGTCGGTGTCGAAGCTGACCTGGTAGCGGCCTTGGCGCATCAGCTTGGCCAGCGAGCGCGACACGTGCAACTGGTCGGGGAGCAGCACTGTACGTGGGTCGGGCGACCACCACAGGATCGGCTGGCCGTCCTGGTACCACGGGAAGCAGCCATGGCGATACGCTTGTACCAGGCGCTCGGGGCTCAGGTCACCGCCAGCGGCCAGCAGGCCGTTGGGGTCATGCAGGGCCTTTTCCAGGGGTGGGAAGGTCAGCGAGTCGCGAGTCAGCCAAGTAAGCATGGTCTATCGTGCGGTGGGGGAGGGGAGAGGGCAGCATGGCGCGGGTGAAATGCAGGGTCAATCTCTTTGGCTTCTTCGCGGGCGATGAAAACAGGCAATTTAAGACACATTCATCAAGCCGCAGGCACCATCCGCTACATTTGCTGTCACACCTGTGCAAAAACACAGCATAAGCCTTTGTCACAAAAGAAAATGCGTGCTCAAATTGCAGCTATATGATTCGCCCCCGCTCAAACACCCATACGGCGTGCCGTCATGGCGGCTGGCGGGCAGTAATGTTAAAAGTAGTGGTTCATTGGTCGCGCAGCGGCCGATCACTATTGGACGCGCACCACGCGCAGGAATAGACGCGTTTTGAAGAAATCCACCGCAACCCCAGCTCCCTTGCCTGTGCCTCTGTGGCGGCAGCAGCTGCATTATCGCCTCAAGGAAGGTGCGTTGATCGCTGTCGGCGCCCTGTGCCTGTACCTGTGGATGGCGCTGCTGACCTACGACACCTCTGACCCAGGCTTCAGCCACACCAGCAACGTCGACCAGGTGCAGAATGCTGCCGGGCGTGCCGGTGCCTACTTCGCCGACATCCTGTTCATGGTGCTGGGCTACTTCGCCTATATCTTCCCGCTGCTGCTGGCGGTCAAGACTTGGCAGATATTCCGTGAGCGCCACCAGCCGTGGGATTGGAGCGGCTGGTTGTTCTCCTGGCGGCTGATCGGCCTGGTGTTCCTGGTGCTGTCGGGGGCGGCGCTGGCGCATATCCACTTCCACCCGCCGGCGAGCCTGCCGTTCTCCGCCGGTGGTGCACTGGGCGAAAGCCTCGGCGACCTGGCGCGCAACCTGCTGAACGTGCAGGGCAGCACGCTGATGTTCATTGCCCTGTTCCTGTTCGGCCTGACCGTGTTCACCGATCTGTCGTGGTTCAAGGTGATGGACCTGACCGGCAAGATCACCCTCGACCTGTTCGAACTGGTGCAAGGGGCGGCCAATCGCTGGTGGGAAGCGCGCAACGAGCGCAAGCGCCTCGAGGCACAGCTGCGCGAGGATGAGCCAGTGGTCAGGGCTGCACCCATGGCCACCGAGAAGCGGGAACCGGCTAAACCGGCGCTGCGTGAACGTATCTTCAAGCGTGAAGAGTCGCCCGCCCCGGTGGTTGAACCCCGTGAGCCAACCCTCGGCCGCGAGCCTGCCGCCCCGCCGCGCGAGCCAACCCTCGCCCGTGAGCCGGTCGTGCCGCGTGACGCGGTGGTGCCACGTGCGCAGCCTGCAACCCCGATGATCGTGCCACCGGCAGCCGACAAGGCGCCGGAACCGAGCAAGCGGGTGATGAAGGAGAAGCAGGCGCCGCTGTTCGTCGACAGCGCCGTGGAAGGCACCTTGCCGTCGATTTCCATTCTCGACCCGGCGGAGCAGAAGAAGATCGAGTACTCGCCGGAGTCTCTGGCCGGTGTCGGTCAGCTGCTGGAAATCAAGCTCAAGGAATTCGGTGTGGAAGTGGCGGTGGACTCGATCCACCCGGGCCCGGTGATTACCCGCTACGAAATCCAACCGGCCGCCGGTGTGAAGGTCAGCCGCATCGCCAACCTGGCAAAGGACCTGGCGCGTTCGCTGGCCGTGACCAGCGTGCGGGTTGTCGAGGTCATCCCTGGCAAGACCACCGTCGGTATCGAGATCCCCAACGAAAACCGCCAGATGGTGCGCTTCTCCGAAGTGCTGGCCACGCCGCAGTTCGACGAGCAGAAATCGCCGGTCACCCTGGCCTTGGGCCACGACATCGGCGGCAAGCCGGTGATCACCGACCTGGCGAAGATGCCGCACCTGCTGGTGGCCGGTACTACGGGTTCTGGTAAGTCGGTGGGTGTCAACGCGATGATTCTGTCGATCCTGTTCAAATCCAGCCCGGAAGACGCGCGGCTGATCATGATCGACCCGAAAATGCTCGAACTGTCCATCTACGAAGGCATCCCGCACCTTCTGTGCCCGGTGGTCACCGATATGAAGGACGCCGCCAACGCCTTGCGCTGGAGCGTGGCCGAGATGGAACGGCGCTACAAGCTGATGGCGGCCATGGGCGTGCGTAACCTGGCTGGCTTCAACCGCAAGATCAAGGACGCCCAGGAAGCCGGTGAAGTCATCCATGATCCGCTGTATCGCCGCGAGAGCATGGACGACGAGCCGCCTACACTGAAAACCCTGCCGACCATCGTGGTGGTGGTGGACGAGTTCGCCGACATGATGATGATCGTCGGTAAGAAGGTCGAAGAGCTGATTGCCCGTATCGCGCAGAAGGCGCGGGCAGCCGGTATCCACCTGATCCTCGCCACGCAGCGCCCGTCGGTGGACGTGATCACCGGCCTGATCAAGGCCAACATTCCGACCCGTATGGCGTTCCAGGTGTCGAGCAAGATCGACTCGCGCACCATCATCGACCAAGGCGGCGCCGAGCAGTTGCTGGGCCACGGCGACATGCTGTACATGCCGCCGGGCACCAGCCTGCCAATCCGCGTGCACGGTGCGTTCGTTTCCGACGACGAAGTGCACCGCACGGTCGAAGCGTGGAAGCTGCGCGGCGCCCCGGACTACAACGACGACATCCTCAACGGCGTCGAAGAGGCCGGCAGCGGCTTCGATGGCGGCGGCGGTGGTGGCGATGGTGACGATGCCGAAACCGATGCACTGTATGATGAAGCGGTGCAATTCGTGCTTGAGAGCCGTCGTGCTTCCATTTCTGCAGTGCAACGCAAGTTGAAGATCGGCTACAACCGTGCTGCGCGCATGATCGAGTCGATGGAGATGGCTGGCGTCGTCACCCCGATGAACAGTAACGGCTCGCGGGAAGTGATTGCCCCAGGTGGCCCGCGCGACTGATGAACACCCTGTCGGGCGCCAACGGTGGTGCCCGGCCTTTTCAACGCTCAATGAGGATTCCCATGCGCGCGATTCGCATGCTGTTGGTTTCTGCCCTGGCTCTGGGCACTGTTACGGCTTATGCCGGTGAGCAAGATGTACAACGCTTGACCCAGCTGCTGGAGAAGTCGCAGACCATCGAGGCCAACTTTTCCCAGCTGACCCTGGGCGCCGATGGCACCAGCTTGCAGGAAACCTCGGGCAAGATGACGGTCAAGCGCCCAGGCCTGTTCTACTGGCACACCGATGCGCCGCAGGAGCAGGTGGTGGTGTCGGATGGCAAGAACGTCACCCTGTGGGACCCGGACCTGGAGCAGGCCACCATCAAGAAGCTCGACGTGCGTCTGAACCAGACCCCGGCTCTGCTGCTGTCCGGTGACGTGTCGAAGATCAGCCAGAGTTTCGATATCGCCTCGAAGGAGCAGGGCGAAGTAATGGACTTCACCCTCAAGCCCAAGACCAAGGACACGCTGTTCGATTCGCTGCGCGTCTCGTTCCGCAAGGGCCTGATCAATGACATGCAATTGATCGACAGTGTTGGTCAGCGCACCAACATCCTGTTCAATGGCGTCAAGGCCAACCAGGCGGTGCCGGACAGCAAGTTCACGTTCGACATCCCCAAAGGCGCCGACGTGATCAAGGAGTAACCAGAGCCCGTCATGGACCTGTTTCGAAGCGAACCCGTCGCTCAGCCCCTGGCCGCCCGCCTGCGCCCGTCCAACCTGGATGAATACGTTGGCCAGGAGCACCTGCTGGCGCGCGGTAAACCGCTGCGCGAGGCGCTGGAGCAGGGTGCGCTGCACTCGATGATTTTCTGGGGGCCGCCTGGGGTGGGCAAAACCACCCTGGCGCGGCTGCTCGCGCAGTTCTGCGATGCGCACTTCGAAACGGTGTCGGCGGTGCTGGCTGGGGTGAAAGAGATTCGCCAGGCGGTGGAGGTGGCCAAGCAGCAGGCTGGTCAATATGGCCGCCGCACCATCTTGTTCGTTGACGAAGTGCACCGTTTCAACAAGTCGCAGCAGGACGCCTTTCTACCCTATGTGGAAGACGGCACACTGCTGTTCATCGGCGCCACCACCGAAAACCCGTCGTTCGAGCTGAACAACGCGTTGTTGTCGCGGGCGCGGGTCTACGTGCTCAAGAGCCTGGACGAGGCGGCCCTGCGCAAGCTGGTCAACCGTGCGCTGACCGAAGAGCGTGGCCTGGGCAAGCGCAACCTGCGGGTGGGTGACGAAGCTTTCAAGATGCTGATGGCCGCCGCCGACGGTGATGGCCGGCGCATGCTCAATTTCCTCGAGAACGCTTCGGACCTGGCCGAAGATGGCAGCGAGATCGACGTCGAGATGCTGCAGAGCCTGCTGGGTGACAGCCGTCGCCGTTTCGACAAGGGCGGCGAGGCGTTCTACGACCAGATTTCCGCGTTGCACAAATCGGTGCGCGGCTCCAACCCTGATGGCGCTTTGTATTGGTTCGCCCGCATGCTCGACGGCGGCTGCGACCCGCTGTACATCGCCCGCCGCGTGGTGCGTATGGCCAGCGAGGACATCGGTAATGCCGACCCGCGCGCGCTCAGCCTGTGCCTGGCAGCCTGGGACGTGCAGGAGCGCCTTGGCAGCCCCGAGGGTGAGCTGGCGGTGGCCCAGGCCATCACCTACCTGGCCTGTGCGCCCAAGAGCAACGCGGTGTACATGGGCTTCAAGACGGCGCTGCGAGAAGCCGCCGAACATGGGTCGCTGGAAGTGCCGCTGCACCTGCGCAATGCCCCGACCAAGCTGATGAAGCAACTGGGCTATGGTGACGAGTACCGCTACGCCCACGATGAACCCGACGCCTACGCCGCCGGTGAGGATTACTTCCCCGATGAGCTGGAGCCACGCCAGTACTACCAGCCAGTGCCCCGTGGCCTGGAACTGAAAATTGGCGAGAAACTGCGCCACTTGGCCGACCTGGACCGAAACAGCCCCCGTCAGCGGAGAAAACCATGATCGCACTCATTGCCGCGGTCAGCGCGGGCGGTGTTGCTGGCACTTTGTTGCGCTTCGCTACCGCCAATTGGGTCGCGGCCCACTGGCCACGGCACTTCTATGCCGGTACGCTGGCGGTCAACCTGGTTGGCTGCCTGCTGATCGGCCTGCTCTATGGCTTGTTCTTGCACAAGCCGCTGGCGCCGATCGAATTGCGCGCTGGCTTGATTGTCGGCTTCCTCGGTGGCCTGACAACCTTTTCCTCTTTCTCGCTCGATACCGTGCGCCTGATGGAAAGCGGGCAAGTGCCCCTTGCCTTGGGCTATACCAGTATCAGCGTGGTGGGTGGGCTGCTTGCAACCTGGGCTGGCCTGTCCCTGACCCGATTCTGAACCAACACTTACATATAACGAGAGAACGATATGCTCGATTCCAAACTGTTACGCGGCCAACTTCAGGAAGTGGCGGATCGCCTGGCCTCCCGTGGCTTCAGCCTGGATGTCGCGCGCATCGAATCACTGGAAGAACGCCGCAAGGCGGTGCAGACCCGCACCGAGCAACTGCAGGCCGAGCGTAACGCCCGCTCCAAGTCCATCGGTCAGGCCAAGGCCAAGGGCGAAGACATCGCGCCGCTGATGGCCGACGTCGAGCGCATGGCCAATGAACTGGCCGCCGGCAAGCTTGAGCTGGACGGTATCCAGGCCGAGCTGGACGGCATTCTGCTGACCATCCCCAACCTGCCGGACGCGAGCGTACCGGTCGGTGCCAGCGAAGACGACAACGTCGAAGTGCGCCGTTGGGGCACGCCGAAGGCGTTCGACTTCGAAATCAAGGACCACGTCGCCCTTGGTGAAGTCAGCGGTGGCCTGGACTTCGAAGCGGCTGCCAAGCTGTCCGGCGCCCGTTTCGCTGTGCTGCGTGGCCCGATCGCCCGCCTGCACCGCGCCCTGGCGCAGTTCATGATCAACCTGCACACCGGCGAGCACGGCTACGAGGAACACTACACCCCTTACCTGGTGCAGGCTCCGGCCCTACAGGGCACCGGCCAGCTGCCCAAGTTCGAGGAAGACCTGTTCAAGATCACCCGCGAAGGCGAGGCTGACTTCTACCTGATCCCGACCGCCGAAGTGTCGCTGACCAACCTGGTAGCGGGTGAAATCCTCGACGCCAAGCAACTGCCGCTGAAACTGGTTGCCCACACCCCATGCTTCCGCAGCGAAGCCGGTGCTTCCGGCCGCGACACCCGCGGCATGATCCGCCAGCACCAGTTCGACAAGGTCGAGATGGTCCAGGTGGTAGAGCCGGCCAAATCGATGGAAGCCTTGGAAGGCCTGACTGCCAACGCTGAGCGCGTGCTGCAGTTGCTGGAGCTGCCGTACCGCGTGCTGGCCCTGTGCACCGGCGACATGGGCTTTGGTGCAGTGAAAACCTACGACCTGGAAGTGTGGGTGCCGAGCCAGGACAAGTACCGCGAAATCAGCTCGTGCTCCAACTGCGGCGACTTCCAGGCGCGCCGCATGCAGGCCCGCTGGCGTAACCCGGAAACCGGCAAGCCAGAACTGGTGCACACCCTCAACGGCTCTGGCCTGGCCGTAGGCCGTACCTTGGTTGCCGTATTGGAAAACTACCAGCAGGCCGACGGCTCGATCCTGGTGCCGGAAGTGCTGAAGCCGTACATGGGCGGCGTCGAGGTCATCCGCTAAATGAATTACCTGCCGCTGTTCCACAAGCTGCAGGGCGGCCGCGTGCTGGTCGTCGGCGGCGGTGAGATCGCCTTGCGCAAGGCGCGCCTGCTGGCCGATGCCGGCGGTGTGCTGCGCGTGGTGGCGCCGGACGTCGACGGCCAGTTGGCCGCGTTGGCCCGGGAAGGTGGCGGTGAGGTGCTGGTGCGTGGCTATCAGGCAGCCGACCTTGTCGGTTGCCGGCTGGTGATCGCGGCTACCGACGACCCTGGGCTCAATGCCCAGGTGTCGGCCGATGCGCAGGCCCTCAGCCTGCCGGTCAACGTGGTGGATGCGCCGGCCCTGTGCACGGTGATCTTCCCGGCGATCGTCGACCGCTCGCCGCTGGTGATTGCGGTTTCCAGCGGTGGTGATGCCCCAGTGCTGGCGCGCTTGATTCGCGCCAAGCTGGAGGCGTGGATCCCTTCGGCCTACGGCGAGCTGGCCGGGCTGGCGGCGCGTTTCCGGCACAAGGTCAAATCCTTGTACCCAGACGTCAATCAGCGCCGCGGCTTCTGGGAAACCGTGTTCCAGGGGCCGATCGCCGAGCGCCAGCTGGCCGGGCAGGGCGCTGAAGCCGAGCGCCTGTTGCAGGCGATGGTAGAAGGCGCGCCGGTGCAGCAGGGCGGTGAGGTGTACTTGGTAGGTGCTGGCCCGGGCGATCCGGACTTGCTGACCTTCCGAGCCTTGCGCCTGATGCAGCAGGCCGATGTGGTGCTGTACGACCGCCTGGTGGCGCCAGCTATTATCGAGATGTGCCGGCGGGATGCCGAGCGCATCTACGTGGGCAAGCGCCGCGCTGAGCATGCCGTGCCGCAGGATCAGATCAACCGCCTGCTGGTCGATCTGGCCCAGCAGGGCAAGCGGGTGCTGCGCCTGAAGGGTGGCGACCCGTTCATCTTCGGCCGGGGAGGCGAAGAGATCGAGGAGCTGGCCGAGCATGGCATCCCGTTCCAGGTGGTGCCGGGCATCACGGCGGCCAGTGGCTGTTCCGCTTATGGCGGCATTCCGCTGACTCACCGCGACTATGCCCAGTCGGTGCGTTTCGTCACCGGGCACCTGAAGGATGGCACCAGCAACTTGCCGTGGAATGACCTGGTGGCGCCAGCGCAGACCTTGGTGTTCTACATGGGGTTGGTGGGTTTGCCGACCATTTGCGCCGAGTTGATTCGCCATGGGCGAGCGGCCAGCACACCGGCTGCTTTGGTTCAGCAGGGGACGACGCGAAACCAGCGGGTGTTCACCGGTACCCTGGCAGACCTGCCGGGCCTGGTGGCCCAGCATGAAGTGCATGCGCCAACCCTGGTAATTGTCGGGGAAGTGGTGCAGTTGCGTGAAAAGCTGGCCTGGTTCGAAGGTTCGCAGAACAGCTGACAATGCTGGGGCTGCAAAGCAGCCCCGGCTTTCTCAAGCCTGCCAAATCCCCTTGCCCACCAGCCGCTCCCGATCATGCGGCGCGCCAAAGTCCAGCAAAGGCCCTTTAGGCACTATCCCGTTCGGGTTGATGGTCTTGTGGCTCATGTAGTAGTGCTTCTGTATATGCTCCATATCCACAGTGGCCGCTACCCCTGGCCACTGGTACAGCTCGCGCAGCCAGTTCGACAGGTTGTGGTAGTCGCTCAGGCGCCGCAGGTTGCACTTGAAGTGCCCGTGGTACACCGCATCGAAGCGCACAAGCGTGGTGAACAGGCGTACATCGGCCTCAGTCAGGTACTCGCCCGCCAGGTAGCGATTGCGGCTTAGCAAGTCTTCCAGGTAATCCAGTTCGTTGAACACATCATCAAACGCCGCTTCGTAGGCGTCTTGCGTGGTGGCAAAGCCTGCCCGGTAAACGCCGTTGTTCACCGCCGGATAAATGCGCTCGTTCAGCGCCTCGATGACCGGTCGCAGTGGTTCGGGTACAAATCCAGGGTGTTGCCAGTCAGCTCGTTGAACGCGCTGTTGAAGATACGGATGATCTCCGACGATTCGTTGTTGACGATGCGCTGCTCTTTCTTGTCCCACAGGACAGGCACGGTCACCCGGCCGGTGTAATGCGGGTCATCCTGGGTATAGCGCTGGTGCAGATACTGCAGGGCGCCAAGGTGGTCGCCGCTGGAGCCTTGCTGCTGGTCGAAGGTCCAGCCATGGTCTTGCATCAGCCAACTGACCACCGACACATCGATCAATGGCTCAAGGCCTTTGAGGGTGCGCAAGATCAGGGTGCGATGAGCCCATGGGCAGGCCAGCGAGACGTACAGGTGGTAACGGCCGGCTTCGGGGGCGGGGAGTTGATTGCGGCGTTGGGCGTTTTCGCGTTTGAACGTACCGTCCTTGCCGTTTTCATACCACTGGTCATGCCAGCGGCCGTCGATCAAAAGGCCCATGAGTGAGCTCCTCGGTACAAAGTGATTTCTCGTTGGAGCCCAGTCTAGGCCAAATCGTTCGAACAAATAGCGCAAAGATCGGGGTTATACGATCGGTTAAATCGATCGGTTTCGCGTGTTCCAATAGCCTTGAGCTGTCGCAAACGCTTGTTCGCGGTCCCGCCCTAAGCCCCGCAATGCCAGGGCCATGGTGGCGATGACGGCCTTCTCGCCATAGCTGTCTTCAATCTCGCCACGCCAGAACGCCAGCAACTGTTCGGCCTGCAGGCTGGGCGGTTTGACATGTCGGCGCTCGCTCAGCGCTGGCCACTCTTCGTCCCACGCTTCGCCCGCCGTGGTGCCGTAGAGGTGGCTGATGACATCAGGGTTGACCTCGATCTCGCCACCGTCGCCCTTGATCACCACGGCATGATCGCCCAGCAGCCGGCTAGCCTCGCGGTGCACGGCCTGATAGCCGGGATGGAAGATGCTTTGCAGGCCACAGCGCGCACCCAGCGGGTTGAGCACCCGGGCCAGCGAGTGGATCGGTGAGCGCAGGCCCAAGGTGTTGCGCAGGTCGATCATGCGCTGCAATTGCGGCGCCCAATCGTGCAGCGGGAAGAACGCCAACTGATGCTGGTCCAGTGCGTTGCCGACTGCATCCCAATCGCGGCACAGCGGGATCTGCAACCGTTCGAGCAACTGTTCGCTGTACATGCGCCCGGCGGTGTGCGCGCCACCGCCGTGCATCAGGATGCGCACGCCATTGTTGGCCAGGCACTTGGCAGCCAACAGGTACCAGGGCAGGTGGCGCTTCTTGCCGGCGTAAGTGGGCCAGTCCAGGTCCACGGCGATGCGCGGTGCCTGCAGGTGGGAGCGCAGGGCCTCGGTGAAGCCGGCCAGTTCTTCGGCGCTTTCTTCCTTGTGCCGCAGCAGCATGAGGAAGGCGCCCAGCTGAGTGTCTTCGACCTTGCCTTCCAGCAGCAGGGTCATGGCAGCACGGGCTTCTTCGCGGGTCAGGCCGCGCGCACCGCGCTTGCCTTTGCCGAGAATGCGCACGAATTCGGCGAACGGGTGTTCGGCGGGAGTTTCCAGGGTGAGCGGACGAGGGTCGGTCATATGCAGTTGGTCGGCTTGGGCAGGCCCGCCAGCTTGGCGGCGAGTTTGGCGGGGGTGCCGTTGAACAGGCGGTTCAGGTGCGGGCTGTTGCCCTTGTCCGGGCCCAGTTTCAGCGCCGTGTACTTGATCAGCGGGCGCGTGGCCGGGGACAGCTGGAATTCCTGGTAGAACTGGCGCAACAGTTCGAGGATCTCCCAGTGGTCCGCCGTCAGCAGGATGCCTTCGCGTTCGGCCAAGGCCTCGGCAGCAGCGTGGGACCAGTCTTGCAGGTCGACCAGGAAGCCGTCCTTGTCCAGGGCGATCGCTTGATCGCCAACGGTGAGCGTACTCATAGCCAGCTATTGACCTTGTCGTAGTGAAGCGACAGTTCGACGAACCCGGCGTAGTCCACGGCTTTGGCCAGTTCGTTGTCGATGGCGCGGGCTTGCAGGTCTTCGTTCAGGGCGAACAGGCGTGTGGCTAGGCCGGCACCTTGCAGCTGGCGGTGCGGCTCGCTGCCGCAGCGCAGGGCATACACCGCATCGCCGCACAGTAGCAGCGCGTCGTCGGCTCCGAGCAGGCGCAGGCAGCTGGCCAGGCGCTCGTCGCCAAACGGGGAGTGGGCAATTTACATGCAGGGTCGTCATCAAAGTGTTATCACCTGGTCAAAACGGGCGATCAGCGCGGACAAGGCCGCGTCATCGAGCACTTGCACCGGCAGTGCCAGGGTATCGGCTGCCAGGCCGCGGCGGGTGAGGCTGTGGCTGCAAGCGAACAGTTCCTCTACACCGAACATCGGCAGCGCTTGCAGGTTAGCGGCCAGGTTCTTCTGTTGCACCTCGGTGGGTTGCTGGCCGGGAGCGAGCTGGAACACGCCGTCGTCCAGAAACAGCATGCCCAGCGGCAGGTCGAATGCCCCGCCGGCCAGGGCGATGTCCAGTGCCTCACGGGCCGATGGGCCGTTCCACGGGGCCTGGCGGCTGATGATCAACATGGATTTAGCCATTTCAATCGCCTCCGAAGCAGACAAGGCGGTCAGCAACCTGCGCCGCTTCATGCAGTTGGCCAAGCCCCGACAGTTCCCAAGGTTTGGGCAGGTTCACGGCCGGGCGCTGGTAACGGTTGGCTTCGGCTTCATCGAGCACGCCACGGCGCAGGGCAGCGGCGATGCACACCACGGCGTCCAACTGGTGGGTCTCGATAAAGGTACGCCACTGGCCAGCCACGTCCAGTTCGTCCTGGGGGGCGACCACGTTGGCCGAGGCACTGTGCACCCCGTCCTGATAGAAGAACAGCCGGGCAATCTCATGCCCGCCGGCCAGCACTGCCTCGGCATAGCGCAAGGCACGCCGCGAGGAGGGCGCATGGGCCGGGAGAACACCGCGATAGCGAATTTCATGGATAACTCATGCAAAGGAATGCTGCCATGATAAAGCAAAAAAGCCCGCGCCCGCTTGTGCAAGCGGCGCGGGCTTCTATTGATTCCCCAGGCCTGTGCGATCCCTTGCAGGAGCGGCCTTGTGTCGCGATGGGCTGCATGGCAGCCCCCCATGGCCCTAACAGGTAGACACCAGACTTACGCCTGTTCCTTGCTTTCCGGCAAGAACCAGTTCAGCACCAGGGCACAGATCCCCCCGGTGGCCACACCCGACTCCAGCACATTGCGAATCGCCGCCGGCATGTGCGCCAGGAACTCCGGCACCTGCGCCACACCCAGGCCCAGTGCCAACGACACGGCAATGATCAGCAGCGCGCGACGATCCAGCCGGGTGCTGGCCAGAATGTTGATGCCCGAAGCCGCAACCGCCCCGAACATCACCATGGCCGCGCCACCCAGCACCGGCTCTGGCACCGCCTGGATCACCCCGGCAACGCTGGGAACAGCCCCAGCAGCACCAGCATCACGGCAATCCACATACCGATATGGCGGCTGGCAATCCCGGTCAGCTGAATTACCCCGTTGTTCTGGGCAAAGATCGAACTAGGGAAGGTGTTGAACAAGCCGGCCAGCAGCGAGTTGGCGCCGTTGACCAGTACACCGCCCTTGATCCGCTGCATCCATACCGGCCCTTCGACCGGCTGGCGCGACACCTTGCTGGTGGCGGTCACGTCACCAATGGCTTCCAGCGAAGTGACCAGGTAAATCACCAGCATCGGAATGAACAGCGCCCAGGAAAAGCCCAGGCCGAAGTGCAGCGGCGTCGGCACCTGGAACAGCGCGGCCTCGTGCATGCCGGTGAAGTCCAGGCGGCCCATGTAGCCGGCCAGCGCGTAGCCGACCGCCAGGGCGATGACGATGGCACAACTGCGCATCCACACCACGGGAATGCGGTTAAGGATCACGATAATCGCCAGCACCACGCCCGACAGCAGCAGGTTTTCGCCATTGGCGAAGGTGCCGTTGGCCATGGCACCAAAGCCGCCACCCATGCTTATCAGGCCTACCTTGATCAAGGTCAGGCCGATCATCAGCACGACGATGCCCGTCACCAGCGGGGTGATCAGGCGTTTGACGAAGGGCAGAATGCGCGACACCCCCATCTCGACGAACGAGCCCGCAATCACCACACCAAAAATGGCCGCCATCACCCCTTCAACGGGCGTGCCTTGCTTGACCATTAGCGCGCCGCCGGCAATCAGCGGGCCTACGAAATTGAAGCTGGTGCCCTGAACGATCAGCAGCCCGGCGCCAAATGGGCCGAAGCGTTTGCACTGGACGAAGGTGGCAATACCGGAGATCACCAGCGACATGGAAACGATCAGGTTGGTATCACGCGCCGAAACGCCCAGCGCCTGGCAGATCAGCAGGCCAGGGGTGACGATCGGCACAATGATCGCCAGCAGGTGCTGCAGGGCTGCCAGCAGGCCGATCAACAGCCGTGGCTTGTCCTCAAGGCCAAGCACCAGTTCATTGGCAGGCGCCGCTGCGCCTGGGCTGTGTTCGTGTGAGCTCATTGCTGAAAGCTGCCCCGGAAGAAAAAGGAGCGCATTCTACGGGGTGACGGAGGATTACGGTAGAGAAAAGCACGATAGCGGCATGATCGGCGGGTATGCATCCAATAAGCTGACTTTTAAGTCAATCCACTGGGTGCAAAAAAAGCCCGCCGAGGCGGGCTTTCTCTTACACCAGTCAATCAGTCATCACGACCCATGATGCCAAACAGCTGCAGCAGGCTGACGAACAGGTTGTAGATCGAAACATACAAGCTGATGGTCGCCATGATGTAGTTGCGCTCGCCACCATGAATGATCGCGCTGGTCTGGAACAGGATGCACACCGACGAGAACAGCACGAAACCAGCGCTGATCGCCAGCTGCAGGCCGCTGATCTGGAAGAAGAAGCTGGCCACGACAGCGCCCAGCAGAACAAAGAAGCCAGCAGTGATGAAGCCGCTGAGGAAGCTCATGTCCTTGCGGGTAATCAGCACATAGGCCGACAGACCACCAAATACCAGCGCAGTCATGGCGAATGCCGAGCTGACCACTTCAGCGCCACCGGCCATGCCCAGGTAACGGTTGAGGATTGGGCCGAGAATGAAGCCCATGAAGCCGGTGAGGGCGAAGGTGGACACCAGGCCCCAGGCGGAATCACGCAGTTTATTGGTAAGGAAGAACAGCCCGTAGAAGCCGATCAGCACCACGAACACGTTCGGGTAGCCGACACGCATCTGCTGGGCAACGAAAGCCATGACACCGCTGAAGGCGAGGGTAAGCGCCAGCAGGCTGTACGTGTTGCGCAGGACCTTGCTGATCTCCTGCTGCTCGACCTGCTGGCCGTGGTGTACGGCGTAATCCTGTTCGCGCATGGCGACACTCCTTGGTAAACCTGTGGTTTCGAACGTTCAGATGCTAGGAGTCTATCAGAGCTCCTGCAACCCGCGACACAGAGAGTTTGACAGCGTGTTTCATTACGGTATGATGGCGGCCGCAAAACGAGCTGGAAGCGTGGCCGAGTGGTTTAAGGCAACGGTCTTGAAAACCGTCGATGGGCAACTATCCTAGAGTTCGAATCTCTACGCTTCCGCCATATTCAAAGCCCTGATTATTCAGGGCTTTTTGCGTTTTTGGGGCCTGTAAGAACGGGCCTGTGGAGTGGGGCGGTTCGACTTTGCGCCCAGAGATCTCTCGCACGCCGGCGCTGCGTAGGCTGTGCCCCTCACGATCTATGCCGTTCGCACCTGGAGGCCGAAATGAACAAGCTGATCCTGCCCGCCGCCATTTTCGTAAGCGTGATCATCGCCGGGAAGATAGCGGAGCACTTCGGCCTGGAAGGGGGTTGGAAAATAGGTGTGCTTTGCCTAGTGGCCGGTGTTGTTCAAATCGCAGTTACCCGTTTTCAACGTGCCCCGCGCAACAACGCCTAATTTTGAGCGCAGCGCACATGCGCAGCTCGGCATCATCCATCACCGCCTTGGCCAATGCGCAGCCCAAGGCCTAGCCTGCTGCGATTGCGGGCTGGGGTGGTGGGATAGTGGGTGTTGCTGGTGTCTTGGGGGCTGCAAGGCAGCCCCCCGGATTTCAGCGTTACATCAACAACTGCCGGGGCTGCTTCGCAGCCCTTTCGCGACACAAGGCCGCTCCTACACAGGTCTGCGTCGATCAAAACATCACTTGATCAGCGGCACACCACTCAGCTTCTGCAGCTCGTCAAAGTCGATGTCCGCGCAAATCTCGACCACTTTCAGGCCTTCAGGCGTTACTTCCAGCACGGCCAGGTCGGTGTAAATGCGGCTGACGCAACCAATACCGGTCAGCGGGTAGGTGCACGCGGGCACCAGCTTGCTTTCGCCGGTCTTGGTCAGGTGGTCCATCATCACGAACACCTGGCGGGCGCCGGTGGCCAGGTCCATCGCACCGCCCACGGCGGGGATCGAACCTTCGGCACCGGTGTGCCAGTTGGCCAGGTCGCCCTTGACCGACACCTGGAAGGCGCCCAGTACGGCGATGTCCAGGTGGCCGCCACGCATCATCGAGAACGAGTCGGCATGGTGGAAGAATGCACCGCCGGTCAGCAGGGTGACGTGCTGCTTGCCGGCGTTGATCAGGTCATCGTCTTCCTCGCCCGGCGCTGGGCTTGGGCCCATGCCCAGCAGGCCGTTCTCGCTGTGCAGGAATACTTCCTTGTCGCCCAGGTAGTTGGCCACCAGGGTCGGTGCGCCAATGCCCAGGTTTACGTACGCGCCTTCTTGAATGTCTGCGGCCACGCGTTGGGCCATCTCGGTGCGGGAGAGCTTTTTGGTGATGGTCATGGCAGGCCTCAGACAGCTTTGGCAATCGAAGAAGCGGCAGCGCCGGTGACGGCGACCACGCGCTGGACGAAGATACCCGGAGTGATGATGTGTTCCGGGTCCAGTTCACCGAGTTCGACAACCTGGTCGACCTGGGCGATGGCAGTCTTGGCGGCCATGGCCATGATCGGCCCGAAGTTGCGCGCGGCTTTGCGGTAGGTCAGGTTGCCCCAACGGTCACCCTTGTGCGCCTTGATCAGTGCGAAGTCGGCGTGCAATGGCATTTCCAGCACGTACATGCGGCCGTCGATTTCACGGGTTTCCTTGCCTTCGGCCAGCAGGGTGCCGTAGCCGGTCGGCGAGAAGAACGCACCGATGCCCGAACCGGCTGCGCGGATACGCTCGGCCAGGTTGCCTTGCGGCACCACTTCCAATTCGATCTTGCCGGCCCGGTACAGTTCGTCGAACACGTAGGAGTCGGATTGGCGCGGGAATGAGCAGACCACCTTGCGCACGCTGCCTGCCATGAGCAAGGCGGCCAGGCCGATCTCGCCGTTACCGGCGTTGTTGCTGATGATGGTCAGGTCGCGGGCACCGGTTGCGATCAGGCCATCGATCAGCTCGGACGGCATGCCGGCAGTGCCGAAGCCACCGACCATGATGGTCGAACCGTCGGTGATTCCTTCCACCGCGCTGGCGATGGACTCGTACGTTTTATTGATCAAGGCGAGCTCCTGGTTGTTCCTGGAGTTGTGGTTGTCGGGCTGGCCGGAGCGCGTGAAGCGATGGGGCCTGTCAGCGCTTGAAAGTGTTTGCTGACTTTCGGTATAGCGTGCCGCAAGATAGGGCAACAGTAGAGGGGGTTTGGCTGAATTTGTGCGATTATCGAACCGTTGTGCGATGTGCGAGCAGCTGCAGTGGGCATCAGAACCCCATCAACCAAAGGAGACCCCATGATCCGGCTGGCCGTAGCAACCGATGAGCCCGAGATCAGAAAGTGCGCCGAGCAGGCCTATGCTCGCTATGTGCCACTCATCGGACGCAAGCCAGCCCCGATGACCGCACATTTCGCCAGGCAGATCGCGCAAGGGGTGGTCTACGTAGCGACGGATGACCAGGCGACCTTTCAAGGCTTCATTGTCTTCTATGCCGAAGAAGGGCATTTGCTGCTGGAAAACGTGGCGGTCCTGCCCCGTGCAGCCGGGCGTGGTGTAGGAAAGGCGCTGATCGGCTTCTGCGAAAATGCCGCCCGGCGATTGGGGATAAGCACCGTCCATCTCTACACCAACGAGATGATGACCGAGAACCTGTCGATTTACCCCAAGCTCGGCTACGTAGAGGTGGGGAAACGTACAGAGGACGGTTTCAATCGGGTTTACTTCGAGAAAACCCTCGCTCCCTGATACCCCGTTCATGCGCGCGCACAAAGCATGCCCCGCACGCAGGCAATGCGTCATGCACCCCAGGTTCAGGCATCATGTACCCAGCCCCATTCAGAAAGCTGAACCCGCCCAATGCCAGAATCCACCAACCCCAACCGAGCCATCTACGACCTGGACATGCTCCGCACCGTGGTCATGGTGGCCGACTGCGGCAGTTTCACCGCCGCCGCTGCACGCCTGCACTCCACCCAATCGACGGTCAGCCAGAAGGTGCGCCGGTTGGAGGAAATGGTCGGCCACCAGTTGCTCGACCGCAGCAACCGCGAGGTGCACCCGACCGATGCCGGGGAAACATTGCTGGGTTTCGCACGGCACCTGCTGGCAGTGAGCAGCCAGTTGACCGAAGCCATGTCAGGCGGGGTGACGGTTACCGTGCGTATCGGCCTGCCGGACGATTTTGTCGCGGGCAAGACGATGCAGGCGTTGGCAGCGTTCAATCGGCGTAACCCGACAGTGAAGCTGGAGATCACCGGTGGCCTGAGCCGGGATTTGATGAGCACCTACGACCGTGGCGAACTGGACCTGGTGCTGATCAAGCAGCGGCGGCATAGCCGGGAGGCCAATGCCTGCCAGCCGGAGTGCATCGAGTGGATCGACAGTGCGCAGTACCCGTGTTTTGCCCAGGATCCGATTCCGCTGGTGACCTTTCCGCCGCGGGGGCTGTACCGGGATGACATGATCGGTGCGGTCGAGGCGATGGGGCGCAGTTGGCGGATCGCCTTTACCAGTTCGAGCCTGGCAGGGATTCAGGAGGCGGTGGCCAATGGCCTGGGGGTGAGTCTGTTGCCTTCGCGCGTGGTGACGGCCAGGCATCGAGTTTTGGGGGCGCAAGAGGGGTTCAAGCCGATCAAAGTGTTTGAGGCGGCAATTTTCCATCGGCCTACGGCGGACCCGATGGTGATGGAGCTGGCTGAGATTCTGATTGGGATTTTGCGGGCTGAGGCAGAGTAAGCACGGGGCTGGAAACCAGCTGGGGCGATGAGGGCTGCCAGGCAGCCCATCACCGGCAAGCCAGCGCTGACCTCAACGGCGCAGCTCGTTGGCAAACTGCGTAGCCTTCAACCGCAATTGCGCAGGCCCGCCCCAGAATGTGCCGTGGCGCACGATCACGCGTTCATGGAGGGCTGCCGCCACCGCCGCCGCCGCATTCGGCGCCTTGAACAGCACGAAACTGGCCTCGTTGCCGACCTTCAAACCGTAGTCTTGTTTGCCCATCACTCCGGCGCTGGCCTCAGTGGCCATTTCCAACGCAACCCGCAATTCTTCGTCGGTGTTGAAGCCCGAGCGATAGCTGATCAGCATCGCCCGTTGCAGCATGTCGCCATTGCCATACGGCCACCAGGCATCCTGGATATTGTCGTTACCGGTGAACACCCGCACACCGCCTGCACGCAGGCGTAGCACAGGCGGGAAGGCGTGTTCGCCGGGTGCGTTGGTCATGATCGATACGCCGGCGCCGGCCAGCAGCTCGGCCGTGCGGTCGACCACCGCGTCGGATACATCGCCCAGGCCATAGGCGTGGCTGACTGCCACCAAGCCTTGCATGCCCAAGGCGGTGGTGCGCGCGGCGATGCGTTCAAGCTGGGCGATGCAGATGTCGCCGGGTTCATGCAGGTGGATATCGACCTTCACGCCGTGCCGGTCGGCAATGCCGAACACGATGTCCAGCTGCGCTTCGGCGTCGCCATCCAGGGTGGTTGGGTCGATACCGCCGACGACCTGCACACCTTCGCGTATAGCCGCTTCCATCACGTCGGCAGTGCCGGGGCAGGTCACCACACCGGCCTGGGGGAAGGCCACAAGTTCGATGTCTATCAGGTCTTTCCAGGTGTCCCGGGCTTCGAGCATGGCGCGCAAGTTGGTCAGGCCGGTGGTGGCGTCCACGTCCACATGGCAGCGCATGGCCACGGTGCCGTAAGAGGCGGCCTGGCGCATCAGCGCGTCGGCGCGCTCGAGGATCGGTGGGGCGCTGGCAAGTTCGCGTTTTTCCACGGCCAGGCGCTCACGCAGGCTGGCGACGGGTTGGTGTGGGCGCCAGCGGTCGCCGACGAAGCTTTTGTCCAAGTGGATGTGGCCGTCGACGAAGCCGGGGAGCGCCAGCAGGCCTTCAAGGTCGATGGTCTCGCGGGCGGCTGTGCTGGCGCGTTGCGGGCCGATGTGGCTGATGCGGCCGTTGCTTACGGCGATGTGCAGGGGCAGGCCATCGGCGTCGATGGCATTGATGAACTCACGGTCGTTCATGAACGGGCCTTTTTTACTGAGGCTTGGGTGACGTACCACGGTAGGGCGGATGCGGGTATGTCTCCAATTAATTATCAGGATCCTATGCAGTGCATTTCTGGATGCAGGCAGGGCGCGTCAGCCTGCATTAAAAAGCCCACTGAAGTCGATTTCGATAATTAACTTTCCAAGCCTTCGCTCTCGGCCCAGGATTGCCCACGGGACCCGCCCGCCGCCAGCTACGGCGCCTTTCAGGGCCGGTCGCCACACACAATAAAAACAAATGCCGTGTCGGAGTCCCCATGACCCATGATTCCAAGCTGCTGCGTGCCGCGCTGATTTTCATTGCCTGTACCTCCTTCATTGTTTGTGGTGTGCAACCCATCTTCATGGGGTTGGTCACCGAACAGCTCAGCCTGTCACTCGACCAGCAAGGTTGGGTGGTGTCGGTCGAGATGATTGGCATGACCCTGGGCACCTTGCTGTGCCCACTGTTGATGAAGCGCCACGGCGGGCGCGGCTTGTGTCTGTTCGTAGGTGGGCTGTGCGTGGCGCTTAGCATCGCCACGGCTTTTACCAGCAGCAACGCGATGTTGCTGGGCGTGCGCCTGGCGGCCGGCACCTGCGCGGGGCTGGTGTATGCCTATGCGGTGTCCACGTTGGGCCGCCTACCCAATCAGGACCGTTCGTTCGGCCTGATGCTGTTACTGCAAACGCCGGAGTACTCGCTGTTTTCCGCAGCGCTGCCATTGCTTGCCGCGCAGAGTGGAACGGTAACCGCCTTGTGCGCGTTTGGCCTGTGGTACCTGTTGATCTGCGGCGCCAGCCTGGTGCTGCCGCGTCGCCCGGCAGTTTCGTTGGCCAATGACGAAGGTTCGCCCGCCCAGGGTGGTTCGGCGCGTGCGGGACGCACTGCACTGGTGGGCATGCTGTTCATGCAGATCGCCATCTATTGCGTGTGGGGCTTCATCGACCAGCTGGCGCGAGACCAGGGTATCGAAGGTGTCGACATTGGCTGGGCATTCGGCCTGTCTGCCATTGGCGGCCTGCCTGGGGCAGGGCTGCCGAGTTTGCTGGGCGCGCGGGTAAACCGGCAGTTGATGATTGCCGTAGGCTTGGTGGCAGTGTTCATTTCCATTGCCATGCTCACCGGCCATACCCGCACGCCGATGCAGTTGTTCGTGGCGCTGTTGCTGATCAACTTTGGCTGGGTGCTGTCGTTGTCGTACTACATGGCGCTGATTACCACCAACGACCCGACCGGCAAGCTTACGCCGCTGGTCAGCATTACCTTGATGGGCGCGGCGGCCGTGACGCCTGCGCTGATTGCCTTGTTGGTGGAAGGGTCCAATCAACAACTGATCTTCTTGCTGGGGACGGGGGCGTTGGTGATTGCTTTTGCGGTTACCTGCCTGGGGGGCGGGGTTAGAGGTGTGCGTAGAAAGGCTGTTTACTGAGCGTTCGCGGTTGAGGCTGCGCCGCAGCCCCAAGGTGCATGACGATTGGCGCAAGACCATGCATCCGAGAACAAGTCGAACATCAATTGTCGAAGCCAGCGGTTGGCCGGGTCCTTGTTGTACCGCCCATGCCAGAACAGGTTGATTTCGATGTTCGGCAATGCCACCGGGGGTGGCATAACGCTCAACCCGAACGGTGCCTCGCAACTGGCGGCAAACCGCTCTGGCACCGTTGCCAACAAATCACTGTGCTGCAGGATGTGCCCCACCGCCACGAAGTGCGGCACTTCCAGGCGAATGTTGCGCACCACCCCAGCCCGCGCGTAATACGTGTCGACCTCGCCATGCCCGGTATTGGCCGCCACCACACTCACATGCTCGAAGCTCATGAAGTTCTCCACGGTCAGGGGCTGCTGCGTAGCGGGGTGCCCTTTACGGCACAGGCACACATAGCGATGGTGAAACAGCCGCCGTTGAAAGAACCCCGCCTGCAGATGCGGTAACAGGCCAACCGCCAGCTCAATAGTGCCGTTCTGCAGCCCTTCGGCCAGGGTGTCAGCCGAGTTGCGCAATGTGCTGATGGTGCAGCCGGGCGCCAGTGCGGCAAACGCGTCCATCAGCTTGGGCATGAAGTAGATCTCGCCAATGTCGGTCATGGCCATGGTGAAGCGGCGATTGCTGGTGGCCGGGTCGAAAGTGTCCTGCCGGCTGAATGCGTCGCGTAGCGTTTGGATGGCTGTGGTAATCGGCTCCGCCAACTGCAGGGCGTAAGGAGTGGGCTCCATGCCCTGGTAGGTGCGCACGAACAACTCGTCCTGCAGCACAGTGCGCAGGCGCTTCAGGGCATTGCTCATCGCCGGTTGGGTCAGGCTCAGGTTTTCGGCGGCGGTCGAAACTTTGCGGTCGATCAGTAGCTGGTTGAAAACCAGCAGCAGGTTCAGGTCTAGATCGCGTAAATCCATGATACCTCTCAGGTATTGGTCGAGACGCGATGGGTATTGTTTTCAGGGTTTATCTGCGTCCGAATGCAACGCTACCGGAAACGAGACTCACTGGGTATGCATAAACAGTATTCATACCCGAAATAGCCACTATTCGAGTGGCTGCATATCAGCCGTGTCGCGCCTTGGTCATGATGGATCGCGCTAGCCAATTTGGGGGCATGCCCCATCCATAACAACTACAAGAGCGATGCCATGCGAAATATCAATGCAGCGGCCCTGCTGGAACGGGCCCGGTTCAATGCCTTTCACGCGCGTTTACTGTTCTGGTGCGCGCTGATCATCATCTTCGACGGCTATGACTTGGTCATCTATGGCGTGGTACTGCCATCGCTGATGGCCGAATGGGGCCTGAGCGCGGTACAGGCGGGGGTACTGGGCAGTTGCGCGCTGGTCGGGATGATGGCGGGGGCGCTGTTCTTCGGTTCGCTGTCGGACCGGATCGGGCGGCGCAAAACCATCATGACCTGTGTCTTGCTGTTCAGTGGCGTCACGGCCTTGAATGGGCTGGCCACTTCACCCGAAACCTTCGCGCTGTGCCGCTTTGTTGCCGGGCTGGGGATCGGCGGTGTCATGCCCAATGTGGTTGCGCTGATGAACGAGTACGCACCCGGCAAGATGCGCAGCACCTTGGTGGCGATCATGTTCAGTGGCTATTCGCTGGGCGGCATGCTGTCGGCTGGGCTGGGCATGCTGTTCATTCCCCAGTGGGGCTGGCAGGCGGTGTTCTATGTGGCTGTGATACCGCTGTTGCTGCTGCCGTTGCTGATCCATCAATTGCCCGAGTCCATGGACTTTCTGTTGCGCAGCGGTCAGGCCGAACGCGCCAAGGTTTTGCTGGCCCAGGCCACATCAGACTATTTGCCGGAGCACGATGACCAACTCAGCTTGGTCGCTACGCGGGCTGGGAAAGTGTCGATTCGGGAGGTTTTCAGTGAAGGGCGGGTGGTAAACACGCTGACGTTGTGGGCGGCATTCTTCTGTTGCCTGTTGATGGTTTATGCATTGAGTTCGTGGCTGCCAAAGTTGATGAGCAGTGCGGGCTATGGGCTGAACTCAAGCCTGGCATTTTTACTGGTGCTCAACTCGGGTGCGATCGTTGGGGCGATTGCGGGTGGCTGGCTGGGTGACCGTGTGGGTATCGCCAACGTGTTGCTGTGCTTCTTCGCCTGCGGTGCGCTGTCGCTCAGCCTGCTTGCGCTAAAGGCGCCCGTGGCGGTGCTGTACCTGCTCATCGCCGTGGCTGGCGCTTCTACCATTGGCACGCAGATTTTGGCCAATGCCTGCGCGGTGCAGTACTACCCGCCACACATCCGTTCCACCGGACTTGGGTGGGCAATGGGTATAGGGCGGCTGGGGGCAATCGTCGGGCCGGTACTGGGCGGGGTGCTGCACAGCGCGAACCTGCCTTATCAAAGCAGTTTCCTGGCGTTTGCCATACCGGGCGCCATTGGCGCCGTCGCCATTCTGCTGTTTATCCGGCGTCAGGTTGTGGCAACGCGAAGCCGGGGCGTTCAGCGAGTTACCGGCTGAGGAATATTCAGGTAGGTGATGGCGTTTATGGGTTTGGCGATATTTATCAATGGTCTGCCAGCAGTAATGATCGGCTCACTCCAATAACAATCAGCCCCGAGGTACCTTGCAATGCAACAGGCTACTGCACTTGAAGTTTCCATAGTTGGCGGTGGTATCGC
Source organism: Pseudomonas putida (assembly GCA_041071465.1). NCBI lineage: Bacteria > Pseudomonadati > Pseudomonadota > Gammaproteobacteria > Pseudomonadales > Pseudomonadaceae > Pseudomonas > Pseudomonas putida. The sequence continues at coordinate 6,141,623 of CP163498.1, read as the reverse complement.
AGGTGTCGCACTTGCGCTCGATCTTTGCCGCCATGCGCACTTGAACGTCCAACTGTTCGAATCGGCTGCGGCCTTTGGTGAAGTAGGCGCAGGCGTCTCTTTTGGTGCCAATGCGGTGCGTGCCATTGCCGGATTGGGCATTGCCGAGCCCTATGCCAGGATCGCCGACAGCACGCCGGCACCTTGGCAAGATGTGTGGTTCGAATGGCGTGATGGGCGTGACGCGCAATACCTGGGCAGCAGTGTGGCAGAAGGGGTTGGGCAGTCGTCGGTACACCGGGCTGATTTTCTCGATGCGCTGGCCAGCCAGTTGCCGCCGGGCATCGCCCAGTTCGGCAAGCGTGCGCAGCAGGTCGAGCAGGTGGGGGAGCGTGTGCGGGTGTGCTTTACCGATGGCACGGAGCATCACTGCGACGTGTTGATTGGTGCCGACGGCATCAAGTCATCCATCCGTGACCACGTGCTCGACGGCCTGGGTGTTGCGCGGGTGGCGCCGCGTTTCAGTGGCACATGCGCCTACCGTGGGCTGATCGACAGCGCGCAGTTACGTGAAGCCTGTTGGGCGCGCGGCGTGGGTGAGCATCTGGTCGATGTGCCGCAGATGTACCTGGGGCTCGACGGCCATATCCTGACCTTCCCGGTCAAACAGGGGCGGTTGATCAATGTGGTGGCGTTCGTGTCGGACCGCAGCCAGCCGAATCCAGCCTGGCCAAGCGATGCGCCTTGGGTGCGTCAGGCAAGCCAGGCCGAAATGCTCAAAGCGTTCGAGGGCTGGGGTGATGCGGTGCAGGTACTGCTGGAGTGCATCGCCACACCTTCCCTGTGGGCACTGCATGATCTTGCTGAACTGCCGGGGTATACCCACGGCCGAGTGGGGCTGATTGGTGATGCTGCTCACGCCATGCTGCCGCATCAGGGCGCGGGGGCCGGCCAGGGGTTGGAGGATGCCTGGTTGCTGGCACGGTTGCTGGCCGACCCGAATGTGCTCGGCAGCCCTGTGCAGGCAGTGCTTGAGGCGTATGACGCGGTACGGCGACCGCGTGCTTGCCGGGTGCAGCGCACCTCATGGGAAGCGGGTGAGCTGTATGAGTTCCGTGACCCTGCCGTGCTGGACGATCCGCAGTTGCTCGGCAAGGTGCTGGGCGAGCGGTTCGATTGGTTGTGGAACCATGATCTGCAGGATGACCTGAAACGCGCCCGTCAATTGTTGGGGTTGCAGGTGCAGGCTGCCTGAATGGCAGGGGGTCGTGGTGCCAGGCGTTACAACGCATTTCGCGCCTTGCCCCGGTATACCCGCAGCACATCCGCCATCACCGCCAGCGCAATCTCCGCTGGCGACTTGCTGCCCAGGTCCAGCCCGATAGGCATGTGCAGCCGTTCGATCTGTTCGTTCGTCAAGCCGCCAATCCGCTGCAACCGCTCGGCGCGGCGGGCTGATGTGGCTGCCGAGCCCATGGCGCCGATGTAGAACGCCGGCGTATGCACCGCCTCCATCAAGGCCAGGTCATCGATTTTCGGATCGTGAGTCAACGCCACCACGGCCGTAGCGGCATGGCAACCACCCGCCGCGATGAACAGCGAAGGCAGTACCCGGTGCATCTGTACGCCTTCTATCTCGACACTCGCCATCTCCTCGCGCGGGTCGCAGGCAATGACCTCGCAGCCCAGCGTGCGAGCGATATCGGCACAGGCCTCGGCGACCGGCGACAGCCCGGCCAGCACCAGCCGCAAAGCGGGGCCGATACCGATGTGCACGGCGCCGTCGTCCATGCGCACGGCAACGCTATTGTCACAATGCAGGCTGACACTACCCGCCGGCAGACAGACCTTGCGCGTCACCCGTTGCTGGCCCAGCAGCGCCCCGCGAAGGGCCTGCAGATGCTCCAGCCACGCGCCATCCGCCTGCCGCCGCTCTACCAGCACCACCAGCACGCCGCCGCAGGGCAGGCGCAAGCGCCGGCTCTGCTCGTGCCCGTCGCCATAGCGCATTACCTGTGCCGGCTGGGTGAATGCACCGTGCGCCAGGCTGGCGAGGAACTCCTCTTCCACGCAGCCGCCGGACAAAGAACCGACCCACTCATGCGCGCTGCGGCAGGCCAGCATCGCGCCGGGCGAGCGGGGGGCCGAGCCATAGGTGGACAGCACCGTGCACAGCCACACCGTATCGCCGGCACGGGCCCATTGCAGGGCTTTGTCGATCACCTGCAGGTCGAGATGCTGCATGTTCCGCTACCTCGCTCGTATCGTGTCAGCCCAGCCGAAAAAGGCGCGCAATGGCCCAACGTCTGTGGCAGTGTTGGGTATCTGGCCAGCCCCACAGGGACCGACATGCAAACTCGCAAAACCGGTGTTCGCGCCCAGCAGGCCGACCGCACCCGGGACAACATTCTCAAGGCTGCCGTGAAGGTCTTCAGCAAGGAAGGCTTCACCGGTGGGCGCATCGAGCAGATCTCCACGCTGGCCAAGTCCAACGACCGGATGATCTATTACTACTTCGGCAGCAAGGAAAAGCTGTTCATCAGCGTGCTGGAGCACATCTACGCCAGCTTCAACCAGGCCGAAGCCAAGCTGCGCCTGGACCTCGCCGACCCGGAACAAGCCCTGCGCGAGCTGGTGGCGTTCATTTGGGACTACTACGTGCGCCACCCCGAGTTCGTCACCATCCTTGCCACCGAAAACCTTCACCAGGGCCAGCACGCGCGCAAGTCGCAAAACCTCAGGGCGCTGTCCGGCGAGGCGGTCGGCGTGCTGCGGCCGATCATCGAGGCCGGCCAGGCCAAGGGCCTGTTCCGGGACGACATCGACATCACCCACGCCTACCTGATGATTGCCTCGCTGTGCTACTTCTATAACTCCAACCGCCATACTCTCAGCTCGTTCCTGGCCGTGGACCTGGCCGACAAGCAGGCCAAGGCCGACTGGCTTGCCTTTATCAGCGACCTTGCCTTGCGTGGCCTGCGCCGCTGAACCTCAGTGGCTGCCGGGGTTGGCGCGTATTTGCGCGGCCTTGGCCGCCAGCCCTTGCCAGGCGGGCTTGTCGGCGGCAAAACGCTGGCGCAGGTAGGCCGCCAGGTCGGCTACCTGACGGTCCGACAGGCTGTCCTTGAAGCCGGGCATGTAGCCCAGGTCGGGGGTTGCCGGGGTCGCAATGCCGTGCAGCACCACGCGCAGCAGGTTGTCCGGCAGGTCGCTGTGGACGTTGCTGTTGACCGCCATCGACGGGCTGACACCAAACAGTTTTGGCCCCAACCCATCGCTGTGGCAGGCCATGCATGCGCCTTTGAAAACCCGCTCGCCGTTGCTCAACGACACTTGCGTGTCCGCCTGAGGCGCGGCCTTGGCCACCTGTGCCTGTGGCTCACCATCGAGTGAGCTGAGGTAATGGGCAATGGCCCGCACATCGCTTTTGGGCAGGGTGGCCAGTTCGCTGACCACCGGCCCCATGGGGCCGGCCGCCACGCCGTGCTTTTCCGAAAAGCCGGTGCTCAGGTAGCTGAACAGTTCATCTTCGCTCCACGGCGTCGCTGACTTGCCCAGGGCGTTCAGGGCCGGGGCTTCCCAGCCATCGACCATGCCGCCGGCGAGGTAGCTGCTGCCGGCTTTTTCGGCACCCATCAGGTTGCGCGGCGAGTGGCAGGCCGTGCAGTGCCCCAAGCCGTCGACCAGGTAGGCACCACGGTTCCACTGTTCGCTGCGTTGCGGGTCGGGCTGGTATTCACCGCGTTGCAGAAACAGCGCGTTCCAGCCGGCCATCAGTGGCCTCTGGTTGAACGGGAAGCGCATCTGGTTGGCCGGCGCTGCCTGGCGTACCGGCGTTTGCGACATCAGGTAGGCGTACAGCGCTTGCATGTCGGCGTCGTTGATGTTGCGAAACGAGGTGTAGGGAAAGGCCGGGTACAGGTGCCGGCCATCGCGGCTGATACCCTCGCGCATGGCCCGCTCGAAGGCGGCGAATGACCAGCGGCCGATGCCGGTTTCCGGGTCGGGGGTGATGTTGGTGCTGTACAGCGTACCGAAGGGCGTGTCCATTGCCAGCCCACCGGTATTCACCTTGCCGCCGCTGACCGTATGGCACACGGCGCAGTCGCCGGCCGCTGCCACCTGGCGCCCGCGTTCGAGCATCGCGGCGCTCCAGCTGCCGGCGCCAGGCGGGGTTACCGGGGCGATTTCGGCACGCCAGGGCAGGGCGGTGGCAAGCATGCCCAAGGCGGCACCGAACACCCCGGCGAGCGAGCCGATCCACCATTTGGAGCGTTTGGTCGTCGGCTGCGCTGGCGCGGGCGCATCAGGCCCCTGGCCTTCACCGCCGAGGGCGGCACGCACCCGCTCGGCCGTGATCGGCAGTTCGCGAAAACGAATGCCGGTGGCGTCGAAAATGGCATTGGCGATGGCCGCCGCGCTGGGTACCGAGGCCGACTCGCCACTGCCCATTGGCGGCTCGTGCTGGCGGGGTAGCATCATCACGTCGATAGCTGGCAACTCGGGGAAGGTCAGGATCGGGTAGCCACCCCATTCCTTGCTTGCCACCGTCGACTCCTCGAAGCTGACCTGCTCCTTGAGCACCCGGCTGGTGGACTGGATGACGTTGCCGTGGATCTGGTGACGCACGCCCTCGGGGTTGACCATCATCCCGGCATCGTGACCGATCACTACACGGGTGACGGCGACTTCACCGGTGCGCCGGTCTACCGCGACATCCGCCACCCATGCCGCCCAGGCTGCGCCGAAGCCGGGGAACTTGCTGTGGATGTAGCGGGCATAGGCAAAACCTCTGCCGCACAGTACGTCACCGTCGGCCTGCGCCTGCCTGGGCTGGGTATGCGGCTGCCATTGAGCACGTTCGGCGGTGGCCTTGACCAGGTCGATGGCGCGCGGATCGGACAAGTGCTTGAGGCGGTATTCGACCGGGTCGACGGCTGCGGCGAAGGCCAACTCGTCGATGTACGATTCGTGGGCGAAGCTGTTGGGCATGGCCGACACGCCGCGCATCCACGAAGCGCGCACCAGTGGCGTCATGTCGTTGATGGTGACGCGCATGTGTTCGTAGTCATAAGGCGGGATCGAGGTGCGGTCGCCCATTTCGAACAGTGCCGGCACCGGCTCCACGGCGCCGGTCAGCAACAGGGCCAGGGTAGGTGCGCCATTGGACGGGTAGCTGGTCTGGAAGTCGTAGGCGGCCACGCTGCCGTCGGCGTTAAGGCCGCCGTCGATCTCCATCAGTTGCGCGGTGCCCTTGGGCTCCCAAACGTGTTCCTGTTCACGGGTCAGCTGCACTCGCACTGGGCGCTGCACCGCACGCGACAGCAGCACCGCATCGGCACACACGTCATCGGCGCAATTGCGGCCATAGCAGCCGGCGGCCTCCATGCGGATGATCTCGATGCGCGCTTCGTCGCACGCCAGCAACCAGGCCAGGTCGGCGCGCAGCAGGTGCGGGTTTTGCGTGCCGGACCACACGCGGATCGGCCCCTCGGTGAAGTCGGCCAGCGCGCACGACGGGCCGATCGAGGCATGCAACTGGTAGGGCCACAGGTAGCTGCGGCTCAGGCGCTGGCTGGCGTTGGCGAGGCCACCGTCCACATCGCCCTGGTCCAGCACCGTGCGCTGCACGCGTGGGTTATCGCGGATGGCCTGGGCGATATCGCTTAGGTCAGGCAGCTTGCCTGTGAATGGCTTCCAGCTGATTTTCAGCTCATGGGCTGCACGGATCGCTTGCTCTTCGCGCTCGGCCACCACGCCGACGAAATCGCGGATGACCACCACGGCCACCACGCCAGGTATGTGGGCGATGGAGGACTCATCCACCGCCAGCAGGCTGTTGCCGACGAAGTCGCCGCTGTCGTGGCCGGCGTAGGGCGGGCGGATCACCCGGCCGTGAAGCATGCCGGGCAGCCGCATGTCGTGCACATAGGTCAGCTCGCCGGTGGCCTTGCCGGGGATATCTACCCGTGCCGCGCTGCGCCCGACCAGGCGGTAGTCCTCGATGGCTTTGAGCGGGGCATCGTCGGCAATAAACAATTGATGATTTTCACCCTGCACCAGTTCGGCAAAGCTCAGCGTGCCGCCGTTGCTGCCGATAACTACGCCGTCTTCAATGCGCAGCGCTTCGGGCGTGCAGCCAAACCGTTGCGCGGCCTGTTGCAGCAGATGGCGCCGCGCCGTCGCGGCGGCCTTGCGCAGGGGCACGGCGGAAATCTGCAGGGTGGCGCTGGCGATGGTCGCGCCCTGGTTCGGTGCCCGCTCGGTGTCGCCCAGCACCATGTGCACCTGGTCCATACGCAGGTCAAGCTCTTCGGCGACGATCTGCGCCAGCGAGGTGCGGATGCCGGTGCCCAGGTCGACGTGGCCGTTGAAGGCGTAGACCATGCCGTCGTCGCTGACGGCGATGAACAACGCCAGCTCGCGCTCCTTGGCCACAGGTGTCACGCCCTTGGCCACGGGGCCCGAGGGCGGGGTGATGTGGTCGACGATCAGCAGTACGCCGGTCTTGGCCAGCAACTGGTCGCGGCTGGGCACCTGTTGAGAGTGGTTCATGCTTTTCTCCGGGTCTCGGCGGCGCGGCGCACGGCGCGCAGGATTTCGACGTGGGTACCGCAGCGGCACAGGTTGCCGGACAGCTCGTTGCGAATCTGTTCGTCGGTGGGGTCGGGAATGCGGTCGAGCAGGGCCTTGGCGGTCATGATCATGCCGTTCATGCAGTAGCCGCACTGGGCCGCCTGTTCGTCGATGAACGCCTGTTGCACGGGGTGTGGCGCAGCCTTGTTGCCCAGCCCTTCGAGGGTGGTGATGTCGCGGCCTGCAGCGCCGGCCAGGGGGATGACGCACGAGCGTGCGGCCACGCCGTCGATGATCACCGTGCACGCCCCGCATTCGCCCAGGCCGCAGCCGTACTTGGGGCCATTCAGGCACAGGTCGTTGCGCAGGATCAGCAGCAGCGGGGTGTCGGGCATGGCGCTGACGTCGACCGGCTGGCCGTTGATCCGCAGGGAGATGGTTGTTTGCATTGTTGGCTCATCTCTGGAGGTTGCTTGCGCTACCAAAGGACTCAAATGGTGCGTGAGTTTCGGTAAGTACTCACTACATGAAGTGAGTGAGCAAGAAGCAGGCCAGGGATGAATTCAGAGGGAGGGTGCAGCCTTGTTTCGGGGTGCAGGGAGGCCTGTGCAAGCGGCCTTGTGTCGCGAAAGGCCGCTTGCACAACCGGTCAACCCGCGCTGTCGTCGCTGTCGATCATCTTGCGCAGCAGGTACAAAATGGCCACGCGCTCACCGGCATTGAGGCTGCCCATGCTCAGTTCGCTGATCTGCCGGGCGCAGGGGATCATTGCATCGAGCAATGCCGCACCGCTGGCGGTGAGTTCGACGATGACCTTGCGCCGGTCGCCCGGGTCGGGCGAAAGCTGCACCAGTTCGCGTGCCTTGAGGCGCTCGACGATGCCGCGGATGGTGGCCTGGTCCACAGCGGTGGCTTTGATCAACTCGGCCTGGGAGCTGGGGCCGTGGTCGCGCAGGGCGCACAGGGTGACGAACTGAATCGAGGTAAGCTGCGGGTCGCAGGCCTGCTGCTGGAAAATCGCCGTGTGCCGCTGATAGGCCTTGCGCAGCAGGTGGCCGACCTGTTCGGTGACGTCGTAGGGGGTGGTGGTGTCGAGCGGGGCGCTGCTGGGTGTGGTTTTGTTCGGCATAGGATGGCTTGGGCTGGTGGAAAGGTGCTGGCCGGCCGCCAATAGCGGAGCGCCCGGCCAGTATAACCCCTATCGCGCGCGCGACTCCTCTGGTGCGACTACATCGCCCGCCAGCACCACGGCCTTGTCATCCAGGTAGATGTCGCAGTTGCGCAGTGGGATGTCCAGGTGGCACGGGGTCTTGCGTTTGCCGCCGACCTCGGTGTTGGGGCCGGTGGAGAACAGGAAGTTGCCGTAGAACGCACGGGCATCCATGCACATGCCGTCGTTGCGGTCGTGCAGGCCCATGGCTGTCCACTGCGCGCGCGGCTGCAGGCCCCAGCCGATGTGCGAGATGCCGTACACCTCGGGGTCATTGAAGTACTTCATGTAGTCGCGCAGGTACTCGGCCTCGAAACCGCCATGGATACCGGTGATGAAGCCTTTTTCGATCTCCAGGGTAATGCGCTCGCGGCAGTAGTTCTTGAACGGCAGGATGATGTCGCCCACGTCCAGCACCAGCGTGCCCTCGGCGCTGTCCTCGTTCGGCCAGGTGAACAAAAAGCCGCTGGGCCAGTGGTCCCAGCGCCCCGGCTCGTCGGCATAACCGTACTCGGTCACGGCCGGGTACTGGCCAAGCGGGGCGTGGAAATCGCTGCCGGCCTTGGACCGTACATGCAGGCTGCGCGCCTGCTTCAGCAGGGTTTCGGCGGCCAGTACCCGACGTTTGTCGTCTTCGCTCGGCAGCATGCGCGCCAGCACTTCTGGCGGCTCCACGGCCAGCAGGATGCGCGTGCCGGTCTTGAGGATCTGCTCCTGCTCAGGCGAGTGCAGCAGCATCATGGTGTCGACCACCAGGTCAGCTGCCTCCAGCGCCCGCTGCGCCGCCAGGTTGCCGGTGAGCGCGGTGTCGCCGCAGTAGGCGGTCATGTCGTTGCCCATGGCGGTCGGGTGGTTGAACGCCGGCAGCTCTACCGCATACACCTTGGCCTTCAGGCGCTGCGCGGCCTCCATTGCGGCGTTGACCGTGCGCGGGTCGGAGTAGTGGCTCTTGAGCACGGCCACGCTTTGCGTCTCGTCCACGCGGGACAGTTTCAGTACGTGCTCGAACATCTGGGTCAGTTGTGCATTGCTCACCGGCATCGGGGTTCTCCTGGTGGCGTTGACGGGGATGCACCGGGGCGGTGCCTGGCGCTTCATCTCGGTGCAAAGTAATAGTGTGTACACCCTACTTTTGCAGATGAAAGCGCATCCCGCCGGCAAGCGCAAGTGCTCTCTAAAACGTTACCTATCCACACATTGGCTCAACGTTTGCGGTAACAATCTGCCATTTATCGTTTCGATCAGGTGTTTGAAAAATATTTTCAAGAACCTCTTTCCAAAAATCATTTACAGCGTATACGCTCTAAATCGTCAGGCGGTCGAACCGCTGGCCACACATCAGAACAAGAGGAGAGATACCCATGCGGGGTAGGCAGAAAATCGCAATCGTCGGTGCAGGTCTGGGTGGGGCAGCCGCCGCCACGTTGCTGCAGCAGGCCGGGTTCGATGTCGAGGTGTTCGAGCAGGCGCCAGAGTTCACCCGCCTGGGGGCGGGCATTCATATCGGCCCTAACGTGATGAAGATCTTCCGCCGCATGGGGCTGGAGCAGAAACTGGAACTGATGGGCTCGCACCCGGACTTCTGGTTCAGCCGCGATGGCCACAGCGGCGATTATCTGTCGCGCATCCCGTTGGGCGAGTTTGCTCGCCGCGAGTACGGCGCCGCCTACATCACCATCCACCGTGGCGACTTGCACGCGTTGCAGATCGAGGCGATCAAGCCGGGCACCGTGCACTTTGGCAAACGCCTGGAAAAGATCGTCGACGAAGGCGACCAGGTCCGCCTGGACTTCGCCGACGGCACCCACACCGTGGCCGACATCGTCATCGGTGCCGACGGCATCCACTCGAAGATCCGTGAAGAGCTGCTGGGTGCCGAAGCGCCGAACTACAGCGGCTGGGTGGCGCACCGCGCGCTGATCCGCGGGGTGAACCTGGCGCAGCATGCCGATGTGTTCGAGCCTTGCGTCAAATGGTGGTCCGAGGACCGCCACATGATGGTCTACTACACCACCGGCAAGCGCGACGAGTACTACTTCGTCACTGGTGTGCCGCACGAAGCCTGGGACTTCCAGGGCGCGTTCGTCGACAGCAGCCAGGAAGAAATGCGCGCCGCCTTCGAAGGCTACCACCCCACCGTACAGAAACTGATCGACGCCACCGAATCGATCACCAAGTGGCCGCTGCGCAACCGCAACCCGTTGCCTTTATGGAGCCGTGGGCGCCTGGTGCTGCTGGGCGACGCCTGCCACCCGATGAAGCCGCACATGGCCCAGGGCGCGTGCATGGCCATCGAGGACGCGGCCATGTTGACCCGCTGCCTGCAGGAGACGGGGCTGTCCGACCACCGCACCGCGTTCGCGTTGTACGAGGCCAACCGCAAGGAACGGGCATCGCAGGTGCAGTCGGTTTCGAACGCCAACACCTGGCTCTACACCCAGGAAGACCCGGCTTGGGTCTATGGCTACGACCTGTACGGGCAGCAGCTGAAAAGCGGGGAGGCGGCATGAGCACCTTCGTCGCCGGCGGCAACGTCAGCGCCAATGGCATCCGCCAGCATTACCTGCGCTATGGCGGCAAGGGCCATGCGCTGATCCTGGTGCCGGGCATTACCAGCCCGGCGATCACCTGGGGCTTCGTCGCCGAGCGCCTTGGGCAGCACTTCGACACCTATGTGCTGGATGTGCGTGGGCGCGGCTTGTCTTCAAGCGGCCCGGAACTGGATTACGGCACCGACGCTTGTGCCGCCGACATCCCGGCCTTTGCCGCAGCGCTGGGCCTGGACAGCTACCACCTGGTCGGGCACTCGATGGGCGCGCGCTTCGCCATTCGCGCGGCAGCCCGAGGCGCACCGGGGCTGCAGCGGCTGGTACTGGTCGACCCACCGGTGTCCGGGCCGGGCCGCCGCGCCTACCCGAGCAAGCTGCCGTGGTATGTCGATTCGATCCGCCAGGCCACGGTTGGCATGAGCGGCGATGACATGCGTGCCTTCTGCGCTACCTGGAGCGACGAGCAACTGGCGCTGCGTGCCGAATGGCTGCACACCTGCTACGAGCCGGCGATCGTGCGCGCCTTCGACGATTTCCATGAGGTGGACATCCACCAGGACCTGCCCACCGTGCGCCAGCCGGCGCTGCTGATGGTGGCCGGGCGCGGCGGGGTGATCGAGCCACGCGACATTGCCGAAATCCGCGAGCTCAAGCCGGATACCCAGGTTGTAACGGTAGACAACGCTGGCCACATGATCCCTTGGGATGACCTTGAAGGTTTTTTTGCCGCCTTTGGCGATTTCCTCGACCAACCCCTTGTCTGACGGAGCACGAGACATGACCAAGCTATACCGCATCGGCCAGATCGTGCCGAGCTCCAACACCACCATGGAAACCGAAATCCCGGCGATGCTCCACGCGCGCCAGGCGATCCGCCCCGAACGCTTCACCTTCCATTCCAGCCGCATGCGCATGAAGCAGGTGAAGAAGGAGGAGCTGGCCGCCATGGACGCCGAGTCCGACCGCTGCGCCGTCGAGCTGTCCGACGCCAAGGTCGATGTGCTGGGCTACGCCTGCCTGGTGGCGATCATGGCCATGGGCCTGGGCTATCACCGCCAATCGGAAAAGCGCCTGCAGCAGGCCACTGCCGATAACGACGCACTGGCACCGGTCATCACCAGTGCCGGGGCGTTGGTCGAAGCCTTGCATGTGATGAAGGCCAAGCGCATCGCCATCGTCGCACCGTACATGAAGCCGCTGACCGAGCTGGTGGTGAACTACATCCGCGAGGAAGGCTTCGAGGTGCAGGACTGGCGCGCGCTGGAAATCCCCGACAACCTCGCCGTGGCCCGCCACGACCCGGCCAACCTGCCGGGCATCGTCGCCGGCATGGACCTTGAGGGCGTCGATGTGGTGGTGTTGTCGGCCTGCGTGCAGATGCAATCGCTGCCGGCGGTGGCCAAGGTCGAGGCGCAAACCGGCAAGCCGGTGGTCACTGCCGCCATCGCCACCACTTACGCCATGCTCAAGGCGCTCGACCTGGAACCGGTCGTGCCGGGTGCCGGTGCCCTGCTGTCGGGTGCCTACTGAAATCGGAGACGGACATGAGCGACGCACAAAGCGCCCGTGACAACTACCAAGGAGTGTGGGGCCAACGCATTGGTTTTGGCCGCAAGCCGGCCCTGTTGATGATCGACTTCATGCAGGGCTATACCACCCCTGGCGCACCGCTGTACGCGCCGGGCGTGGTTGCGGCGGTCGAGCAGGCCGCCGGCCTGCTGGCGCTGGCCCGCGACTGCGGCACTTTGGTGGTGCACACCAACATTCGCTACCAGCCGCCGCATTTCGCTGACGGCGGCGTGTGGGTGCGCAAGGCACCGGTGATGAAGGACATGGTCGAAGGCAACCCGTTGGCCGCCTTCTGCCAGGCCGTCGCGCCACAGGCAGGGGAGGTGGTGCTGAGCAAGCAGTACGCCAGTGCCTTCTTTGCCACCAGCCTGGCCCCGCTGCTGCATGCGCAAGGGGTGGATACCGTGGTGCTGGCGGGCTGCTCGACCAGTGGCTGTATCCGCGCCAGTGCGGTGGATGCCATGCAGCACGGGTTTCGAACCATCGTGGTGCGCGAGTGTGTCGGCGACCGCCACAACGACCCGCACGAAGCCAACCTGTTCGACATCGACAGCAAGTACGGCGATGTCGTCACCCGGCAGGATGCCATGCAGCAACTCAGGCAACTGGCCGGCTGAACGCCGGGCAGCCCTGAGCCAATAACAATCAAGGAACGGTGCGGGAAGCCCGTCCATGACCGCCTGCTGTCCGGGCGGTCGCCCCGCAGGAGCACTCGGGGTATTCAGGCGTTGCCCAGGCACGCCGCGTATAGTGCGCGGGGTGCCCGGCGCGTCGAAAACTGCTGGCTTTAAAACAACCACAAAGTCGCCCGCCAGGAGACAGGAAATGCCAATTGCGAATGCAACCACGGTCCACAGTGACATCGACCATGGCACGAAAGCGCTGTACAGCAAGATCACCTGGAGGCTCATCCCCTTCCTGTGCTTCTGCTACCTCGCAGCTTATCTGGACCGCATCAACGTCGGCTTCGCCAAGCTGCAGATGCTCGAAGACTTGCAGTTCAGCACAGCGGCCTATGGCCTGGGTGCCGGGCTGTTCTTCGTCGGCTACATCATCTTCGAGGTGCCGAGCAACCTGATCCTGCAGCGCGTTGGCGCCAAGCTGTGGATCGCCCGCATCATGATCACCTGGGGCCTGCTGTCGGCCTGCACCATGTTCGTCACCAGCACCACCCAGTTCTATATCCTGCGTTTCCTGCTGGGTGCGGCCGAGGCCGGCTTCCTGCCCGGCGTGCTGTTCTACCTGACCATGTGGTACCCCACCTACCGGCGCGGGCGCATCATTGCCCTGTTCATGATCGGGCTGCCCTTGTCGAGCGTGATCGGCGGGCCGATTTCTGGCTGGATCATGGGGCATTTCGACCAGGTTCACGGTTTGCACGGCTGGCAGTGGCTGTTCCTGCTGGAGGCGATCCCCAGCGTTTTGCTTGGCATCCTCACGTTCTGGGCATTGCCTAACCATTTCCAGCAGGCCAAGTGGCTGTCGGTTGACGACAAGGCACAATTGGCGGCGCACCTGGCGGCTGATGATGCCGAGGGCAAGGACAGCAAGCACAGCTTCCGCGATGGCTTCTTCAACCTGAAGGTGTGGATGCTCGGGGGTATCGACTTTTCGATCCTGCTCAGTGCCTATGCCATGGGCTTCTGGATGCCGACCTTCATCCGTGATGCGGGCGTCAGCGACACTTTCCATATCGGCCTGCTCACAGCCATTCCGAGCCTGGCTGCACTGGCCGGCATGCTGATGATCGGGGCCAGCTCCGACCGCCATCGCGAACGCCGCTGGCACATCATCGTGCCGTTCATCATCGGTGCAATCGCCATGGCCAGCAGCACCATGTTCAGCCACAACCTGGTGATGACCGTGGTGTTGTTCGCCATTGCCTCGGCAGCGATCATTGGCGCGGTGCCGGTGTTCTTCAGCCTGCCGGCGACCTTCCTCAAAGGCACTGCTGCCGCCACTGGCTTTGCCCTGGCCTGCTCGGTGGCCAACATCGCCGGCCTGGTGAGCAACTCACTGATGGGCGTGGTCACCGACCTCACCGGTACCTCGCACGCTGCCCTGTGGGTGTTTGCCGGCTGCCTGATCCTCAGCTGCTTCCTGGTCATCGCCTTGCCGGCGAAGCTGGTCAACCGCTAGCGGCCCAGCGCTTCACGCAACGGCAGGGCAGGCGGGCCGGGTGCCCGCCTGCCCGCCCTCTCTCGATGCAACCCGCACGTCGGTGGCCTTATCAGGCCACCGCGCCGGGTTGCTGTTGCCCGAATCCAGGAGTAGCCCCATGCAAGGTTTCACTGCACCGCGTTTTTCTTCGTCTGCGCGTCTTGCCGGCGGTTGTATTGCCGCAGCGTTGTGTGCCGAGGCTTCGGCAGAAGAGGCCGGTTTCATCGAAGGTGCCCGCGCCACACTGCAAGCGCGCAATTACTTTTTCAGCCGCGATTATGCCGATATCAAGGGCGCGAGCACCCAGTCGCGTACTCAGGAATGGGCACAGGGCTTTATCCTCAATGCCAGCTCCGGTTACACCCAGGGCACCGTTGGCGTCGGTGTGGATGTTACTGGCCTGCTTGGCTTCAAGCTCGACAGCAGCCCGGCGCATGCCAAGTCCGGTTTGCTGCCCAGCCTGGACAGCGGCAAGTCGGCGGACGAATACAGCCGTTTGGGGGCGGCGATCAAGTTCAAGGTGTCGCAGACCGAGCTGAAGGTGGGCGAGTTGATGCCCAACCTGCCTGTGCTGTTGTTCAGCGACTTGCGCCTGCTGCCGCCGACCTATCAGGGCGCGATGCTGGAATCGCGCGAGATAGCGGGGTTGACCCTGAATGCTGGCCAGTTCCGCTCCACCAGCCTGCGCGACTCGTCCAACAGCCAGAAGATGTACGCACTGGTCAACGACCCGATCAACCCGGCGCGGTTGGCGCGCTTTACCAGCGACCGCTTCAACTACGTGGGCGCCGACTATGCCTTCAACGACAACCGCACCAGCGTGGGGGTGTGGCAGGCGCAGTTGGAGGATATCTACCAGCAGCGCTTCTACAGCTTCAAGCACGCCGAGCCGCTGGGGGACTGGACGCTTGGGGTCAATGCCGGCTATTTCGATGCCCGCGAGGACGGGCGCAAGATTGCCGGCGATTACGACAACCATGCGTTGTTCAGCCTGTTCTCGGCCAAGACCGGTGGGCATACCTTTTACCTGGGTTACCAGCAGATCGGCGGCGATGATGGTTTCATCCAGGTGGGTGCCAACACCAACCCGATGGGCAATACGCTGCCGACCTATGAGTTCTCGGCGCCGGGTGAACGCTCGTGGCAGGTGAGGCATGACTACAATTTTGTCGCTTTAGGCGTTCCGGGCCTGACGTCGACCCTGCGCTATGTGAAGGGGCGGGACGTGGACACCGGGCTGGGCTTCGAGGGGCGTGACCGCGAGCGCGATCTGGACCTGGCCTATGTGGTGCAAAGCGGGCCGCTGGCTGGGCTGGGGATACGCGTGCGCAATGTGATGGCGCGCTCCAATTACCGCACCGATATCGATGAGAACCGCTTGATCCTCAGTTACACGGTCAAGCTGTTCTGAAGTCGATTGCCAGTGCAGCGCGGCCTTTCGCGACACAAGGCCGCGCTGCGCGTCTGCGGCATGCTTTGCAGGAGCGGTGACGATCACTGCAAGGTTACGGGCTTCAATGAAGCCGGTAACTGTGCAACCGCAGCCTCCAGCCGCTCGATCGGCCCAGCGAGCAGGTCTGCTTCCTTGTCCTTGCCCTCACTTCTCAGGCGATCGCGCTCACCACGCAGGTTAAGCAAGTTTTTTTGTAGCTTCAGGGCCGAGGCGTTGAACGGGTCCATGCTTTTCTCATGCTGTAGGCGTCCGTGCCGTTGTAGGAAAAGTGGACCGTAGCAGCTCGAATTTGCTGAAGAAACTGATGTTTCATACAGGCAAATTCCGCTGCTAGATTACTTCCTACACTGCCAAGTAAAAGATCCTACAGCCTGCGTTTCAACTCATGTCTTCATAATCACGTTCAACGTCCAGTGTTTGCTGGGCTCAATCGCCTTTCGACGGATAGATCGTTCAACCTGGCCAAGCCCAGAGTCTGTCGTGCCTTTGAAACCTTACGTAGCAATTGCCGTCCGCAGGCTACATGTGGTCCGCATCGACCACCGCCTTGGCAAACGCCTGTGGTGCTTCCTGCGGCAGGTTGTGGCCGATGCCACCGCTGATCAGCCGATATTCGTACTTGCCGGTAAAGCGCTGCGCATACGCTTCGGCCGGTGGGTGCGGGGCGCCGTTGGCGTCGCCTTCCAAGGTAATGGTCGGTACCGTGATGCTGGGGAAACTGGCCAGCTTGGCTTCCAGGGGGTCATAGCGTGTTTCGCCCAGGGCCAGCCCCAGCCGCCAACGATAGTTGTGCACGGTAATCGCCACGTGGTCGGGGTTGTCCAGGGCCTTGGCGCTGCGCTCGAAGGTGGCATCGTCGAAGGCCCAGCTGGGCGAGGCGGTTTGCCAGATCAGTTTGGCGAACGCATGGCGATTCTGTTCATAGCCAGCCTGGCCGCGTGGGGTCGCGAAGTAGTACTGGTACCACCACTGCAGCTCGGCGCTGGGTGGCAGCGGGGCTTTGGCGGCCTCCTGGCTGCTGATCAGGTAGCCACTGACTGACACCAGGGCTTTGACCCGCTCGGGCCACAGCGCCGCGACGATATCGGCGGTGCGTGCACCCCAGTCGAAGCCGGCGAGTACAGCGCGCCGGACATGCAGCGCATCCATGAACGCAATGACATCGCTGGCCAGCGCCGTGGGCTGGGCATTGCGTGGCGTTTGCGCGGACAGGAAGCGGGTCTGGCCGTAGCCGCGCACGTAGGGCACCAACACTCGGTACCCTTTTGCCGCCAGGTCAGGTGCAACTTGCTCAAAGCTGTGAATGTCATAGGGCCAGCCATGCAGCAGGATCACTACCGGGCCATCGGCTGGACCTTGCTCCACGTAGGACACGTCGAGCACGCCAGCGTTTATGTGTTTCAGCGGGCCGAAGTTGTCTGCCACCACTGTTGCCTCGGGCTGCGCGGGTGCAGCGGTGGCGAGGTTCACGGCCATCAACCCAAGCGGCAACAGGGCGCAGGCAAGCAGGGTATGGCGGGAACGGCGTGGCGGGGTGGTGGTCGAGTGATGGGCGGGCATCGGGCGTCTCCTTGGCAAAGCCAGCGGTGCGAGGTGATGGGGCCAGTAAAGATGACGCCTGTATCGCCGATATGTCCGAGTAGCCTGCAGGAAACGTTCTTGTGTATCAGGTCTCAATTTGTACACATAACGATACAAGTACCGTGCAGCGGCGGGATGTTCCGCCTCTGCTACGATCGATGGTTTTCCGGCCAAGGAGAGGCCCATGCATTACGTAGTCATCGAACCCCACCGCAGCGAGTACCCCCAGCCTATTCGCTTTGCCAAGGGCACCTTGCTGGACATCGGCCCGCGCTACGAAGGCGAGCCAGGCTGGCAGGACTGGTACCTGTGCACCTGCGCAGGCCAAGCGCCAGGCTGGGTGCCGGCGCAGCTGATCGAGCGGCTCAGCGTGTGCCAGGGTAGGGCGCTGGACCATTATTCAGCGCACGAGCTGGATGTCGACCCAGGGCAACGGGTGCAGATGGTGCGTCCGCTCAATGGCTGGGTCTGGTGCCGACGCCAGGGTAATGGCGAGTTGGGCTGGCTGCCTGCAGAAAAGCTTCAGAGGGTTTCCATCTGATCTGCTTTTTTTCCACAAACCTGAATCTGTAACCGTATCAGCCCAGGCCCGACAATATGCCCATCCCCGCATCACAACTGTAGAGGTTCCAATGGGCAAGCTGGCGCTGTTCCTGGGTGGTTTTCTGCTACTGACCATTCTGATTGGTATTCTTGGCACCATTCCGCCAAGCTGAGTTCAACTGCTTTCCTCCTGCGCGGCCCGTCTACTTCTTACGGCGGGCCCAATCTTTAGGCAAATGGCCACTCCCCCTCTTGTTGCACGGCTGGACCAGCGGTAGGTGCAAGTCATTCTCAAGTGCAAAAGGCTCGTGTAGTCTCCCGCCGCCGCTCATTCGGCGGTCTTTTTGCCTTGGAGTCGATACATTAATGGAATGCAAGAAAGGCACTTCAGCCATGCTGGAGTGGCGTAGCCGTTTTCTCGCCGAGGGCGCGCTTGATGAGCAGGGCTATGACCAGGCTCTGCGCTATGCCGAGGCGTTGGAGCAGGCCGGAGTAGTTAGCACGCAGGAATGGATCGAGCTGGTCAAGCTGGCCAATTCGGCATTGCTGCTTGAGCGATAAGTCTTTCTTTGTGCGGGGAAATCTGTCCACAAAAAACGTGGGTAGGTCTGTGGATAAAGTGCTGCAGGCCAGGCCCACGGCGGGCTCTGTTAAATTGAGCAGAAATTGAACAGCCGTTTTTGGCTCTGTTTCAACAGCCCATGCCTGCACGGCGCAGGGCTGCCAGCAAGTCACGCACCCGCGCCGGCAGTTCGCCAGCAGGGTACACGGCATGCATCTGTGGGTCCTGGCCGCTGCTCGACGTCAGGCGGTAATGCGGGCACACCCGCACCAGGCGCCCGACGTTGACCTGCGCCTCACCGACCCAGGCGGCCAGGCGAGCGATACCGGCGCCGGCCAGGGTGCTGTGGTACACCGCATGACCCGAGCCCAGGCGCAGCCTGGGCCTGGGGCGCAGGCTGGTGATCTGGCCGTCGCGACAGAAGTGCCAGGCCTTGAGGATACGTGGCGCGGTATGCAGGATCAGCGTATGCCCCTCCAGGTCCTCTGGATGCTGCGGTGTGCCGGCCAGGGCCAGGTACGCCGGGCTGGCATACAAATGGCGCTGGTAGGGCCACAGCGGATAACCGATCAGTTCGCTCGATTGCGGGAAGGCACCGCGCACCACGAAATCGAATTTGCCCTGCAGCGGGTCGAGGGCTTCGTCGCTGCACTGTACGTCCAGGGTCACTTGAGGGTGACAGCGGGAAAACTCGGCAAGCACCTGCGGCAGCACATGTTCCCCCAGCAGTTGTGGCACGGCAAAGCGGATCCAGCCCTGGGCGCTGCCGCTTAGCGCGGCCAGTTCATCGGCAGCATCGCGTTGCACATCCAGCAAGCGTTCGGCGTGTGGCAACAGGCGCTCGCCGGCTTCGGTCAGGGTCACGGCGTTGGCGTTGCGGTTGAGCAGCTTGCTGCCGGCATTGTCTTCCAGGGTTTGCACCGCGCGCGTAACTGCACTGGGTGAGCGCCCCAGTGCACGGGCGGCGGCTACGAAGCTGCGTTTGTGCGCCACGCTGACGAACGCTTGGATTTCTCGCAACATGTCCAATGCCATTGCCTGCTCCTTGTTGCAGTTATTGCAATATGGCATTTCAACACAACGGCACCACTTTGATTAGCCTTGCAGGCGTCTTCACTGCCTGGAACCGCGTCATGATGGATATTGCTGTGCTTTGCGTGTTCGCCTTCGCCGCTGGGCTGATCGATGCCGCCGTGGGTGGCGGCGGGCTGATCCAGATCCCTGCGTTGTTCAACGTGCTGCCCACCGCGCAACCGGCGGCATTGCTCGGCAGCAACAAGCTGGCGTCGGTATGTGGCACGGCCTTCGCGGCGCGTTCGTTCATCCGCAAGGTGACGCTGGACTGGGGGTTGATCGTGCCGGCGGCACTCAGCGCCTTTGTCATGTCGTTCGCCGGAGCTGCCACGGTGTCGCTGGTGCCCTCCAGCGTGATGCGCCCGGCTGTGCTGGTGCTGATCGTGCTGATGGCCATCTACACCTTCTGCAAGAAGGACTTCGGCACCCTGCACAGGCCTGCGCGGATCGGCCGCAAGGAGCAGTGCCTGGCGGTGCTGATCGGCGGTGCGATTGGCTTTTACGATGGCCTGTTCGGCCCGGGTACCGGTAGCTTCCTGATCTTCCTGTTCATCCGCTTCTTTGCCCTGGACTTCCTGCACGCTTCGGCGTCGGCCAAGGTGGTGAACATTGCCACCAACCTGGCGGCGCTGGTGTTCTTCGTACCGACGGGCAACGTGCTGTATGCCATCGCCTTGCCGATGGCGGTGTGCAACATCCTTGGTGCGCTGACCGGTACCTGGCTGGCCGTACGCAAGGGTGCCGGCTTTGTCCGCGGGCTGTTCCTGCTGCTGTTGTGTGTGCTGATCGCCAAGCTGTCGTGGGACTTGCTGGCCGGCTAGTTCAGACCACCTGGCGCTGTGCTTCGGCCTGTTCGACGCGGTTGCGGCCGTGGGCCTTGGCCCGGTACAGCGCCTGATCGGCACTCGCCAGCAGTTCGTCCAGGCTAGGGGCTGGCATGTCGGCATCGCAGCCAGCCAGGCCGATACTCACGGTAATCTGCAAGCGTTGGTCGGCCTGCATTACATGCAGGTCCTGCACGGCGCGGCGCAGGCGTTCGGCGGTGAACTTGGCCCGCTCTGGCGCAAGGCCGGGGATGATGACCGCGAATTCCTCACCGCCCAGGCGCGCGAACAGTTCGTCGTTGTGCAACTGATCCTGCAGGGTGCCGGCGAACTGGCGCAGCACCTGGTCACCGACCGCATGGCCATGAGCATCGTTGACCGACTTGAAATGGTCGATGTCCAGCATCATCAGGGTCAGCGGGAGCGCCTGGGCGTGCTGCTGGCGGCTGTCGAGCAGCGCGTTGGCACGACGGGTGAAAGCGCTGCGGGTGAGCACGCCGGTGAGGTGATCGATGGTGGCCTGGCGCGCCAGGCGGGCCATGAGGCTGCGGTTGGCCTGGCTGACGCAGGCCACCACCAGCGGCCCTAGCACCAGCATGGCGATGCCAAGGCGAGCCGACATCAGCGTGGTGACCCCCGGTTCGCTCTGCGGCACGCTGAAGTGCATGAGGTTTTGTGCCACCGCTACGATCAGTGTGCTCCCGGCCGTGAGCGTCAGTAGTGAAACCAGGAACGGTGAATAGGTCCAGGCACACCACAGCAACGCGGCAATCGGGAAGGCGATGGCCCCAGGCCCGCCAAACGCGATGCTGAACGCCAGCGAGGCCAACAGCACCAGCAACGGTGCCAGACGGATGGGCTGTGCACCGCCACGCACCAGGGCACGCAGCGAGGGCGCTGTAAGCATTACCGGCAGCACCAGCACGCTGGTCGAGAATTGTTCGCTGAACCAGGCGAGCCAGGTGGCACGCAACGACTGTTCGAACCAGGGGGCAGCCATTACCGCTGCCATGCTGGCTGCCACCATGGCGGCGGCGGCGCAGGCGGCGAACACGCTGAGCACGCCGTGTGGGGTGCGCATGCGCCGATGCAGCCGTGGCAAGCGAGAAAGCAACTGCCAGAGGGTGACCACCACGCCAAGATTGCACAAGTTGAACCACAGGGCCGGCACCCAGGCACTGCCGCACAGCAAGTCGGCGCCGACCATGGCCAGCCACACCAGGCTGAAGCCGGTAAACGTGGCTTGGCGGGGGTAGCGCAGCAGTACGCCGGCCAGTACCGCATTCACCGGCCAGAACAGCGACAGCGATTCGATCGGGCGTGCCAGGATGCCGCCCAGGGTAAGGGCAAAGGTCAGGCAAAGCAGAAAGACATAAGGCATCAAGCGCGATTGGGCTGGGAAAACCATGAACTCGACCGGCAAGCGGAAACGAAATCCAGGACAACGCCTTGAAGCACCTGGGGCAATAACCCGCAGTGTGTTTCGTCAGGGTAGTTGATGTCAATCTGCCGCGATCGGTCGAGATAATGGCAAATTGCCGCCACTCCCTGCCGCTATCCTCAAAGCCCGAAGAACCACGGCACCATCACGATGGTTACCAGCATTACCAGTATGGTGAACGGCACGCCGATTTTGACGAAGTCGGCGAAGCGGTATTGCCCCGGACCCAGCACCAGCGTGTTGACCGGCGATGAAATAGGCGTCATGAATGCCGCCGACGCGGCCAATGCCACGGTCATCGCGAATGGGTAGGGCGACATGCCCAGCTGCGCTGCAGTGCTGACGGCCACCGGTGCCATCAGCACTGCGGTGGCGGTGTTGGAAATAAACAACCCGATCACCGCCGTGACGGCGAACAGGCAGGCAAGAATGGCGCTGGGGCCGGCACCGCCCAGTACGCTGACAAGCCCGCCCACTGCCAGGTCGATACCGCCGGTTTTCTGTAGCGCCTGGGCAAAGGGCAGCATGCCGACGATCAGCACCAGGCTTTGCCAGTGGATAGCCCGGTAGGCGCTGTTCATGTCGATGCAACGGCCCGCGCCCATCAACAGGCAGCCGATCAGCGCGGCGATGACATTGGGCACCGCGCCGCTGACCATCAGCCCGACCATCACCGCCAGGCTCAGCAACGCCTGCGGCGCACGGGTGCGGGCGGGGGCGACCAGGTCGATTTCGGCGGGCAGGCTCAGTACCAGGAAGTCTTTGGGCTTGCTTTGCAACTGGCGTACAGCCTTCCACGGGCCGACCACCAGCAAGGTGTCGCCCAGGCGCAGCTTTTCCTCCACCAGTTGCTCTTCGATGGCCGCCTGCTCGCGGCGCAGGCCGACCACGTTGAGGTCATAGCGGGTGCGAAACGCCAGTTCGAGGATGCTCTTGCCGATCAGCTGCGAGCCCGGCGGTAGCGAGACCTCGGCCATGCCAAGCTCTTGGGACTGGTCGATGAAGTAGGCAGCCTTGAAGTGCAGCGGCTCCAGTTGCATGGCCTGGCACAGGCTGCGCAGGTCGTCGCGGTTTGCGAACAGGTCGAGCAGCAGCACGTCGCCCTGATGCAGCACGGTACTGGAGTCGGCAGCGATCACCCGCGTGGTGAACTTGTGCTGGCGTTCGATACCAATCACGTTGGCGCCGTGCCGGGTGCGCAGCTCCAGTTCGCCAAGGGTGTGCCCTATCAGGGGGAATGGGGGCGGATGCGCAGGCGCCGTTCACGGCCGTTGAGCTTGTAGTCCAGCACCAGGTCCAGCAGGGTGCGGCGGCTTTCCACCCGGCCGTCCTTGCGTACCTCGCCGTTGAGCCAGTGCCGGGTCAGCAGCATGTAGCCAATGCCCAGCACCAGTACCACCAGGCCGAACGGGGTAAAGCTGAAGAAGCTGAAGCCTGCTTGGCCATTGCGTACCAGCTCGCTGTGTACCACCACGTTAGGCGGTGTGGCGACCAGGCTGAGCATGCCGCTTATGAGGCCGGCAAAGGCCAGTGGCATCATCAGGCGGCTGGGCGAAATCTGCAGGCGCGCGGCGATGCTCAGCACCACCGGGATGAAAATGGCTACCACACCGGTAGAACTCATCATCGACCCGAGCCCGGCCACGGCCACCATCAGCAGCACCAACAGGCGCGCTTCGCTGTTACCGGCCCGCTCGCTCATCCATTCGCCGATGCGGTAGGCAATGCCGGTGCGCACCAGGCCTTCACCGATCACGAACAGGGCAGCGATCAGCACCACGTTGGGGTCGCTGAAACCGGCCAAGGCCTGTTCCACGGTGAGGATGCCAAGCAGCGGCAGGGCAAGAATCACCAGCAGCGCGACCACGTCCATGCGTGGGCGGTTGATGACGAAGAGGAAAATGACGATGGCCAGCAGGCCGAGGACCCAGAGTAGCTCTTGGTTCATGGGGAGGGGGTGTTCCTTCACACGGAGGCACGATAGACAGTAGCAGCCAGTGTGCCAGCGTGTCGTGAAGGAGGTGTTGATGTGCTGCAACCAAAAGGGCCGCTATGCGGCCCTTCATTCACGTAATCAGTGACGGTGGCGGTGGTGCTTCTTGCTGCCGCGGTTTTCGTCGCCCAGATGGTTGCCAAGGGCACCACCGGCGGCGCCGCCCAGGCCGGCACCTACGGTCGAACCGGTCTTGCCGCCTACTGCACCGCCCAGCAGCGAGCCGCCAGCCGAACCCAGGCCACCGCCGATGGCAGCTTCGGTGCGGTTGCCCTTGCGTGCACCGACAGCACTGCCGGCCGCGCCGCCAACGCCGGCGCCAATGGCCGCGCCAGTCTTGCCGCCAAGCTGTTGACCAACAACGTTGCCCAGGACACCACCCAGGCCGCCGCCAATGGCGGCAGTACCGTCACCGGCGAAAGCGCCCTGGCACAGCAGCAGGCCGAGGGCAAGGGAAGGCAGAGTCAGACGCATGATACGAACCTCAAAGGAATCATCAGGATAAGTTGCCGCGCAACGGGCGGCGGGTCAGGGCTGAAAAGACGCTTCAGCGGTAGTAGCGGTCACCGCGGTATTGCCGATTGTCATCATCGTCATCGTCGCGGTCATGCCGATGGTGGTGGCGATGGTCACGGTCGCGGTCACGCCAGCCATCGTCATCGTCGTGGTAGCGATGGCTGTGGCAACCTGCGGTCAGCAGGACAACGGCAACCAGCGAAAGGCTTGCAAGACGGGTGCTCACGATATAGGTCCTTGATCCGCATAGGTTTACGGGACACCTCCTGAGACTGGGATCGCTCCATTTGGTTTCCCGGGCGGTTAAAAAATTGTGCTGACAGCGATGAGCGGCGTGCTTGCGGGTTGCTGTTCTGTCCCGTTCGGTCATGGCCGAGCGGCCAATGCCCCTCTAAACTGTGGGGTAAGCCGCAGTCAAGACGGCAACCTGCCACACGGTGAATCACGATGATCGCCCACACCCCCACGTTGTTCGCCGCCGTTGCCCTGGTGGCAACCATCCTGGCCTTCTGCTTGCTGCTGGTCGGGCGCAGCAACCGCCGCGACAACCTGATGCTGACTGGCTGCGGGCTGCTGGTGCATGCCTTGGCTTATGTCTGCTACACCGTCTATGCCCAAGCCCCTTTGTGGCTCAGCTATGGCGTGGGCAACAGCCTGCTGTCGCTGGCCCTGGCGTTCTACACGGCCAGCTTGTTCCGGGTGCGTGAGCAGGTAGTGCCCTGGCGTGTCATCTTCGTCATACCGGCCTGCATGCTGGTGGGGCTGATGCTGCTGCTCGATACGCTGGAACCGCGCATGCTGCTGGCGACCCTGGTGCTGATGCTGCAGTGCGCGATGATCTTGTATTGGGCGTGGCGTTATGCCGAGCGGCCGGGCAGGGCCCATCTGTTGCTGGAGATTGGCGCGTTGATCAGCCTGGTGGGCCTGGGTATGCGTGTGGTGGCGGTGGCCAATGGCACGGCGGTGGAAATGCGCTATGACACCAGCAACCTCAAACAGAGCATTTCTGTGGCCATCGGCACCGCCACGGTGATGATGTACTCGATCGGCTTGGTGCTCCTGGCCAAGGAGCGTAGCGAATCGCGCCTGCAGCACCTCGCTCTGCGTGATGTGCTGACCGGTACCTACAATCGCCGGGCGATCCTCGAACGCTTCGGCGTCGAACTGGACCGTGCACGCGATCAGCAGGGCAGTCTGGCGGTGGCGATGATCGACATTGACCATTTCAAACGCATCAATGACCTGTATGGGCATCTGGCTGGCGATGAGGTGTTATGCCACTGCGTGCGCCAGTTGCAGCAGCGCCTGCGCCAGGGTGACAGCCTTGGTCGTTACGGCGGCGAAGAGTTTCTGTTGCTGTTGCCCGGCACCGACCGCACCGGTGCAATGGCCGCCCTGCAAGGGCTGCGCGAGGCCATTGCGCGCAGCCCGGCGCGTTTTGCCGGTGACCAGATCGAACTGCGTTTCAGCGTAGGCCTGTGGTGCGGCGTGCCGTGCCCAGGGGACAGTACTGCCAGCTTGCTGGCCCAGGCCGATGCGGCGCTGTACCAGGCCAAGGCCGCTGGGCGCAACACGGTGCACATGGCGGCATTGGTCGAGGCGAGTTGACTGTACGCAACCGTTCACGCGCGCTACCCGGCAGTGCTAGAGTCGCCTTCTTTTTTACCTTGAGGATGGAACATGCGTGCGATTCTGCCGATGGCCGCGGCGCTGATGCTGGTCGGTTGTGCTTCTGCGACCATGGAGACGGCACGCGGCGGCAAGCCGATGGCGCAGCTCGACTCGCACAAGGCGCCAGAGTTGGTTGCCCAGTGCATCCAGTTCAGCTGGCAGGAAGAGAAGGTGTTCGGTGACGACGCCAGTGGCTACCTGGAGCCGCGCAAGCAGGGTGGGTTCACTGTGTATACCCGTGAGGCCGAGGCGTTCGTGGACGTTTACCCGCAGGCGGGTGGGGCGAGGGTGGATTACTACGCGCAGAAGAACGACGGGGTGGCATTGCAGCGGCGGGCGGCTGCGGCGACCTGTTTGTAACGGCTTGAACCGATTCTGCGAGAACGACTTTTACAATTTTTAGCAAGGCAGTGGTGTCCTGGAGGTGCAGGTGACGGCTAGCATGAGCCGCTACCACTCAAGGAAGACACCATGGACCGTTCACTGCAACTCAACCGCGTCAGCTGGGACGAACGTGCCCCGCTGCACGCCGCGTCGAAGGACTATGAAGTCGAACGCCTGGTCCAGCAACCTGGGCACCTGTCTGAAACCGTGCGCTTCGACCTGCCATTGCTCGGCGATATCGAGGGGCTCGACGCTGTCCACCTGCAGTGCCACATCGGCACCGACACGCTCTCGCTGGCGCGCCTTGGTGCCAAGGTTTGCGGCCTGGATTACTCCGCGGCTTCGCTGGCCGAGGCGCGGGCATTGGCCGGGCGTTGCGCGGTGCCCATCGACTATGTCGAATCCGACGTCTATGCCGCCGACCAGGTACTGCCGGCAGGTACTTTCGACCTGGTCTATACCGGCATTGGCGCGCTCTGCTGGCTGCCCCGCATCGAGCCATGGGCACGCACCGTCGCAGCCCTGCTCAAACCGGGCGGGCGGCTGTTCTTGCGCGATGGGCACCCAATGTTGATGGCTGTCAACGAAGACCACCAGGACCGACTGCAGCTGGAATACTCGTACTTCGAGCACGAAGCGCCGACGGTGTGGCACAACGACCAGACCTACGTCGAAACCGAGCAACGCCTGGCCCACACCGAAACCCACGAATGGAACCACGGCTTGGGTGAGGTGATCACTGCCTTGCTGGCCCACGGCCTGCAGCTGACTGCGTTGGTCGAGCACCAGAGCATCCCCTGGGAGGCGCTGCCAGGGCAGATGGTCAAGGGCGACGACGGTGAGTATCGCCTGCGCGAGCAGCCCGCACGCCTGCCCCTGAGCTACACCCTGGTGGCGGTAAAGGCTTGATCAGGACAGGAAGCCACCGTCGACATTGAGCGCGGTACCGGTGGTGTAGCTGGAGGCATCGCTGGCCAAGTACAGCACTGCGCCGGCCATTTCCTTGGGGTCGGCCACGCGCTTGAGCGGGATCTGCTGCAAGGCGGCATTGAGGATGGCGTCGTTCTTCACCAGTGCCGAAGCGAACTTGGTATCGGTCAGGCCAGGCAGCAGGGCGTTGCAGCGAATGCCGAACGGCGCGCATTCTTTGGCGAACACCTTGGTCATGTTGATGACTGCCGCCTTGGTCACCGAATAGATACCCTGGAAAAGCCCAGGCGAAACCCCGTTGATCGACGCCACGTTGATGATGCTGCCGCCGCCGTTCTCGCGCATCAGCTTGCCGGCCTCCACCGACATGAAGAAGTAACCACGGATGTTCACGTCCACGGTCTTCTGGAACGCTCCTGGGTCGGTGTCCAGCACGTTACAGAACTGCGGGTTGGTGGCGGCGTTGTTGACCAGCACGTCCAGGCGCCCGAACTGTTCGCGAATGCCGGCGAACACCTGCTGGATCTGCTCCAGTTCACCAATGTGGCAGGCCACTGCCGTGGCCTTGCCGCCGGCGGCGATGATGGCGTCGGCCACCTGTTGGCAACCGTCGAGCTTGCGACTGGAAACGATCACGTGGGCCCCTTGCTGCGCCAGCAAGTGGGCGATGGCCTCGCCGATGCCTCGGCTGGCGCCGGAAACAAAAGCAATCTTGCCGTCGAGGTCGAACAGGTGGGTCTTGGACATGCTGTTTTCCTTGTTATCCGTCGTCGTGGCGGTGCTCAGAGGCTGGACTTGGCGATGACCTGCAGGGACATTTGCTCCAGCAAGCGGTTCATGTGGATGAACTGGGCGAAACGTTTGTCCTGGGTCTGGCCGTGGTAAAAGCGGTAGTAGATTTGCTGGACGATGCCCGCCAGGCGGAACAGGCCATAGCAATAGTAGTAATCGAAGTTGTCCAGGCGGATACCGGCGCGCTCGGCGTAGTAGTCGACGAACTGGCGGCGGCTGAGCATGCCCGGCGCGTTGCTTGGCTGGCGGCGCATCAGTTGCACCGGCGCTGGGTCGTCGGCTTCGATCCAATAGGCCAGGCTGTTGCCCAGGTCCATCAGCGGGTCGCCCAGGGTGGCCATTTCCCAGTCCAGCACGCCAATGATGCGCATGGGGTTGTCGGCGTCGAGGATCACGTTGTCGAAACGGTAGTCGTTGTGCACGATGCCGGGGCGCGGGTGATCGGCGGGCATTTTTTCCTGTAGCCAGGCGGTGACCTTTTCCCAGCGCGGCGCATCCGGGGTCAGGGCCTTTTCATAGCGGCTGGTCCAGCCCTCGATCTGACGCTGCACATAGCCTTCCGGTTTACCGAGGTCTGCCAGGCCGCAGGCGTTGTAGTCCACCTGGTGCAGCTCGACCAGGCGGTCGATGAAGCTTTTGCACAGGGCTTCGGTACGGCTGGGGTCGAGGTTCAGTTCGGCCGGGATGTCCGAGCGCAGGATGATGCCCTTGACCCGCTCCATCACATAGAACTCGCCGCCGATCAGGCTGCTGTCGGTGCAGTGCACATAGGCCTTGGGGCAGTAGGGGAAGCCGCTGTTCAGTTGGTTGAGGATACGGAACTCGCGCCCCATGTCGTGCGCCGACTTGGCTTTCTGGCCGAACGGTGGTCGTCGCAGCACGAAGTCGCGGCCTGGGTAGCTGACAAGGTAGGTAAGGTTGGAGGCGCCGCCAGGGAACTGGCTGATGCTCGGCAAGCCGTCCAGGCCAGGGATGTTGGCCTTCAGATAAGGGGCGATGACGGCCGCGTCGAGTTCTTCGCCGGGGCGTACCTGGGTGGACTGGTCGGTGAGCGTCATGCGTTTTCCTTATTTTCGATCGCAAGGACTATTGGCTAATCTAATGGCCTGCCGAGGCTGGAACAAGCATGCCAGTTGCCATATAGATGAGGGTGTTGCTGGTGGATCACTGCATCGAATGCAGGGCAAAAAAAAAACCGAAGCCGGTCAGGCTTCGGTTTTTCGATCATCCGGTTTGCCCAGCCTTCAGGACGGGAACAGCTCGCTGAGCTTCATCGACAGCATCATGTCGCCTTCAACGCGCAGCTTGCCGCCCATGAAGGCCTGCATGCCGTCGGTTTCGCCGCTGACGATACCTTTCAGGGTTTCGCTGTCCATCACCAGGGTGCAGTTGGCATCCGGGTTTTCGCCTTCCTGCAGGTCGCAGGTGCCGTCTTTGACGATCAGCGCGTATTTCTTGCCTTCGTCGGTGATGTCGAAGCCGAACACCAGGTCCAGGCCGGCGGCAGCGGCTGGGTTGAACTTCTCTTGCATCTTCTTAACGGCATCAGCTACGGAGGTCATGGCGCATTCCTTATAGAGTGATTTACACGTCCCCGCAGGGACACAACAAGCCGGGCTTATCGGTAAGTGACAAGCTCCGGCGCCTTCAACAGCTGCACATGGGCCTGGCTGTTGAAGGAAGCCAGTGCCACGTCGCGGCCGCGAAACTTCAACTGGCTGAGCGACGTGTTGATGATCTGCCAGTTCAGCGTGAACGCCTGACTGGGGGTGATACGGGTAACCAGGTGGAGCAGGGCGGCAATGGTACCGCCCGAGGTGAAGATGGCGATATCGTCGCCGCTGCCGGCGGCATCCAGTACGCGTTGCAGGCCACCTTGAACGCGGGCGGTGAACGCCTGCCAGGTTTCCAGGCCATCGTCGACATGTTCGCCATCGTGCCAGCGCTGGACCATCAGCGCGAACAGGCGCTGGAACTCGCTGCGGTGCTGCGCGGCATTGCGCAGTACCTGCAAGGCATTAGGCTCGTCCGGCAACAGTGCGGGCAATAGGGCACGGATCACGCCGTCGGCATCGAACTCATTGAATGCGGCGTCGGTCTCAACAGCCGGCACTGGGCAACCATTGGCGTGCAGTGCCTGCAGCGCCAGGCGGGCGGTATCCTGTTGGCGGCGCAGGTCGCCTGCTACGCAGCGATCCAGCCGTATACCCAACTGGGCCAGGTGTTCACCCAGGGCCTGGCTTTGGCGCACGCCCACGGGCGAGAGGACGTCGTAGTCATCGGCACCGAAGGAGGCTTGGCCATGTCGGATCAGGTAGAGGTTGCCCACGAAAGGTTCCGGCCTGTTGGAGGTTGCTGCGAGGTTAGGATGCGGCACTCAGGCTGTCAACGAAAAAACATACAAGCGTTTGAAAAGGTTGTTTGAAAGATGTTGCCAGCGTTTACACCGGCTGGCAGCACTACAGACGCAACGGTATGCTTGCAACAGTTACGCGCCGCATTGGCGCAGGCATTCAAGGAGTCAACGTGGAGTTTCTTGCCGAATACGCAAGCTTTCTCGCTAAAACCGCCACCCTGGTCATCGCCATCCTCGTGGTGCTGTCGGCCATCGCCGGGCTGCGTGGCAAAGGGCGGCGCAAACCAGGTGGGCAATTGCAGGTCACCCGCCTGAACGAGTTCTACAAGGATTTGCGCGAGCGGCTGGAGTCCGGCCTGCTCGACAAGGCCCAGCTCAAGGCCCTGCGCAAGCAACAGGCCAAGGCGGAAAAACAGCAGAAGAAGGGCAAGGCCGAGGACAAGGGCCGGGTTTTCGTGTTGGACTTCGATGGCGACATCAAGGCCTCGGCCACTGAAAGCCTGCGCAACGAAATCACCGCGCTGTTGACCCTCGCCACCCCGCGGGACGAAGTGGTGCTACGCCTGGAAAGCGGCGGCGGCCTGGTGCATAGCTACGGCCTGGCTGCATCGCAGCTGGCGCGTATTCGTCAGGCGGGCATACCGCTGACCGTGTGCATCGACAAGGTGGCCGCCAGCGGCGGTTACATGATGGCCTGCATCGGCGAGAAGATCGTCAGCGCGCCATTCGCCGTGCTCGGTTCGATCGGCGTGGTGGCGCAACTGCCCAACGTCAATCGCCTGCTGAAGAAGCACGACATCGACTTTGAAGTGCTGACCGCTGGCGAGTACAAGCGCACCTTGACCGTGTTTGGTGAAAACACCGAGAAGGGCCGGGAGAAGTTCCAGGAAGACCTGGATATCACTCACCAGCTGTTCAAGGACTTCGTCGCCCGCTATCGACCGCAGTTGCACATCGACGAAGTGGCCACCGGAGAAGTCTGGCTGGGCGTGGCGGCACTCAACCGCAAGCTGGTAGACGAATTGCAGACCAGCGACGAGTACCTGAGCGAGCGTGCGCGCAACGCCAACCTGTTCCACCTGCATTATGCCGAGCGCAAGAGCTTGCAGGAGCGAATTGGCATGGCCGCCAGCGGCACCGTGGAGAACACGCTGGTGGGCTTGTGGAGTAAACTCGGCCGCCTGCGCTAACACCTTGAACCCGTTGAAATTTTTTTTCGTTCAGGGGGTTGCAAGGTTAAAGGAATGAAGACATAATGGCGCCCATCGAAACGCAGCAAACTTTGAAAAAGGTTCAGCGTTTCAAGGAGATAGCAAAGCGCAAGCAGCTAGATCCGACCTTTGAGGCCGAGTAGCAAAGTGGTTATGCTCCGGATTGCAAATCCGTCTACGCCGGTTCGATTCCGACCTCGGCCTCCACCATTCGAAAGCCCCGCAGATTAACGTCTGCGGGGCTTTTATTTGTGCCTCGAAAAAGCCATGAGTTCCGAAACTAAAGGCATGGAGTTCCGAAACTTCAGCCTTTTGATGGCTTGGTGATGGCGCCAACTCGGCGGTAAACGCGCTCGGTGATTCCTTCTTTCGAGTGGCAAAGTAGCAAGCTTGCGTCGGTCAGGTCACTGATCTCGGATGCTGCTTTGGGGCGTATATCTCTGAACTGGAATTGAGCAATTCGGTTAGCTAGTTCCGGTTGCTTATTACCTATTGCCTTTACCCGCGCCGACTCTCTGGCGTCCTGCCAGCGGTTGCGCAGCATCTCCCGCGACAATCGCTTGCCATTGCTGTTCAGGATGAAGAGCGGCTAGAGGTGGCTGTCGGGGATGCAGTGAATCCCTGAGCCGTAAAGGTGTGGATAGTCCAGCATGTGGCGCCGCGCTCATCGTCGTTGAAAGCTTGAATGCTTTTTGGAAGTTCGGTTGCGCTGGCGCCGGTGGCCAGCAGCAGGAGGCAGAGGGCGAGGCGGGTCATGGCTGCACCTGCCTGGCTGCGCGCCGCTGCTTGAGCAGGGTATACACCTCCTCTAGGCCGGCCTCGATTGGCACAACCTCGCGGTCGAAGTAGGCCTGAGTCTCGTTTTCTGGTGGCAGTTCGCTGGGGCCGGCAAGACCATTCCATATCCACTCCATCTCAGCTTCAGCGCCTCGGCCGTTCTGCCACTGATCACCGCGACGCGCACGCCGAGCAGGTAACGACCAAACAATAGGTTCAGCTCCTTAATCCACGTGACAGCCGCGTCGGAGTTGCCGCGCAGGGTTTTGATTTCTTCGATTAGGACAGACACAACAGCAGGATCAGCGAGCTCCAGATAGCGCTCGTCCGTGCCGAGCAAGGAAAAGTTGTCGATCATGCCCTTCCAGCCCTAGGAGCAGATCACATCCTCGGCAGCGGCCTTGGCTGCGACATGCAGGGCGTCCAGATCGATGGAGTCGAGGGCTGTTTTTTCTACAGGCACGGTCGTTCCTTGGCCGCCATATCACGGCAGTGAATAGAGGGGAGAGGGGTTACAGCTGGTCTGAGTACATTTGTGCGCCTGTGTTGCTCGCCCTGATTGGCCAGAGCGTTCAGTCGCTGGAAGGATGTGCCGGGGATGCTCTAATAAGGTTGATCTTGGGGCACCAGAACACAGATGGCGGTCAAGGACTCACAGATAACCTTGATGCAATCGTCGGAGTCCATCAGGTAGTCTTCTTGCGAACAGTGCTCCTGTTCTCGCTCTATGGCGGAGATCAGCCGCTCTGGCAGGTCAGCCAGCTTACTGTGAAGCTCGAAGATCTGTTTTTTTCGGCTACTGCAGAGAAACATCCCATTTGTCCTCGCGCCGCAAGGCCCTGCGGAGCATCTCGCAGGCCAGACCGATATCACCTGCATCGGTCATCGGCCCGACCGGAATAATTGGCAGCCCAGTCGCTGCCGCATCCCGCTCTGCCTCTTCTTTGGTCCACCAGATGTCAGTACCAACCGTCCAGGTTATAGGCTCGGGGTGTTGTGAGGCTGGTTGCGCCAGGACATCAATCAGCTCTGCTCGCGCTTTGGCTCGGGCAAGGTCAGTTGAGTCTCGCTGCGTCCGGTGAAAGCTGCGGATCGTCTCAAGCAGCCTCCTCGGCACGCTGACCATTTCGGTATTGCTGGATCGGTTTTCTGTGAGCATGGGGAAATCTCATGCGAGGATGTCAGATCGGGCTCTTAAGAAAATGCGAGATCCTTCCTGCGAGCTTATCCAGTAAAGAACTCTCCCAGCGATAGGGTTGACCTGTGGTGGCTAGTGGCCGCTATCATTTTGGGTTCAGTATTGGGAGGTTTGAAAATGGATGTCGCTCGGTGTACGAAGGATGGAATTACCTACACTGCCCCCGCATTTGAGGCGCTTGGTGAAAAGCGTGTTCAGGAGTACAGGCAATTACTTGTTTGCCCCAAATGTGGTGCAAGGGCTTTTTTTAGGAAAGAATCAACGAGCGGACAGGCTGCGTGTTTTGGCGCTAGGCCCCACGCATTGGGCTGCGACCTGGCGGCTGTGGAATCTCGATATCGTGGGGGGTCAGGGTTGCCCCAAGAAGAGCGAATCAACCATGGCGAGCGCATCGAGATCGATTTCGCTTTTGGTGCTCATGAAGTTACTCACGTAGATCCGGTAGAACCGACCGATCCCACAGGCAGGGGTGGGCGGTTTACAGGAGGGAATGGACGTAGGACGGCCATAATGCACAGGCGGCTTAGCACGCTGCTCAAAAACCTGATGCTTTCAGACCAGTTTCGGACTTCAGATCAAATCATAGCGTTGCCAGCGGGCCAATTTAGAGTCAGAGACTTCTTTGTCCCGTTCAGCGAAGCGATCAAGCCTTTAGTAGGCCAGTATCGAGGTTTCTGGGGGATGTTATCGGACGCGAGGTTTGGTTCCCAGGGCGAGGTTTGGCTAAACAGCGGTGGACAAAGCAACGTGAGCACAGTTGTAAACGCTACCCTGGTTAGCCATTTCGCTAATAGGTTCAAGCTCGCAGATACCGAAGATCTTGCTGGTGCATACGCACTCGTGTTCGGGACTTTGGGTTTGGGGTCGAGCGGTAAGCTTTACTTGGCTTGCAACGACCTACGCTACATTACAGTCAGCCTAGCGGATTGATAATTCGGCTACGAAGTAATGATGAAGGAGGGCGCGGGCGGACAGCGCCGTAGGGGCAGACCGCTTTACGCGCGTGGAGAACATGTTGCCGGGCTGTCTCGTACTCGCTGCTGACGATCCCAGCCAGGCCATCGACATCGCCGTCAGCGGCCTTGTTGCCAAGGTTCAGGTACACATTATCGCCGTAGGTGCGCGCGACGGCAGGACCTTCGGGGATTCGGTTTTGTAGAAGTAGCTCATGGCATTCTCCAAGTATGCGCCTCCCTCTGTGGCCGGATGCGGCATGGTGGTAATTTAGTTTTGGATAGGGTATTGATACTAGTTTTGCTGAACGACTAGGTAGGCAAATTTGGAAAATTTGAATCTCGATCTGTATGAGCGGCCATTACAGAAGGCTAGGCGCAGTTTCTTTGGTTGGGGCCTTCTGGCAGTCCTCACTCCGATAGTTGCTGCTGCAATCTGTTATCGGTTTGATGCGCCAAGCTCTTGGATTTCGCGATCTGGAGCGGTGATGGCTGGATTTGCGTATTTGTCCAGCCTGGGTGCGCAGGGTATGAGCGATGTCCTTATACCCAATGGTTACGCCGGACAAACCTTTGCTGATCTTCCAGAGCGATATGGCTCCCAGATTACGTTGTTCAAAAAAATTTCAGTCGTGCTCGTGTTGATCGGAACAGCAGTGTGGGGGTTTGGAGATTTAATTCCGACCGACACAATTAGCTGAAAAGTCACTCCTTACATTGGACCCGTAGGGCCTTGCTTGCCCGGAATTTCTCAAGCTTTCGCGCCACAGTTGGTAACACCGTTATTTTGTGGCGTGGGGATTCCAAAAGCGGCAGCGCACCGCCAGGGCCAAGGCCATGCAGATGATGAATGATCAGCGTCATCGCCTCGCCCTGTTCCTTGATCCCGGCCCACTCTATAAGCTCCAACAGGGTGTGGCCATCCCTTCAAATCAGCTCGGGAAGATCCAGCCCCTGCGTGCCGACATCCACATCGGTGACCACCACAGCGAGCCGCTGGGCCGAGTGGCGACCCAGGCATGGGTGTTCAACCCTGCACCTAGCCCTGACATTATCCCTTGATTGCACGACGCCAAGGTCAATGGCATGGCTCAACTCGGGATGAACATCAACGGGGTTGAGGATGTGGATGGCGCCCTGTATGGGCAGTCCTAGGTTCTGTACGAAAAGTAATGTCTTAGACACCGCCGCCAGCAGGCCAGCGTGACCATCGCCGCATAGCTTTTCGCGAGCTTGCAGTAACGGGTCGCCAGACGGCGGTGCTCTTTCAACCAGCCAAACAGCCGCTCGATAACGTTCCGTTCCCGATACTTGGGTTTATCGAATAGGCGCGGCAAACCCGGTTTAGGTTTGCGTTTCATGACTCGATAGGGAATCACAGGTTGCATGCGATAGCGGTCACAGTACTGCCGTAGAGACTCCGCGTCGTAGCCCTTGTCAGCAATCAACTTGCGGCATCGCTTACGCGGCCTGCCTCGTTCGGTGGGAATGTGGACGCCGTCCAGCAAGGGTTGGGCGTTGGAGATATCGCTGGCTTGTCCGCCAGAAAGGATGAAGTGCAGCGGCACACCTCGAGTGTCGCAGACCATGTGAATTTTCGTTGTTAACCCACCCCGGCTTCTCCCAAGTGCGTGGTCCGCTGGTTCTTCCGCCCCCTTTTTTGCCTGCCCCAGAGGAGGCCCGGGTCGCTTTGACTGCCGTTGAGTCAATGCACCAGGTGTCCAGGTCGATCAAGCCTTGAGCGTTGAGTTTGACGTGCAGACGCTTGAGCATCTTGTTGAAGATTCCTTGGTTTCGCCAATCTCGAAAGCGCTGATAGACAGTGGACAAAGGGCCGAATCGCTCTGGCATGTCTCGCCATGCCGCACCGGAGCAAAGTACCAACAACACGCCATTCAACATCAAGCGATCATCGACTCTTGGGCGTCCGGTACGTCGATAAGCTGTAAAAAGATCAGCGACTAAATCCCAGTCTGCGTCGGAAAGTTCGTAGCGCTTGGGCATGGCAGAATCCTTTGCCTAAAAGGCGAGAACTCTACGGAAAATCGGGCCTCCAGAGTCGCTGGCGACATTTCAAAGGTTTTCATACAGAGCCTAGTAGAACCGTATTAGACAGATGCGACTCGCAGGCCGCTAACGGCGCGGCCTGACGTTCCCTTCTCGCACTACTGCTGCAGTACTGGAAGTTATTCAGGCCGGCGGCATCCACGGCTCAAGAGAAAAACCTCGCTTGGTCAGGTCATCCCGAGCCAGTTCAATGTCTAGTGTGAGTTCCTGTGGGTCTCGGTACACAGTCTTGCCCAGGCCCTCTCTGGTGGTAAGAGGGGTTCCATCGGAATCCTTAGCCTGGAAACCCAAGCTTTCCTTGTACTTGGTGAACTGGACCGCGTACTCGAATGGGGCGAATGCTGACTCGACGATTTCCTGGGCGGCTTCAGATGAGAGAACTTTCAAATTGGGTTCCTCCAGCTCGTACCAATTTCTGTACCAATGGCTGTGTTTTTGAGGGGGATGCAGTGTGGCAGGGAGGGCTGCAAGGCCCGTAAATACGGGCTTTCCTAACTTTCAGGAACTCTTCAAAACGAGCAAAACATCTCTGGAGTATGGCTGAACTCTACTAATTTTTCCCGCTGCATCATCCGCCACCGCCACCGCCACCACAGGGAAGGCTGCCGCGTCCGCCCTATGGTATTTTTCGACGCGCCGGGAGATAACTAGTACTGCCGTTAGATGGCAAGCTACTAGCGAGTGGCTTGTGTAATCAGGTATTGTTATTTGGTGTGGGAATGCACGCTTAAATTTTGGGGCTGTTGAATGGTAGCGCCAATTTATTGTTTTGATTTGATTGAGCTAAGGTGGCTGGATGTTGGTCGTAATTTGTATTTTTGCTGTAACTTTTGCTTCTTTTGTTGTGTTTAATTTTTGCAATGGGCGATATTCACGAGCTTCCGCAATATCTAGTTTTGCTACAATGATTGTTGCGGTTGGCGCGGCAGTCGTTGCAAATAATCAACTAGAAGAGTCAAGGGTTTCTTCCGTTAAGGATTTGTATAAGAGCTATTTGGAGATGGCGTTTGCTAATCCTAGGCTTTCTGCGGCATCTTATCCGCTTGAGAGTCCAGTATATAAAACTTTTAAGTCTGGTGAAGATCTTGAAAGATATGAGAACTATGTCGGGTTTTTAGTTTTTGCGGCGGAGGAGATTCTGGGGAATGATGAGCTTAAGAGTGAGCGTGGGTGGTGCGAAACGATTAGGGGTCAGTTTAAGTATCATGCTCTATATTTAAGTGATGATAAGTATAATATTAATCAAAACTCTACTGTTGTCGACGGGTTGATCGATGCTGCTGTAAATATGTATCTGCTTGAGAAGAAAATTTCGACGCCTGGTGATCACTCCTTAGAGAGGAGAGAACTGCAGAACCTCAAAAGTAACTGTCGAGTGTAAATCCGCTTGCCGGCCTTCGATAGGCCAAGCGATGAGGCTCAATTAAGGCGATAATCGATTTCAAAACTGAAACGGCGAGCCTTGCGGTGCGCGGCCTGTAGCCTTGCCGTTTCGTCATTGTTTTGGAATCGATTTCACCGTTGACCCCGCAAGTACTAAGCGTTCATGGTACGGTCTTGAAAACCGTTGCCAATCTCGAGTCTAACGGCGATTGCTTCAGATAAGCCTGTCTCGTCGGTAGGCGCCTGAGACTGCGGATAGGAGGGAGTCCAGTTCTGTACTGGTCGCAAACCGGGCTTCGAACTCCCCTTTTTCGCCAGAAAAAACGTACTCCGCACAATGGCAATCCTCTTCGCTCTCGTCGCAGTTGATGCAGGTGGGATTGCAAGCGTTGATCAGGGCATCGATCGGGTCATCATCATCGTCCCCGGAGTAAACTCCGAAATCCATATCGTTCATGCCACCTCGGGCGAACTCCGCAACTTCCTCCTCGCCTTCGAAGTGCCATGCGCATAGCGCTTCCAGGACGGGAAGAAGCACAACTCGGACGTAATCAAATCGAAATCCATCCAGAAGGCAAAGTATTCTCCCTTCGTGCTCGACTAGGCACTCAAAGCTGACCTGACCATACTGCTGTATTAAGCTTTTGTAACGCTTCGGCTCAATGCGTATGTGTTTCATGGCGTTGTTTACCGCGTCCACCAGGGGCATTTTGCCTTCCTTGATTCGACTGCCAGCTATTGCGTATTCAGTATCAAAGACTTTGAGTAGAGCTCCTCGAGGCTCCTTCATTCCGAGCGCCTGCCGGATAGCGATGATGTAGTCGATGGCGTGTGCGGCGCAGAGATTGGCTCCAATAACTTGATGCAACTTCAGGTTGCGCTTGTCAGAGGTGCTTCTCAGCTCTTTAAAAACTGGGACGAGGAGTGTGTCCAGGTACTTGAGATAATCGGCGCAGGCGCTTCTGCAGGTCTCGGAAAGTTCGTGATCCAGGCTGTCCGTCGAGTAGCTTTTGGTCATTGGGTGCTCCCGCTCAGCTGCTGATAAGGTTTATTGGGAGGATTGTATCCCCGATTACCCTAGGGCAGGGGGAGTGTGCTGGCGGGTGCAAGAGTTGAATAGGTCTTACAGAGGGTTAGGGCTGGTGTCAGCGAGAATGAGCAGCCGTGCGAAGCTTTGTCGCTCTGATCAAAATTTGGGGCACACCATGCGCCAGATCGGTGCTACTGCATAGCCCAGATCTGCTTCCTGGCCTGTCTCTCCAGCTATATTCACTTTGGGTCGAAAGCAACCATTTTCAGTTCCGCAACTCCTGATGTACCCCTTGATTTTAAAGGGCTGCAGCCGAAGTGGAAATGCGTCTATGCGGAACAAATTTTTTCGTAAGTTATTGAAATACAAGGAAACGCAGCTCGGATTACAAATCCGTCTACGCCGGTTCGATTCCGACCTCGGCCTCCACCATTCGAAAGCCCCGCAGATTAACGTCTGCGGGGTTTTTATTTGCCCGTTGGAAAAGCCGCTGTGTCCGCCTCGAATGCCTGTGGATCCTTGTAGGCCAGCTTGTTAGCATCCGTTTTTCATGTGTAACACGTTGACTGGCTAGCCCTCGGGTAAGCTTGCCCCGCAGACGAATTCATTCGACCCAAGCCGGTGCGATCCGTACTCGACCACGTAGCTAGCGCCGCGGCGCTCTGCCTCGACCTTGGCAGTGTGCTGATCGGCAAACACGTCGACAAAATGCCATGGGTGCCGGTCGCGTAGCACGCCCCATCCAAGCACCCAGCCTGGATTGCCTGGGTCAGGTGGGAGATTTTTGGCCAGGCTGCGAATCGCCATGTGCGTCCCTCGAAAGATGAGCGGTTTTCTTTGAACCTCGTGCCCCGATCATTTGTCATCACCAGAGATGAGCGTGCTTTTGTACCTAGGCATTTCCTCCAGCATTTCTGAAACCTTTGCAAGCTATCGTTGAACGTAACTCACCAACGACGGAGTCAGGGAATGGATTATTCCAGCATGGTTGAATCGTTGGACAAGATACTGAAAGAAGCGGCTGCCGAATCCGATCGTAGGACAGCGCATGGCTGCCTGCTGACGCCCGAAGTTGGCGCTCACCGATGGGTACGCAGCCATTCGTCCGCCACGTCGCCCATGGTCAACGGCGTGCCACTCTTGATCCAGGCCATGAAGGTGCGGTCGAACCTGAACGCCGGCCCACACTCGCTGAGCAGAAACTGACGCACCTTCTGCGTGTTGCGGTAATGTTTGTCGAGCACAGTGGTGCGGGTTATCGGCCCGGCATGCCAATCGAAACTCATGG
Organism: Pseudomonas putida; assembly: GCA_041071465.1. Lineage (NCBI taxonomy): Bacteria > Pseudomonadati > Pseudomonadota > Gammaproteobacteria > Pseudomonadales > Pseudomonadaceae > Pseudomonas > Pseudomonas putida. Next base: position 6,101,553 of record CP163498.1, on the reverse strand, counting down.
TCTGTTCCTTGACTACAGAGAAGGCAAAAAGCCCGTAGATGATCATCTACGGGCTTTGTGTATGTTCGAAATGATCTGCCTTTAGGCTATCAACCTTCGAACTGGATCACCATGCGCCCTTTGATCTTGCCCTCCAGCATCTCGTCAAAGATCTGGTTGATATCCTCGATCGGCCGCAGGGTCACCTTGGGTACCACTTTGCCTTCAGCGGCAAACTGGAACGCCTCCTGCAGGTCCTGGCGTGTACCTACCAGCGAGCCCACCACTTCGATCCCATCCAGCACCAGGCGGGGAATGTTCAGGTCCATGGATTCCGACGGCAGCCCGACGGCAACCAGTCGCCCGCCAGCGCGCAAGGCATCGACGGCCGAGTTGAAGGCGCCTTTGGCCACGGCGGTAACCACGGCAGCGTGGGCGCCACCGGTCTTGGCCTGGATAACCTTCGCGGCGTCTTCGTTGAGTGGGTTGACGACCAGGTCCGCGCCCATCTCGCTGGCGAAGCGCAGTTGCTCTTCGTTGACGTCGATGGCGATCACTTTGGCGTTGAATACGTTCTTGGCATATTGCAGGGCCAGGTTGCCCAGGCCGCCGAGGCCGTAGATGGCGATCCATTGCCCGGGGCGGATGTTGGAGATTTTCACCGCCTTGTAGGTTGTGACGCCGGCGCAGGTAATGCTGCTGGCGGCAGCGGAGTCGAGGCCGTCGGGTACTTTGACCGAATAGTCGGCTTGTACGATGCAAGCCTCGGCCATGCCGCCGTCCACGGTATAGCCGGAGTTCTTCACTTCGCGGCACAGGGTTTCGTTGCCGCTATTGCAGTACTCGCAATGCCCGCAACCTTGATAGAACCAGGCAACGCTGGCGCGGTCGCCTGGCTTGAGCGAGGTGACGCCGGGGCCAACTTCCTGGACTACGCCAATGCCTTCGTGGCCCAGTACTACACCGGTCTTGTCACCGAAGTCGCCATTTTTCACGTGCAGGTCGGTGTGGCACACACCGCAGCATTGCATCTTCAGCAGCGCTTCGCCGTGCTGGAGGGGGCGCAGGGTTTTCTCTACCACGTCCACGCGCCGGCCTGGTGCAACAACAGCAGCTTTCATAAGAGCCTCCGTGTCTATCCGATGTGAGCTTGGGTTATCGCTGGAACAGCATAGACCTTGCCTGGCCGGGCAAAACTGCTTCAGGTCATGGGATGGGCAGTTGCCTTGAGCAAACTGCAGTAGCGGGGAGGGGGCGCAAGCCCTTCGTCAAAAAAAAAAAAAAGCCCGCGGCAATGATGCGGCGGGCTGCAAGAACGTACGGAGCAGGATCAGTGTGCCCATGCGGATGTCGACATTTCGTGAAGGTCAGGTCATGAGGCTGTCATCCTCTGGGCCGAAGTTTGCTTCGCCATAAAAAAGCCCGCCATGACAGGCGGGCAAAGACGTTTGAAGGGAGAGCCTGCAGGCTGCGCCTGGCCGGTTAACCCAGGATTAAGCGACAACGCATTGACCCGACATCCTGATCAGCCTATATAGGCGTGCCATAACCCTTGGAGCCAGCATGCACGACGAAGACGACCTGCACGAACCCGAGCACGATCACCTGCTCGACCACGAATTTCTCTACGACGATGTGGAGCACGAGGCAGATGCCCAGGGCGCCGAGGATGAGGTGGAAGAAGACGAGGAAACGCTGGATGACCTCGATGACGAAGAGCGCGATCACCCAGCTTGGTTCGATGATTGCGACGACGACTGAGTCAGCGACCGTCCACCGAGAAGCGCCCTGGGCCGCTGACCGCCAGCAGCAGCAGGCCGCCCATGATGGCCATGTTCTTCAGAAACTGAGTCATGTTGGCGCTGCGTTCGGGGTCGACCATGTTCCAGAACGGGTGGCCGAGCAGCGCCGTGCCCAGCACGAACAGCGCGAACAGAAACGCCAGCGGCCGCGTGTAGAAGCCGAGGATCAGCAGGATGGCGACGACGAACTCCATGATGACGGCAATCGCTGCCGCCAGCATCGGGGCAGGGGCGCCCAGCGAGGTCATGTAGCCGACCGTGCCATCGAAGCCGGTCAGCTTGGCCCAGCCTGACAAGACGAACAGGATCATCAGCAGTATGCGGGCGATGAGCATGATGATGTCACGTTGACCATCGAACAGGGAGTAGCGCATGGCGGCGTTCCAGTAGAGGGTACTAGCTCCACTCTAGCAGCTGCGTAACACATTGCTGGCAGGCAGCAAAAAGGCGCCGCAAGGGCGCCTTTTCAACGAAATTTGGTGCGAGTGGCGGGACTCGAACCCGCAAGGCTCACGCCGACAGATTTTAAGTCTGCTGTGTATACCAATTCCACCACACTCGCACGCTTGAAGGGGTCGCAACGACCAGCTCGCTTCCAGGCAGAAGGGCTTCGCAATCAAGCGCGCTTTATAACCCATCGTTATAGTTGAGTCAACTGCAGCACCTAAGATCATCAGAAAGAAGGGGCGATCGAATGGGCAATTGACACCTTGCTGTCATTACGCCACTGTTGCCTCTTTATTGGATCCAAGAGTGTTCAGCGATGACTCAGCGCCAAGCTGGCGAGCGTATCGTGCGTCCACGGTTATTCTGGCGACTGTTGTTCGCCCTGGTGGTCGTGCTGGGTGCGTTTCTTTACATCAGCCTGCTCAGCCTGGGCGGTTATTTGTTAATGCTGGGCTTCGATGCGGAGCATACTCAGCAGCAGCGTCTTCTGGCCCTGGCCTGCGGTGGCTTGATCATGCTGGTCGGCCTGTGGCTTTTGAGAGTGGCCATGCCGCGGCGCATCAGCCCGGTGCTGGTCGAAACGGAACGCTGACCGCCTGTCGTCGCACGGCTGCTCATTGATGGGTACGCTGGGCTACGCTCATCCTGTCCCCCTGCTGTGCCAGTGGAGTTTGCATGGTTTCAGCTGATTGCCTCGACCACCCCGTCATGCCTGCCCACCGCTATGAACAGTTGGTTCAGTCGGTGGTGGACTACGCCATCTACATGCTCGACCCCTCCGGCCATGTGGTGTCGTGGAATGCCGGCGCGCAACGAATCAAGGGCTACCGTTCCGATGAAGTGATCGGCAAGCATTTCTCGTTGTTTTTCACCCCGCAGGATTGTGCTGATGGCCGCCCCGAGCGCCTGCTGCGCCAGGCGCTGGAGCAGGGCGTGGCGCAGGACGAAGGCTGGCGGGTGCGCAAGGACGGTACGCAGTTCTGGGCGTTGGCTGCGCTGGATGTGATCCGCGATGACAATGGCCAGATCGTCGGCCTGGCCAAGGTGACCCGCGACATAACCGATCGCCGAGAGTCGGCGTTGCAGCTGGACGCGGTGCGCGCCCAGCTGTTCCAGGCGCAGAAGCTTGAAGCCCTCGGCCAGTTGACCGGTGGCCTGGCGCACGACTTCAACAACATGCTCACCATCATCATCAGCTCGGCCCGTCTGGCGCTGGCCACCCAGGACCCGCTACGCGCCCAGCGCATGCTGCAGCACATCCTCGATGCCGGTCAACGCGGCACTGAGCTGACCCAGCAACTGCTCAGCTTTGCCCGCCACCGCAAGCTTGATGTGGCCAGTGTTGCCCCGGCAGACCTGGTGACCGCTACCCGTGGTTTGCTTGAGCATGCACTACCCAGCTCGATCGAGCTGAACGTGCTGCTGCAACCGGACCTGCCGTTGATCGAGGTGGATGCCGGGCAACTGCAAATGGTCTTGCTCAACTTGTTGTTCAATGCCCGTGATGCCATCGCCGGTCAGGGCCGGATCGGCCTGACGGTCGATGTGGTCGAGCTGGCCGGCGAGGTTGAAGCGTTGCATGGCAACTTTGTGCGTTTCAAGGTGGAAGACAGCGGTGAAGGCATACCCGCCGAGGTATTGCCACGTATCTTCGAGCCATTTTTCACCACCAAGCCGTTTGGCAAGGGCACGGGCCTGGGGCTTAGCCAGGTGTATGGCTTCGCCCGGCAGAGTGGCGGCGCCATTTGTGTCGACAGCGAGCCTGGCCGGGGAACTTGCATGCAACTGTACTTGCCAATGTATCAGGAGCAGACGGATAGCCCACTCGACAGGTAGACAACATGGCACAGGCACTCAGGCGGCTGGTAACGGGGATCGATGGGCTCGACGCGTTGCTCAAGGGCGGCCTGGTGGCCGGTGCTTCCTACATCATCCAGGGGCCGCCGGGAGCGGGCAAGACCATCCTCGCCAACCAGCTGGCCTGCGGCCATGTGCGGGGCGGTGGTCGGGTGCTGGTGGCCACCTTGTTGAGTGAGTCGCATGAGCGCTTGTTTCAGTACCTGTCCACCCTGGACTTCTTCGACCCGGCGTTGGTCGGCGACCAGATCCAATTCGTCAGCGCTTTCGACACCCTTGAGCAGGATGGGCTGGACGCCGTGGTGCGGCTGCTGCGCCAGGAAATCGCTCGGCAACAGGCAAGCCTGCTGATCGTCGACGGCGTGCTCAATGCCCGGGTGCGTGCGGAAACGGCGCTGGACACCAAAAAGTTCGTCTCTGAATTGCAGGGCCATGCGGCCTTCGCCGGCTGCACGGTACTGCTGCTGACCAGTGCCCGGCTGGACGAGGGCAGCCCGGAGCACACCATGGTCGATGGCGTGATCGAGCTGGGTGAGCAGCTGGTGGGCAGCCGCGCCGTGCGCCATGTGCAGCTGCGCAAGACGCGCGGCAGTGCGGCACTTTCGGGGCGTCACGAATGCCGTATCGATGAAGCAGGCATGCACGTCTACCCACGCCTGGAAGCGTTGTTCAGCCACCCCAGCCATCTGGGCAGCGGCACATTGGCGCGCATCAGCAGCGGTGTGCCAACCTTCGATGAAATGCTCGGCGGCGGCCTGGCCACGGGCTCGGTTAGCCTGTTGATCGGGCCTTCGGGTATTGGCAAGACGTCATTGGGCCTGGCCTTTCTAGGGGCCAGCACCCCGCAGGCGCCAGGGTTGCATTTTGGTTTCTACGAAACGCCTGAACGCCTGCGTAGCAAGGCAGCGTCGCTGGGTTACGATTTTGCCGCGATGGAGCAGGGCGGTAGCTTGCAGCTGTGCTGGCAGCCAACCACCGAGGGCTTGCTGGACCAGGTCGGCGCGCGGCTGCTCGAGCGTGTTGCAGCGCAGGGCAGCAAGAGGGTGCTGATCGACAGCCTTGGCGCATTCAGCCGCCTGGCCATCGACCCGACGCGGCTCAATGCGTTTTTCCGCGCGCTGGCCGGTGAGCTGCGCGCGCGCGATGTCAGCGTGATGCTCACCTGGGAAATGCGCGACATCTTCGGCTCGGAAATCAGCGCCCCCGCGCCGGATCTGTCGAGCATCGTCGACAACCTGATGCTGTTGCGCTTTGTCGAGCTGGACTCGCAACTGCGGCGCATGCTGTCGATCCTCAAGGTGCGTGACAGCCACCATGACCCTGCCTTGCACGAACTGCTGATCGGGCCGCAGGGCATTACCTTGCGCAAGGCGTTCGAAGGCGCCTGTGGTGTGCTCTCGGGAACGCCGACGCCGCAGGGGAGTGGGTGACGGACGGGCCGATGAACACGATCCTGATCGTCGATGACGAGTACCTGATCGCCGATATCCTCGGCTTTGCCCTGGAGGACGAAGGTTACCTGGTGGAAAAGGCCAGTAATGGCTGCAAGGCGCTGGAGGCGCTGAAGGAAAAGCGCGTGCAACTGGTCATCACCGATTACATGATGCCGCTGCTCAATGGTGAGGAGCTGGTGCGTGCGATGCGCGAGGACCCGGCGTTAAGCGAGTTGCCGGTCATTCTCATGAGCGGCGCGCAGGCCAGCCAAGGATGCCCGGCCCTGTTCGCCGCCATATTCGACAAACCATTCGACATGGATGAGATGATCGCCAAAGTGCGTCAGTTGCTGGGCACCTGAGGCTGGCGGTCGAGCGCTTCCATGCACCCCTCGAGGAGTTTGGGCTCAGTGCGAGTCGTCGTGCTTCTCCGGGGCTGGGCTGCCGGCCTGGATGCGCTTGAAGATTTCTTCGCGATGGACCTGGACATCTTTAGGTGCATCGATACCGATCCTCACCTGCATCCCTTTGACGCCCAGAATGGTGACTTTGATGTCATCGTTGATGACGATGCTTTCGCCAACCTTACGGGTGAGTATCAGCATGTAGTTCTCCTTGGTGATGTAAAAGTCCGCAGGGCTAGTTGCCGCAACGGCGGGAGCTTGTCCCTCTTCCTTCTCATTAAAGACGCTTTCGGCGGATAGTAATTCCCCGACAGACAAATTCTGTTGCGTGTCTTCAGTTGCAGGTGCCGACGCAAACCGTCAACGGTTTGTCGGCCAAGGTGCTCGATGGCAAGAATAGGGGGCTTGGCGGCTAATGGGAAATTTCTTCGCATCATGGGCTGAATAGACACTCTTAATCGCCGTCCTGTTCCTCGAGTACCTGAAGAAACAGCAGCAAGGCCACTTCCTCGGGGTCCAGGCCTTTGCGCACGCGGCTCTTGGGCAATTGGGCCAGACGTCCCTGGGCATAGTGCTCCAGCACTGCCGGATGGATGTAGCAGCGTCTGCACACTGCCGGCGTATTGCCCAGGCGCGTGGCGACCTGGCGGACTATCGCGGCGACCTGGCGTTTGGCTTCACTCTCCGGTTCCCAGGCCAGGGGTTTGAGCAGGTCCAACGCCAGGCTGCTGCCGGCCCAGGTGCGGTAGTCCTTGGCGGTGAAGTCTGCGCCGGTCAACTGCTGCAGGAACTGGTTGACCTCGCTGGAGCCTACGCTGTGGCGCTGGCCGTCTTCGTCCAGGTATTGAAACAGTGTCTGGCCAGGCAGCTCCATGCAGCGTTTGAGCAGGCTGGCCAGGCGTCGGTCGTTGAGGGTGACGTTGTGTTCGACGCCACGCTTGCCGCGAAATTGAAAGCGAATGGTGCTGCCTTTGACCTGCACATGGCGGTTACGCAGGGTCGTCAGGCCATAAGACTGGTTGTCGCGCAGGTAACGCTGGTTACCAATGCGGATCAGGGTGTGGTCCAGCAGGCTCACCACCAATGCCATGACCTTTTCCCGGTCCAGCCCTGGCCGCGCCAGGTGGGCTTCCAGTTGCGCGCGCAGCTTTGGTAGTGCCTGGGCAAAGGCCAGCATGCGCCCATACTTGTGTTGGTCACGCAGTTCGCGCCACTGCGCGTGATAGCGGTACTGCTTGCGGCCACGGGCATCGCGACCGGTGGCCTGCAGGTGGCCCTGCGGGTCGGCGCAGATCCATACATCGGTGTAGGCCGGGGGAATCACCAGCGCGGCGATGCGCGCCAAGGTGTCGCTGTCGCGCACCCGCTGGCCGTCGGCATCCAGGTAGATGAAACGGTCGCGCCAGCGTCGCCGGGTCATGCCTGGCTGGCTGTCGTCAACGTAGTGCAGGGTGCGTGGCAGGGGGCAGTCGAGCATCAGGGGCTGGCCTCGATCAAGTCACTGATCAGTGGACAACAGCCGTGCGAAGGATGCTCAGCCCAAAAGGGCCACCGACTTGATCTGGGCGAACAGTACCTGGCCCGTGTGCAAGCCGAGCTGGTCTGCCGAGAAGCGGGTGATACGTGCAAGCAAGGCATTGCCACCGGCATCCAGGCTGACCAGTACATGCGCCGGGTTGGCCGCCGGGCGGCTCTCGCGCACACATACTGGCAGGCGGTTGAGGATGCTCGATGTGCTGTCGGCCGTCAGCGCCAGGCTGACGTCCCGGGCCTGTACCTTGACCCGCAGCGTGCTGCCCATCACATGCGCCGGGTGAGCAATGCGCAGCAGCGGCCCGCTGCTGCCGGGCAGGCGCAAGTCGAGCAGGTCGTAGTGCGGGTCATGCCCCACGACCATGCCTTCGAACACCACGCCGGCATCCTCGCCCTGGGCCAGCGACAGGTCGAGGCGCGCCAGGGTTTGGCCAATCGGGCCGCTGGCGACTGCCTGGCCTTGCTCCAGCAACACCAGGTGGTCGGCCAGTCGCGCTACTTCATCCTGGGCATGGCTGACATACACCAGGGGGATGTCCAGTTCGTCGTGCAGGCGCTCCAGGTACGGCAGGATCTCGCGCTTGCGCGGCCCGTCGAGGGCCGCCAGCGGCTCGTCCATCAACAGCAGCCTTGGGCTGCTGAGCAGGGCGCGAGCAATACCCACGCGCTGCGCCTCGCCGCCCGACAGGGTTGCCGGGCGGCGTTCCAGCAAGTGCCCGATACCTAGCAGCTGGCACGCCTGGTCGAGGCTGACCTTGCGCTCAGCGGCGGCTACCCGGCGCCAGCCGAACTCCAGGTTGCCGCGCACCGACAGGTGCGCAAACAGGCTGGCCTCCTGGAACACATAGCCCACTGGGCGCAAGTGGGGGGGCTGGAAGTAGCCACGGGTGCTGTCTTCCCAGACTTCGCCGTTGACTTCGATGTACGCGCTAGCAGCGCGTTCCAACCCCGCCAGACAGCGCAGGCAGCTGGTCTTGCCAGAGCCGGAGTGGCCAAACAGCGCGCTGATACCGCGCCCAGGTAGGTGCAGGTCGACGTCCAGGGTAAAGTCGTCGCGCGCCAGTTTCAGGCGCGCCACAATCGATGCGGTCATTTCAGCTCCAGCCAGCTTTGCCGCGGCGTCCGGCGTACAGCAGGAGCAGCACCAGGAAAGAGAACACCAGCATGGCACCGGCCAGCCAGTGGGCTTGCGAATACTCCATGGCTTCGACGTGATCGAAGATTTGCACCGAGACCACGCGGGTCTTGTCGGGGATGTTGCCACCGATCATCAGCACCACGCCAAACTCGCCCACGGTATGGGCGAAGCCGAGGATGCTGGCAGTGACGAAGCCGGGGCGGGCCAGCGGCAGTACCACATGAACGAAGGTGTCCCATGGGCTGGCGCGCAGCGTCGCGGCGACTTCCAGCGGCCGCTGGCCGATCGCGCCAAAGGCATTTTGCAGCGGCTGCACCACGAACGGCATGGAATACACCGTCGAGCCGATCACCAGGCCCGTGAAGCTGAACACCACGCTACCCAGGCCCAGCGCCTGGGTAGCCTGGCCGAGCCAGCCGTGTGGGCCGAGGGCGATCAGCAGGTAGAAACCGATCACCGTTGGTGGCAGCACCAGGGGCAATGCCACCACCGCCCCCACCGGCCCGCGCAGCCATGAGCGCGTGCGCGCCAGCCACCAGGCGATGGGTGTGCCGATAACCAGCAGGATCAGGGTGGTCAGGCTGGCCAGTTTCACGGTCAGCCAGATGGCACCTAGGTCACTGGCATCCAGTGGCATCAGAGTTCATAACCGTAGGACTTGATCACCGCTGCGGCTTTCGGGCCTTTGAGGTATTCGACCAGTGCTTTGGCGGCCGCATTGTCCTTGCCTTTGTTGAGGATGACGGCGTCCTGGCGGATCGGGTCGTGCAGGTTGGACGGCACGATCCAGGCCGAGCCATTGGTCACCTTGCCGTCCTTGTAGATCTGCGACAGGGCGACGAAGCCCAGCTCGGCGTTGCCGGTGGAAACAAACTGGAAGGCCTGGGTGATGTTCTGGCCTTCGACAATCTTGCCTTTGGTGGCTTCGGTGAGCTTCAGCTTGTCCAGTACCTGAGTGGCGGCCAGGCCGTAAGGTGCCGCTTTCGGGTTGGCGATGGACAGGTGTTTGTATGCGTTCTTTTTCAACACTTCACCCTTGGCATCCACGTAGCCTTCCTTCGCAGACCACAGGGCCAAGGTGCCGATGGCGTAGGTAAAGCGCGAGCCGGGGACGATTTCCTTCTCTTCTTCAAGCTTCTTCGGGGTGCTGTCGTCGGCGGCGAGGAACACTTCGAAGGGTGCGCCGTTCTTGATCTGGGCGTAGAACTGCCCGGTGGCACCGTAGGCAGCGACCAGTTTGTGTCCGGTGTCTTTCTCGAAGTCTTTGGCGATGGCCTGGATGGGGGCTGTGAAGTTGGCTGCGACCGCGACCTGGACTTCGTCGGCCCAGGCAGTGTTGAAGGCGAACAGGCTGGCCAGGGCAGTGAAGGCCAGGTGGGACGGGCGGATACGCATGAAGACAGCTCCTTGGGGTTATCGTTATGTCCTGAACTATATAGCGATAAGCCATTTGCCGGGAAGAGGCCAGACCTGCCTTTCAAAAAGCCTGGTGCCCAACCACGGCCAGTGCCTTTTCGGCAATTTCCTGGGTCAGCTCACCTGCCGGCATGTGCCGTCCCAGCCGCAACGCCTGCCCCGACCACAGATTGCTGAAGTCACTATTGCCCAGCGGATCGGTGATCGCCCGCAAAGGCATCAATGCCCCACCCGCCAGCGGGAAGCGTGGCGCCAGCGCGCTCATCGGCCCCAGCTCGCGCATGATGCGGTTGTTGATACCCCGCGCGGGGCGGCCGGTGAACAGGTTGGTCAGCGCCGTGTCGCTGGCAGACGCGCTGTCCAGCGCCCGGCGATGCGCTGGCGAAACCTTGGCCTCGGGGCAAAACAGGTAAGCCGTGCCGATCTGCACTGCCGAGGCACCCAGGGCCAGCGCCGCCACCAGCCCACGGTGGTCGCCGATGCCACCCGCGGCAATCACCGGGACGCCGACCGCATCGGCAATCTGGGGTACCAGGGCGAACGTACCGATCTGGCTGGTGATGTCGTCACTCAGGAACATGCCGCGATGGCCACCGGCTTCATACCCCATGGCGATGATCGCGTCGCAACCGTTGTGTTCCAGCCAGATGGCCTCTTCCACCGTAGTGGCACTGGAGAGCACCTTGGCACCGCTGGCTTTTACCCGCTGCAGCAGTTCGGCCTGGGGTAGGCCGAAGTGGAAGCTCACCACCTCCGGGCGCAAGGCTTCGACCAGCTGGCAGCTTTGCTCGTCGAAAGGCGCACGGTTGGACACCGGCGTGGGCGCCGCGAAATCGGCACCCACTTCGTTGTAATAAGGTTCAAGGGCCTGCTTCCAACGCGCATCGTGCTCGGCATCGGGCGCTGGCGGCTGGTGGCAAAAGAAGTTCAGGTTAAGTGGGCGCCCCGGGCAGCCAGCGCGGAACGCGGCGATTTCGGCGCGCACTTGCTCGCCGCTGAGCATGGCGCAGGGCAGGGCGCCCAGCCCACCTGCCAGGCCCACGGCAATGGCCATGGGTGAGCCGGTCGCCCCCGCCATGGGCGCCTGCAGAATGGGCAACTCGATGCCCAGCAGGTCGAGGATACGGCGGTCGGGCCAGTGGCTCATGCGATTCTCCTTGCGTGGGGCGAGCGGCGCGGCGGGGGCTTGTGGCGGTTTTTACAGGGCTTTGCTGACCTGGATGTCGCTGATTTTCTCGGCGTCTTCACCGTGGATCTTGCGCAGGGCCTCAAGGGCTTGTTCCTGCGAGGCATCGGGCATCAGCGCGAAGTCCCAACGACGCTGGCCGTCGAGCTTGTATTTGATGACGTACTTGATGGTCTGGGTCATGGTGGCCTTATCTGAGTTTTCGACGACGAACGACGGATGATCTTGATCTTGTGGGTCAGGGTTGGCTTGCGAGTGACCGAGATCGGGCGTGTGGTCACGGTATCGATGGTGATGTTCCAGAAGCCGGTGCTGGGCACGGTGATCTTCGCCGGGAACTTCTCGAAATGGCCGCCGTGGTAAGTATGACGGCCGCCGTTCTTGAAGCTGCGGAAGTTGGCGTCGTTCATCAGGCGGATATTGCAGCGCTGAGAGCACTCGATGACGACGATGTCGTCCTCGTTGAGGTGCTCGCGCTGGTGTACGAATTTCATGTGATGCTCCGCAAGGTTTGGATCTGCAAAGGCAAAAGATACCACGATGTACCGTTACACTGCCGCGCTGTTCGCCAGGCGCAGATAATTCTGCCAAAGCAGGGAGCAAAACCGCCTGGCAGTGGTCGAAGCGAATTCTTGATGGCAGAGGTGCTGCAAATGAAGTGGATGGTGGCGGCGTTGACGGTGACGCTCGGTGGCTGCGTGAGCGTTACCGAGCTGGAGCAATCGCGTGAAACGCTGGATGTGATCTCTGGCAAGAGCCCGCGCGCCTATGCCGATTGCGTCAAGCAGAAGCTGGCCGATACGCGTGGCCCGCTGACTGAAGAGCAGCGTGGTGACGGCCTGCGGCTGATCGTGCCGCAGAAGCTCACCTCGGGGGCAGGCCCGGCGGCGCTGGTGGATATCGACAAGCGCGGCAGCGGTAGCAGCATCAAACTGCATGAGCGGCTGAACAATTTCCCGCTGCGCCTGGGTGATGTGCGCACTGCTGCAACCCAATGCATCTCCGGAAGTTGATCTGAGGCAACGGCTGTTCCTTGCTTTACTTATATGTTTTGAGCCTAAACATATAACAAAAGAAAAGGAGCTTCGTGATGACACCGTTGAGACGCGTCGTGATCGGCAGCCTGCTGATCCTGGCCTTGCCCAAGGCGCATGCCGTCGATGGCCAGAAGGTCTTCTCCCAGGGCGGGGCCAACCCCGCCGCCATGGCCTGCCTCGGTTGCCATGGCCCGGACGGCAAGGGCATTGCCGCTGCCGGCTTCCCACGCTTGGCTGGGCTTCCAGCCGGTTACCTCAGCAAACAGTTGCATGACTGGCGCAACGGCAGCCGCAAGCAGCCGGTGATGGAGCCGCTGGCCAAAGCCCTGAGCGAAGATGAAATCGAGGCAGTCAGCAGCTACCTGGCCGGCCTGCCGGCAGCCCCCACTGGCGACCTGCGCCGCCAGCAAATTGCCAATGACCCTACCACCCGCGTGGCCCTGTACGGCGACTGGAGCCGGCAGATTCCCGGCTGCGTGCAATGCCATGGGCCGGGTGGCGGCGGGGTCGGTGAACACTTCCCGCCCTTGGCCGGCCAGCCCGCCAGTTACCTGATAGCGCAGCTCAATGCCTGGCGTGACGGCAGCCGCAGCAATGACCCCAACCAACTGATGGTCGGTGTGGCCAAGGCCATGACCGATGACGAGATCAAGGCTGTTGCCGAGTTCTTCGCCCACCCCGCCAGCCAGGAGGTCACGCCATGAAGCCGTTGATTCCAGCCATGTTGCTGCTGGCCGTGGGCAGTGCCCAGGCCGCGCCGATTGCCATGGAAGACCAGTCGCAGTTGAAAGTGCCCGGCGTGCAGGCTGCGCCGCAGTTCGTACCCCCGATGAAAGCGATTTGCCCGACAATGCCTTTGGCAAGATGGTGCGCGAAGGCCATGCCTTGTTCGTCGACACCCGCCGGCTGATGCCCGAGGCCGTGGGCAATGGCATGAACTGCAGCAACTGCCACCTCGACCAAGGGCGGCTGGCGCATTCAGCACCGATGTGGGGCGCGTACCCGATGTACCCGGCTTACCGCAAGAAGAACGACAAGGTGAATACCTACGCCGAGCGTATCCAGGGCTGCTTCCAGTTCAGCATGAACGGCAAGCCGCCGGCCGCCGACAGCCCGCAAATGACGGCGCTGGCGGTGTACGCCTACTGGCTGTCGACCAAGGCGCCGACCGGCGTGGAACTCGCCGGGCGCGGATACCCCGAGGTGGCGCAGCCACAGGGTGGTTATGACTTCAAGCGTGGCCAGCAGGTTTACCGTGAGCAGTGCGCCATTTGCCATGGTGACAACGGTGAAGGGCAGCAGGTTGCGGGCGAGTATGTGATGCCGCCGCTGTGGGGCAAGGACTCCTACAACTGGGGCGCCGGCATGCACCGCATCAACACGGCGGCGTCGTTCATCAAGTACAACATGCCGCTGGGCAAGCCCGGCAGCCTCAGCGACCAGCAAGCCTGGGACGTGGCGGCGTGGATCAACCGCCATGAACGGCCACAGGACCCTCGCCTGGTAGAGGGTTCCATCGAGAAAACGCGGGTGAAGTTTCATGCCAATGATGGCGTGAACCTGTATGGGCAGAAGGTTGATGGGGTGCTGGTGGGGCAGGGCACTGGAAGTTGATGGGGCACTGCCTCTTCGCGGGTGAACCCGTGAAGAGGCGGTATAGGCACCATTATTTTGCTGTCATCCGCCTGTCATGAATGACCGTAATATTCACGATCCCCCGGAACTATCTACACTGGGATATCTCTATGATGGCATCGGTCGCTATCGGGGGGCATTGTAAGGTGACTGCCGCCTGATTAGACTGCGCCGAATTCCACAGGCCTAGCCTTTTGTAAGGACGTTTATGATCAAGAAATGCTTGTTCCCGGCAGCCGGCTACGGCACTCGCTTCCTGCCTGCTACCAAAGCCATGCCCAAGGAAATGCTGCCGGTGGTCAACAAGCCACTGATCCAGTATGGCGTTGAAGAAGCATTGGATGCTGGTCTGAACGAGATCTCCATCGTGACCGGTCGCGGCAAGCGCGCCCTGGAAGACCACTTCGACATCAGCTACGAGCTGGAAAACCAGATCAAGGGCACCGACAAGGAAAAATACCTGGTTGGCATCCGTCGTCTGCTCGATGAGTGCTCGTTCTCCTACACCCGCCAGACCGAAATGAAAGGCCTGGGCCACGCTATCCTCACCGGCCGCCCGTTGATCGGTGACGAGCCTTTCGCCGTGGTGCTGGCGGATGACCTGTGCGTCAACCTTGAAGGTGACGGCGTGCTGGCGCAGATGGTTGCGCTTTACAAGAAGTACCGTTGCTCGATCGTTGCCATCCAGGAAGTCGATCCGCAGGAAACCAACAAGTACGGCGTCATCGCCGGTGAAGAGATCAAGGACGGCATCTTCCGTGTCGACTCCATGGTCGAGAAACCGAAGCCTGAAGATGCCCCTTCGAACCTGGCCATCATCGGCCGTTACATCCTGACCCCGGACATTTTCGAGAAGATTGAGCAGACCGAACCGGGCAAGGGTGGCGAGATCCAGATCACCGACGCGCTGATGAAGCAAGCGGCCGAAGGTAACGTGATCGCCTACAAGTTCAAGGGCAAGCGTTTCGACTGCGGTGGTGCCGAAGGCTACATCGAGGCGACCAACTTCTGCTTCGAGAACTTCTACAAGGCTGGCAAGGCTTACTGATAAGCCCTGTTGGTATTGGAAAGCCACCCTTCGGGGTGGCTTTTTTGTTTGTGGCGGCCAACGGCGTTATGCTGGGCGCCTGCCTAGGAGACTGAATACATGGCCTACGATTTTGATCTGTTCGTGATTGGCGCCGGGTCCGGCGGCGTGCGCGCGGCGCGCTTTGCCGCGGGCTTCGGTGCAAAAGTGGCAGTGGCTGAAAGCCGCTACCTGGGCGGTACCTGTGTCAATGTCGGCTGTGTTCCGAAAAAGCTGCTGGTGTATGGCGCGCACGTTGCCGACGAACTGGAGCAGGCCGCAGGTTTCGGCTGGACCTTGGAAGAAGGGCATTTCGACTGGGGCACCCTGATTGCCAACAAGAACCGGGAAATCGAACGCCTCAATGGCATCTACCGCAACCTGCTGGTCAACAGCGGGGTGACCCTGCTGCAGGGCCACGCACGCCTGACCGGTGCCAATGAAGTGGAAGTGGACGGTCAGCGCTACAGCGCCGAACACATCCTCATCGCTACCGGTGGCTGGCCACAGGTGCCGGATATCCCCGGCAAGGAACTGGCCATCACCTCCAATGAAGCCTTCTACCTCAAAGACCTGCCTCGCCGGGTGCTGGTGGTGGGCGGTGGCTACATCGCCGTCGAGTTCGCTGGCATCTTCCAGGGCCTGGGGGCTAACACCACGCTGCTGTACCGTGGTGACTTGTTCCTGCGCGGCTTCGATGGCTCGGTGCGCACCCACTTGAAGGAAGAGTTGGAAAAGCGCGGCCTCGACCTGCAGTTCAATGCCGACATTCAGCGTATCGACAAACTTGAAGATGGCAGCCTCAAGGCCACCCTCAAGGATGGCCGAGAGCTGGTTGCCGATTGCGTATTCTATGCCACTGGCCGGCGCCCGATGCTGGACAACCTGGGCCTGGAAAACACCGGCGTCGAACTGGATGCGCGCGGCTACATTCGGGTTGATGAGCAGTTCCAGACCACCGCGCCGTCAATCCTTGCCATTGGCGACGTCATCGGGCGTGTGCAGTTGACGCCAGTGGCCCTGGCCGAAGGCATGGCCGTGGCGCGGCGCCTGTTCAAACCAGAGCAATACCGCCCGGTGGACTACCAGAACATCCCTACTGCGGTGTTCAGCCAGCCGCCGATCGGCACCGTAGGCTTGACCGAGGAGCAGGCGCTGGCGGCCGGGCACAAGGTGCAGGTGTTCGAAAGCCGCTTCCGCGCCATGAAGCTGACCCTGACCGACATTCAGGAAAAGACCCTGATGAAGCTGGTGGTCGATGCCGAGACCGACAAGGTGCTGGGGTGTCACATGGTTGGCCCTGATGCCGGTGAAATCATCCAGGGCCTGGGTATTGCGCTGAAAGCCGGTGCGACCAAGCAGCAGTTCGACGAAACCATCGGCGTGCACCCGACGGCGGCCGAAGAGTTCGTGACCATGCGTACGGTCACCCGCTGATAACGCGTAGCCTGCAGGAGCAGCACAAGGCTGCTCCTGCAGGGGTGTGCCGATCCGTGTCACGGCGCGCCGGTCCGCAATCCTTTGCTCAGCCCATTCCCTTCTATTAATTAACCCCGGTTATAGCCAAAACCAATCGCAAGCATGAGCTTTGCCAATGAGCCTTCAGCGGGATGATTAGTTAGGATTCTATCCATCAACTGATTCCAACCCCATGAAGGAGCGTCTCTCATGCCAATCATCAACAGCCAGGTCAAACCGTTCAACGCCACCGCCTACCACAAAGGCGAGTTCGTTCAGGTCAGCGAAGCCGACCTGAAAGGCAAGTGGTCTGTCGTGTTCTTCTACCCGGCCGACTTCACCTTCGTTTGCCCGACCGAGCTGGGTGACCTTGCCGACAACTACGCAGAGTTCCAGAAGCTGGGCGTGGAAATCTACGGCGTGTCCACCGACACCCACTTCACCCACAAAGCCTGGCACGACACTTCGGACACCATCGGCAAGATCGAGTACCCGCTGATCGGTGACCCGACTCACGTCATCTCGCGCAACTTCGACGTGCTGATCGAAGAAGCCGGCCTGGCCGATCGCGGTACCTTCGTGATCAACCCGGAAGGCCAGATCAAAATCGTCGAACTGAACGACGGTGGTGTAGGCCGCGATGCTGCCGAACTGCTGCGTAAAGTGAAGGCTGCCCAGTACGTTGCCGCTCACCCAGGCGAAGTGTGCCCGGCCAAGTGGAAAGAAGGCGAAGCCACCCTGGCGCCGTCCCTGGACCTGGTCGGCAAGATCTAAGACTGTGAGCCAGTCGCGGGCGGTAGTCAGCCGCCAAAGCTGAAGTTGTTACCGCCCCGTCAAACGCCCGGGCGACCTCGCCTGGGCGTTTTTGTATCCGAGTTTTGAAAAAGGAATCGCCCGTATGTTGGACGCCACGCTTAAATCGCAACTGAAAACCTACCTGGAGCGGGTCACCCAGCCGATCGAGATCGTTGCCTCCCTCGACGACGGCGCGAAGTCCCGCGAATTGCATGACTTGCTGGTGGAAATTGCCGGCCTGTCGAACCTCATTACATTCAGCGCGGACGGTACCGATGCCCGTCGCCCGTCGTTCTCGCTGAACCGCCCGGGTGACAGCATCAGCCTGCGCTTCGCCGGCATCCCCATGGGCCACGAGTTCACCTCGCTGGTGCTGGCGCTGCTGCAAGTCGGCGGCCACCCATCCAAGGCCAGTGCTGAAGTGATCGAGCAGATCCAGGCCCTGGAAGGCGAATTCACCTTCGAAACCTACTTCTCGCTGTCGTGCCAGAACTGCCCGGACGTGGTCCAGGCGTTGAACCTGATGGCGGTGCTCAACCCCAACGTGCGCCATGTGGCCATCGACGGTGCGCTGTTCCAGGAAGAAGTGGAAGCGCGCAAGATCATGGCGGTGCCGAGCATCTACCTGAACGGTGAAGTGTTTGGCCAGGGCCGCATGGGCCTGGAAGAAATCCTTGGCAAGATCGACACCAGCGCCGGCGCCCGCCAGGCCGAGAAGATCAACGCCAAGGACGCCTTCGACGTGCTGGTGGTCGGCGGTGGCCCCGCTGGCGCCGCTGCTGCCATCTATGCTGCGCGTAAAGGCATCCGCACTGGCGTTGCAGCAGCCGAGCGCTTCGGCGGCCAGGTGCTCGACACCCTGGCCATCGAGAACTTCATCTCGGTGCAGGAAACCGAAGGGCCTAAGCTGGCCACGGCGCTGGAAGAGCACGTCAAGCAGTACGATGTCGACATCATGAACCTGCAGCGCGGCGAAGCGTTGATTCCGGCCAGCGAGGGTGGCTTGCACGAAGTACGCCTGGCAGGCGGCGCCTCGCTTAAAGCCAAGACCGTGATCTTGGCCACCGGCGCCCGCTGGCGCGAAATGAACGTGCCAGGTGAGCAGGAATACCGTGGCCGTGGCGTGGCCTACTGCCCGCACTGTGATGGCCCCCTGTTCAAGGGCAAGCGCGTAGCGGTGATCGGCGGCGGCAACTCGGGCGTGGAGGCGGCCATCGACCTGGCCGGTATCGTCGCCCAGGTGACGCTGATCGAGTTCGACAGCCAACTGCGTGCCGACGCGGTTTTGCAGCGCAAGTTGCACAGTTTGCCGAACGTGAAAGTCATTACCAGCGCACTCACCACCGAGGTGCTGGGCAATGGCGAGAAAGTGACTGGCTTGCGCTACAAGGACCGCACCACCGATGAACAGCATGACGTGGCGCTGGAAGGTATCTTCGTGCAGATCGGACTGTTGCCCAACACCGACTGGCTCAAAGGCACCGTCGAGCTGTCGCCGCGTGGCGAGATCATCGTCGACGCCAAGGGCCAGACCAGTATCCCGGGTGTGTTTGCAGCGGGTGACGTGACGACCGTGCCGTACAAGCAGATCGTGATTGCGGTGGGTGAGGGGGCCAAGGCTTCGCTGGCGGCCTTCGACCACCTGATTCGCACTTCGGCGCCGGCGTAAGCCTGTACCGGCCCTTTCGCGGCTAAAGCCGCTCCCACAGGTACTGCACAGATTTTGAATGCTGTGCGGTCCCTGTGGGAGCGGCTTTAGCCGCGAAAGGGCCGGCACAAGCAAAGCAGAAACTGAGGGTGTCTATGATTAGTGCAGACACCCTCAGGAGCTTGAACATGACCCTGATCAGCCGCGAACCCTGGTGGCTAGTCCCCCCCCAAGCCCGGGCAGAAAGAGCAGGACCTGCACTGGGGCTACCTGGAAATCTACGCCGACGGGCGCACCGTGTTCGTCGACCAGCGCCCCAGTGACCGGGAGCTGGCCGAGCGCAAGAGCTGCCGCAACTTCCCCGACCCCGAGCCGTGAAGGCTCAGCCTTCCAGCTCGGCCAGCCGTGCTTCCAGCGCTGCAATGCGTGCTTCGAGGGCTTCGATGCGTTCTTCCGACACACTGGCGCCACTGCTGCGTGCGCCACCTTCCTGCTGGCGTGCAGCGAGGATCGCCTCGATTTCCGCCGGGTCGCCCAAGGCGTGGGTGTAGCGGTCCTCACGCTGGCCGGCCTGACGCGGCAGGTGCAAGGCCAGGTCCCGCGAGATCAGGCGCTCCAGCTGATGCTGAATCTGCTCGGTGTCGTCGAAGTCGTGCAGGCGGTTGCTGCGGGTCAGCAGTTCGTTGAGCGTTTGCGGGCCGCGCAGGAACATCAGGCCCATCAGTACCAGCTGTGCGGGCACCAGCTCCAGTGCCTTGTCTACCCGCTGTTCCCAGCGGTCGGCACGGCTGCCCATCTGCAAGCGGGTCAGGTCCTGCCCTTCAAGCGCACGCAGGGCTTGGCCAACCTGGCCTTGGGTGAGGTTCATCACAGGTTCGCGGCTGGTCTTCTGGTTGCAGGCCAGGACCAGGGCATTGAGGGTCAGCGGGTAGCTTTCCGGGCTGGTGGCCTGCTTTTCGATCAGCGAACCGAGAATGCGGATCTCAACGCTGTTGAAGCGGCCAACACCGGCGGTTTCGTGTTCTGACATGGCCCTGTCTCATTACTGGGGAAAGGCCACTAGGGTAGGTAATGCCACCGTGTAAGGCAATTGGGGCCGCACAGCGGCCCCGGCAATCTCAAGGGTTGCGCCGCTCTTCGGCCAGGCAGGCCGCCGCAGTGAACAGCACATCGGTCGAAGAATTCAGCGCCGTTTCGGCCGAATCCTGCAGCACGCCGATAATGAAGCCTACCGCCACCACCTGCATGGCAATTTCGCTGGGGATGCCAAACAGGCTGCATGCCAGTGGAATCAGTAGCAGCGAGCCCCCAGCCACGCCCGAGGCACCGCAGGCGCACACCGCCGCCACCACGCTGAGCAGCACGGCAGTTGGCAGGTCCACCGGGATGCCCAAGGTATGCACGGCGGCCAGGGTCAGTACGGTAATGGTGATCGCCGCACCGGCCATGTTGATGGTCGCGCCCAGCGGGATCGACACCGAATAGGTGTCTTCATGCAGGCCAAGGCGTTCCGACAATGCCAGGTTGACCGGAATGTTGGCGGCCGAGCTGCGGGTGAAGAATGCGGTAATGCCGCTTTCGCGCAGGCACAGCAGCGTCAGTGGGTAAGGGTTGCGGCGGATCTTCCAGAACACGATGAGTGGGTTCATCACCAGCGCCACGAACAGCATGCAGCCGATCAGTACCGCCAGCAGGTGCAGGTAGCCGAGCAGCGCGTTCAGGCCTGACTGGGCCAGGGTGGAGCTGACCAGCCCAAAGATGCCCAGCGGGGCGAAACGGATGACCATGCGCACGATCAAGGTCACGCCATTGGACAGGTCGTCTACTACGGTACGGGTGGTTTCGCCGGCATGACGCAGGGCCACGCCCAGGCCGATGGCCCAGGTGAGTATGCCGATGAAGTTGGCGTTGAGCAGGGCATTGACCGGGTTGTCGACCGCGCTCAGCACCAGGTTCTGCATCACCTCGGTAATGCCGCCTGGTGCGCTCAGCGTGGCCTCGCCCGTGCTCAGCACCAGGTGCGACGGGAACAGCATGCTGGCGACCACGGCCACCACCGCTGCGGCAAAGGTGCCCAGCAGGTACAACCAGAGGATCGGGCGAATGTGGGTTTCCTGGCCGTGACGATGGTTGGCGATCGAAGCCATGACCAGGATGAACACCAGCACGGGCGCAACCGCTTTCAGGGCGCTGACGAATACCTTGCCGAGGAAAGCCAGGTCGCGGGCGATGGCAGGTGCCAGCAGCGCAAGGGCGATGCCGGCGAGCAAACCGATGACGATCTGCGTGACCAGGCTGGTGCGGTTGAGGAAACGGAGGAGGGGGGTCATGTGCAGCGGTATCTCGGAATCTGGAAAGGGCGGACTTTACCATAGCGGCTTGTAGGGCTGCTCCGAGCGCCTCACCAATGAAACAACTCCCGCCGCGCCCCCTCGGTAATCGCCACGATCCCTGGGTGCTTGACCTTGCGCTCCACCGAAATGGCATAGAACGACTCGTGTACGGCTTCGGTCTGGCCGATCAACTGCACGCCATACTGGCGGCACACCTCTTCGGCGATAACGCTGGGGGCAACGAAAATGCCGCTACCCGACTGCCCGAACGCCTGCATCAAGGCACTGTCATCGAACTCCCCCACGATCCGAGGCTGCACCTGCTGTTCGCCCAGCCACCGCAGCAGGCGGCTGCGCACCACGGTTTCCTGGCCTGGAACAAGCAGCGGCGCATCCTGCAAGCAGGCCGGAAAAGGGCCGTCCAGCCGTTGCGCCAGTGCAGGGGTGGCGAAAAGCTCAGCCCGCATTCGCCGAGCTTCTGGCTGTAACCTTTGATGTCCAGGTGGCTGGGCATGGGGCTGTCGGAAATCACAAGGTCCAGGCGCTGGATGGCCAGGTCTGCCAGCAGCCGTTCAAGTTTGTCTTCGCGGCAGTTGATGCGCAGCACCTCGTCCAGTTCCATGGTAGGTGCCAGCAAGCGGTAGACGATGGATTTGGGGACCACGTCGGCTACCCCAACGCGGAACAGGATCTGCTCTTGGGGGCCGGCCCGCAGCAGGGCTTCCAGCTCGCCGCCGATCTGGAACATCTGCTCGGCGTACACCAGCGCCTGGCGGCCGGTTTCGGTCAGCTCAAGCTGGCGTCCGGCGCGCTGGAACAGTTCCAGGCCGTAGGTTTGCTCGAACAGGGTGATCTGCCCGCTGATGGTTTGCGGTGTGAGGTTCAGCTGTTGGCTGGCACGGGTGATGCTGCCAGTCTTGGCCACGGCCCAGAAGTAATGCAGCTGGCGATAATTGAGCACCGTTGGTCGTCCCGATTCGTAAAAACCGAAGTATACGTCATGAAAATACGAATTTTACTGAACTATCGGCGTCTCTAGAATGCACGGCATCAGGCGCCATGCGCCGCCGGAATTTTCAAGCGAGGACACCATGCTGCAACTCAAATCCATCGGCACCCCGTTGGTGCTGGCCTTGGCCCTGTTCACCCTGGCAGGTTGCGACCAGGCCGAGAAATCTGCCCAGCAGATGCTCGACCAGGCCGCGCAGTCGGCCAAGCAGGCCATCGACGATACCAACAAGGCTGCCCAGCAGGCGTTGAGCGATGCCATCGGCAGCGAAGGGCAGAAGCCCAAGGATGCCGAGAAAAAAGAACAAACCCAGGACATTTGACCCCAACCGCCGCTGCAGGATCTGAACAATGGAATATTTGCTGGAACTCGCCGCTAGCCCTACCGCCTGGGTTGCCCTGGCTACGCTGGTGGCCATGGAAGTTGTACTGGGTATCGACAACCTGATCTTCATCTCGATCCTGACCAACAAGCTGCCGGTGGAGTACCGCTCCAAGGCACGGCGTATCGGCATCAGCATGGCCTTGGTCATGCGCCTGGCCTTGCTCAGCACGGTGGCCTGGATCGTCCAGTTGACCGACCCGGTGTTCGAAGTGTTCGGCAACGCCTTCTCGTGGAAGGATGTGATCCTGATTGCCGGTGGCCTGTTCCTGCTGTGGAAGGCGACCAAGGAGATTCACGAAAGCGTCGACCCGCACGGTGCCAAGGAAGAAGCCAAGGTTGGCTCGACCGTTACCCTGGGCTTTGCTGCGGCAATCTTCCAGATCCTGCTGCTGGACATCGTCTTCTCGGTCGACAGCATCATCACCGCCGTGGGTATGACCGAGCACCTGCCGATCATGATCATTGCCGTGATCACTGCGGTGATCGTAATGATGGTGGCCGCCGACCCGCTGGCCAACTTCATCAACGACAACCCGACCGTCGTGATGCTGGCCCTGGGCTTCCTGATCATGATCGGTATGACGCTGATCGCCGAAGGGTTTGGCGCTCATGTACCGAAGGGTTATGTGTATGCCGCCATGGCGTTCTCGACGGCTATCGAGATCCTCAACATCCTGGCGCGTCGGGCGCGTTTGAAGCGTGAGGCAGCTGAAGGTTGATATAAAAGCGGGGCGCATTGCGCCCATTCGCCGGCAAGCCCGCGAATGGGCTTTAGTAAATTTTGAGGTCAGTGCACCCCGGCATGCCGCCGCGCCCGCCTTATTGGCTGTGGCTTGGCCAGGGGCTGCGGTGGCAGGTGGTGATGTTGTGCATGACGCCGCACAATGCGCAGTACACCCCACAGCATGGCGGCTGCAACGCTTAGCCACATGCCTACCAGCATGAGAATTGCCATGGTCAGGCTCATCTGTGCCTCCATCTCTACGGCAAGCCTTCGATTGGCCAGCGCTTGCCTTCCAGACACTGCTTTAGTCTAGCCCTTCGCCTGTGACGTTCCATCGAACAAAGGTCTATCTCTGGGGCCGATTCGCTCTAAGCCGTTGTCGGACTATACCCGCGCCGCTGTCGGACCTATGATCGGTGGCCAGAGCCGGGCGCTGCCTGCCTGGCGTTGGAACAAGCGAGTGTCCATGGAGCAACATTCCGTCAAAACCGCCTACCGACGGCTGCTGGCCGCCTGTCTGATGGCTGCCACCCTGGCCGGTTGTGCCAGCGCACCGCCTGCCAACCTCAAGGGCTTGCCTCAGCGAGTGGAGATCAGCAGCGTGCCGTTCTACCGTGGCAACGCCAACCACAGCGGGGCTATGGCACTGGCGGCCGTGCTGTCGCAACAGGGGGCTCCGATCACACCGGGGCTTCTGGACAAACCGTTGAACCTGCCCCAGGGCGCCGAAGCGCTGGATACCGGTATCCCCCGCGTGGCGCGGGACTACGGCATGGTGGTATACCCGCTGGACAAACAACTGGACGCGCTGTTGACCCAAGTGGCGGCGGGCAACCCAGTGCTGCTGCGTTACGAGGAAGGTTCGGCCTGGTGGGGTGAGCCGCGTTATGCGGTGCTGATCGGTTATGACCGTTACAAGCAGCGGGTGTTGTTGCGCTCGGGCATGCACCGGCGGCAGGTGATGGCATTCGATGAGTTTGCCTCGGCGTGGGCGAAGCAGGGGAGCTGGGCGGTGCTGGTGCAGCCACCGCGACAATTGCCGGCCCAGGTGGATCGCCAGCGCTGGTTGATGGCTGCCGATGAGCTGGCCAAGGCGGGGCAGGAAGTTGCAGCGAAACAGGCGGTGAATAGCCTGAACAAATGAAATGGCCTGAACCGGCCCTATCGCCGACAAGCCTGCCCCCACAGAAATTGCACATTCGAAAATGGTGCGGTTCCTGTGGGGGCAGGCTTGCCGGCGATAGGGTCAGGCCTGTTTACATCAGAAGCCCAGACGATCGCGCAGGCTGTAGTACCAGGCACCGATGGCGCTGAACGGCACGCGCAGCATCTGGCCACCCGGGAATGGGTAGTGCGGCAGGCCGGCGAAGGCGTCGAAACGCTCCGCCTGGCCGCGCAGGGCTTCGGCCAGTACCTTGCCCGCCAGGTGGGTGTAGGTCACGCCGTGGCCCGAGCAACCCTGCGAGTAATAGATGTTGTCGCCGATACGGCCAACCTGTGGCAGGCGCGACAGGGTCAGCAGGAAGTTGCCGGTCCAGGCGTAATCGATCTTCACGTTCTTCAGCTGCGGGAAGGCCTTGAGCATCTTCGGACGGATGATCGCCTCGATGTTGGCCGGGTCACGCGCGCCGTACACCACGCCACCGCCGAAGATCAGGCGCTTGTCGCTGGTCAGGCGGTAGTAGTCGAGCAGGTAGTTGCAGTCCTCGACGCAGTAGTCCTGCGGCAGCAGGGTGCGTGCCAGTTCTTCGCCCAGCGGCTCGGTGGTGATCACCTGGGTGCCGCATGGCATGGACTTGGCGGCCAGCTCTGGCACCAGGTTGCCCAGGTAGGCGTTGCCGGCAACGATGATGAACTTGGCGCGGACTTTGCCCTGCGGGGTGTGAACGACCGGGTTGGCACCACGTTCGATGCGTACCGCCGGGGTTTGTTCATAGATGATGCCACCCAGCGACTCGACTGCAGCCGCTTCGCCCAAGGCCAGGTTCAATGGGTGGATGTGGCCGCCGCTCATGTCGAGCATGCCGCCGACGTAACTGTCACAGGCAACCACTTCGCGGATGCGCTTCTGGTCCATCAGCTCCAGCTGATTGTGGCCAAAACGTTCCCACAGGCGCTTTTGCGACTCCAGGTGGCCCATCTGCTTGCTGGTGATGGCGGCGAACACGCCACCGTCTTTCAGGTCGCACTGGATGTTGTATTTGGCCACGCGCTCACGAATGATGCGGCCGCCTTCGAAGGCCATATGGCCCAGCAGTTGCGCCTGCTTGGGGCCAACGGTGCGTTCGATGACGTCGATGTCGCGGCTATAGCTGTTGACGATCTGGCCGCCGTTGCGGCCCGACGCGCCGAAGCCGACCTTGGCCGCTTCGACGATGCTCACCTTGAAGCCGTTCTCGAGCAGGAACAGGGCGCTGGACAGGCCGGTGTAGCCGGCGCCGATGATGCATACATCGGTTTCCACCTCACCCTGCAGCGCCGGACGTGGCGGCACCGGGTTGGCCGAGGCGGCGTAGTAGGACTGGGGGTAGGGGGTGTTAGCCATGCTGCAGGAACCTCGTGTTTTATATTTTTAACGAATGTACCGATGCTATCAATAATAATAAACACCCGCTAGTCGTCTGGTGAAAATCCTTTACGGGGCGCTTGTCGGCCCTCCTTATATAAAGAGTTTAAGATTCAGTAGCTTAGCGCGAAAAAAAGTGTTGACAGGGTTTTTGGAATGCGTAGAATGCGCACCACACGACAGGCACATAGCTCAGTTGGTTAGAGCACCACCTTGACATGGTGGGGGTCGTTGGTTCGAGTCCAATTGTGCCTACCAAATCGAAGAAGGGGTGATCCGCAAGGGTCACCCCTTTTTTCATTGGGCTCGCGACCGGCCCGAGTCGCATATAGACTCCTCGTGCACGAACCCCGAAAGTTTTTGATTTTTATCAAAAAAAAGCTTTACAGGTACGCATTCGATCACTAGTATGCGCACCACACGACAGGCACATAGCTCAGTTGGTTAGAGCACCACCTTGACATGGTGGGGGTCGTTGGTTCGAGTCCAATTGTGCCTACCAAATCGAAAAAGGGCGATCAGCAATGATCGCCCTTTTTTCATTTGCGCACGAAGCAGCGTGTAACGTTTGGTCGCGGTTCGGGTATGGCCCGCCATGCTAGAATCCGCCCCTTCGAATCTGGAGGTACACGCGTGCGCAAACTGGCTGTGGTAATGGCAGTGCTCGCCCTGGCGGGCTGTGAGAACGAGGTCGAAGGCGTGCACAAGCAGGTGGCCGAACACTTGCACAACCCCAAGACTGCCAAGTTCGGCAACGTACGGATCGACACCCAGGGCACCATTTGCGGCCAGGTCCGCGGCAAGGACGATGCCGGGCAATACGAAGCCTATCGCAGCTATGTGGCGATCAAGCGCGATGGCCAGTACGACATCATCGTCGACGACACCGGCAACAACCTGCGTATCCGCGAGCTTTGCGGCGGTGCCGACCTGCAGCGACGTGCCGAAGCGCTCGCCGACCAGCCGGCGCCCCAGGGTTGGGATGTGGAAGTGGTGCAGGGCGCCAACATGGGCGCGCTGAGCGACATGACCGCACGGCTGATCGAGAAGGGCATCCCATCTTCGGTGGAGTACCGCGACGGCAAGCCGGTGGTGCTGATGGGGCCGTTCCCGACCCGCGAAGAGGCCCAGGCGCGCCGGGACGAGGTGATGGCCAAGCTGGGTACCGATTCGGTGGTCATTCAGCACGGCGCAGCACGCTAAGCCTATGCCGAAGTGTTGGCGGCCTGGCCTGTACTAGACATTGTTCACACAAGTTTGGCTATGCTTGGGTTGGGAGATGCCAGACGGGGAGGGCCTCATGTCTACACTGGAGCGGGCCATTGCCGTGGCCGCCAGGGCGCATGAAGGGCAATACGACAAGGGTGGGGCGGCTTATATCCTCCACCCGTTACGCGTGATGATGCGGGTTGCCACGCCCGAGCAACGGATTGTCGCGGTGCTTCACGATGTGATCGAAGATACCCCGCTGACCCTGTCCGACCTGGCGCGCGAGGGCTTCGCGCTGAAAATCCTTGCCGCGTTGCTGGCGCTAAGCCGCCGCGAGGGCGAGGCCTACCAGGACTTCGTGGTGCGCCTGGGCGATGACCCGCTGGCGCGCACCGTCAAGCTGGCCGACCTGGCCGACAACAGTGACCTCTCACGCATTCCCTGCCCAAGCCCCGCTGACCTGGCGCGGCTGGCCCGCTATCGGGAAGCCAGCGCCTACTTGCAGGCGCTGGTGTGAGGCTCAGCCACAGGCCTTGAGGTTGACCGGCCCGACAAACGCGTTGCCCCGCCCCATCACGCAGGCCACTCGCTGGTTGCGTTGCTGCTCCCAGGCTTGCGGCGGGTAGGTCTTGTTCCAGGCCTCGAACAGCTGGCGGTCCTGGCTGGACAACCGCAGGTTGTACTGCTGGCTCATGTAGAAGTAGGTGCGCGCGATCATGCCGCGGATCGAAGGGCGCGGCATCACCTTCTTGGCCTTGAAGTCGACCTGGGTCAGGCAACGGCCGTACTGGCCGCGTTGTTCGGGCAGCCAGCCGAAACTGAAATTGCTGCGGTCGCCGTTGACCTCGCCGATGCTGGGCACCAGGTTGTGCAGGTCAGCTTCGGCGCGCTTGTACACGTCGTCATGCTGCGCGCACTGCTTGCGCCCGCCGGCCTGCCAGCACTGGCGCTGATGGCCGATCTGCCATGCCGGTACGATGTGCTCCCATTCGATGCGCGAGGCGCGCTGGGCATTCTTGCGCGGGGCATAGCCACAGGACGCCAGGTCGACCTTGTTGCCCTTGTATTTGCAGCCGCAATAAAACTCGGTCGATTGCGGCGCA
Source organism: Pseudomonas putida (assembly GCA_041071465.1). Classification (NCBI taxonomy): domain Bacteria; kingdom Pseudomonadati; phylum Pseudomonadota; class Gammaproteobacteria; order Pseudomonadales; family Pseudomonadaceae; genus Pseudomonas; species Pseudomonas putida. The sequence goes on along the minus strand of CP163498.1, from coordinate 6,073,391 downwards.
TACAGCTTCCAGGCGACCTTCTTGGCCTCCTGGAAGGTACGCGGGGCGTCGGCTTGAACAAAGGGGGCGGTCAGCAGCAGGCAGGTTGCAGCGAAAAGCGAAACTCTCATGCGTGGTCAGTCTTCCTTCGGCACGGTCCAGAAAATCTGCACGCCGCCATCGTCCCGGTGGGCGAGGGTGACGTTGTCGTTCTCGGCGATTTCCTCGAGCAGCGTCTCCCAGTCATCCGGGCTTTCCTGTTCCAGGCGGAAGATCAGCGCCGCACGGCTGCGCTGGGCGGTGGGGCTGTTGATGATCTTCTGGATGCGTACACCCAGCTGTTCATAGCTGCTCGGGGTGGCAGAGGCGGTGCTGGACACAGGGAATTCCTTATTTTGCTGTATGTGCATACAGTATTTCACTGTAAGTAAAATCGCAACAGCTTGCCAGAGGAAATCCAGCGTTAACCCGTCTTGGCGTTCGCGCTGGCGCTGCTGGTCTGGTGTAATACCGGCAATTTCCGGAAGCTGCGCATGTATCGATTTCTTTTTCGTGTTCCCTCATCTACAAGCCTGGCCCTGCTGTTTGCAGGCGGCATGAGCGCCAATAGCGTTGCCAGGGCCCATTCGCCCGATGTCGTCGTCATGGATCCGCTGGTGGTTACCGGCGCCTACACGCCCACCAGCAGCTTTGACCTGCCGTTTTCGGTCGATACCGTTGACCTGTCCCACGGCACTGATGGCCAGCTTGGCGTCAACCTGTCGGAAGTGCTGAGCAAGGTGCCCGGCCTGGTGGTGCAGAACCGGCAGAACTATGCCCAGGACCTGCAGATTTCCTCACGGGGCTACGGTGCCCGTTCAGCGTTCGGTGTGCGCGGTATCAAGTTGCTGAGCGATGGTATTCCTGCCAGTACCCCCGACGGGCAAGGGCAGGCAGCCACACTGAACCTGGACGTGGCCGAGCGCATCGAGGTGCTGCGTGGCCCGGCTGCGACGTTGTATGGCAGCAACGCCGGTGGCGTGATCCAGATGTTCACCCGCGACGGGCAGGGCCCGGCCCGCGTTGGCGCTGAAACCACGTTCGGCAGTGACGGCTTCAACAAGAATCACCTGTCCGCCGAGGGCGGTAACGACACCGCCGGTTTCGTGCTGGATGCCTCGCGCATGGACACCGATGGTTACCGCGACCACAGTGCAGCACGCCGCGACCAGACGTTCGCCAAGGTCAATTTCAAGCCCGACGACGACTCGCGCATGGCGCTGATCTACAGCAGCCTGGAGCAGAACGACACGCAGGACCCGCTGGGGCAGAAGTGGGATGCCTACAAGCACGACCCTCGTTCTACCGCGGTCGAGGCAGAGAAATACAACACGCGTAAAAGCATCGATCATCAACAGCTGGGCATGAACTACGAGCGCTATTTCGGTGATGCCACATTGCAGTTCAACCTGTACGCGGGGCGACGCAGTGTTGTGCAGTACCTGTCCATATCAGAAAAAGCACCTTCAAACGTGCAGCGTGGTGGCGGAGTCGTTGACTTCGACCGCGAATTCCACGGCGGCACCCTGCGCTGGATCCAGCCGGTTGTCGAGGTGCCCGGTAACCTCACGTTCACCGTCGGCGCCGATTACGACCAGAGCACGGATGACCGCCGCGGCTACCAGAACTTCAGCGGCGACCAGTTGGGCGTCAAGGGCGAACTGCGCCGCGACGAGCAGGACACGGCCACCAGCCTGGACCCCTACCTGCAGGCGCACTGGGAAATCGGCAACTGGACCAGCGAACTGGGGCTGCGCTACAGCACCATGAAAATGCGCGTCGATGACCATTACCTGGCCAACGGTGATTCGAGTGGTTCGAAGACGTACCAGCAGGCCACCCCGTCGCTGTCGGTGATGTATGCGTTCACCCCCGACCTGCGCGGCTACGCAAGCGTTGGTAAAGGTTTCGAAACCCCCACGCAGGCCGAAATGGCCTATGCGCCGGGTGAGGTCGAACGTTTCAACTTCGGGCTCAAACCTGCCACCAGCATGCAGTATGAAGTGGGTGTGAAGTATCGCCTGGGCGAACGCACGCGCTTGAATGCGGCGGTGTATGAAATTCAAACCGATGACGAAATCGTCGTTGCCAACGCTACGGCTGGCCGCACCAGTTATCGCAATGCAGGGCGCACGACAAGACGCGGTTTCGAGGCGAGCCTGCAGAGTGACCTGGGCGAGCAATGGCAGACCACGGTGGTGTACACCCGCACCGATGCGCGCTATGCCGAAGATGTCAGTTCGGCCATCGAACGTGGCAACCGGCTGCCGGGTGTGCCGCTCGACAACCTGTATGGCGAGCTGGTGTGGAAACCCGTTCCGTCGGTCAGCATGGGGGTAGAAGGGCAATACCGCAGCAAGGTGTATGTGGACGACAGCAACAACGCCAAACCGGCACCTGCGTATGCCGTATTCAACTGGCGGACGCGTTTCGAACAGCACGTCGGGCCCTGGACGTTCCATCAACTGGTGCGTTTGGACAACCTGTTCGACCGGCAGTATGTGGGGTCGGTGATCGTTGGCGACAGCAACGGGCGTTATTACGAGGCAGCGCCTGGGCGATCGTGGTATGCGGGGGCGGGGTTGGAGTACCAGTTCAGATAGCTTCGTGGCCATCTTGGGTGTCGCTCCACGCGGCGATGATGCTGGGGGCGCGAAGCGCCCCCTCTATCTCCCTTCGGGACTGGCGCCCAGGGCACCATTGGGTAGGCTGTACACCGAGTACAGCACGTTCATCCACCCTGGCGTGTTAGTTCAGGCGAAGCGCTCGAAGCGGTAAGGGCTTGGGTCAATCAGGGGTGCAGCCTGGGATACCAGGTCCGCCGCCAACTGGCCGGCAGCGGGCGAGGTGCCGAAGCCATGCCCGGAAAAACCGGTGGCCAGGGTCAGGCCTGGGATGCTGGCCACCGGGCCGATTACCGGGTTGGAGTCGGGGGTGACGTCAATCGTGCCAGCCCAGGCGCTGGCGATGCGTGCCTGTTCGAATACCGGCCAGGCCGCTTTGAGGTTGCGCATGGCCTCGTCGTTGAGTGCTGGGTTGGCGTGTGGGTCTTGTACCCTTACGCGCTCGAAAGGGGTCACATCCGTGGCTTTCCAACGCCGGGCCAGGGCCAGGTCCTTGAAGAAGTATTTGCCAAAGCTGATGCGCAAAAAGTCCCGCTGCGCACGCAGCTGGGGCAGGTAACGCTTGCCCAGCAGCAGGTGGTCGAGGGTGAGGAAAGCATCCAGTGCGCCGCGCTGGGTGATGATGTAACCGCCGTCCTTGTGCTTGCGAAACGAAAAGTCCGGTGCGCCGACGGCGATATCGGTAGGCCCGTCCATTGGCTCGGTGCGCAGCACGGAACAGGTCAGCGGCAAGGTCGGCAGGTTGATGCCCAGGTTGCCGAGGAACTTGCGCGACCATAGGCCACCGGCCAGCAATACCTGGTCGCAGCGGATTTCGCCTTGCTCGGTGACCACCCCGCTGATACGGCCGGTTGCGGTGACCAGCGTACGCACCGCGCAGTTCTCCACCACTACCGCGCCTTTGGCAATGGCCGCACCGGCGATGGCGCTGGCGGCCAGCGTCGGTTCTGCGCGGGCATCGGAGGGTGTGAAGATGCCGCCTGCCCAATCCGCCCGACCACCCGGCACTTTCTGGGCGATTTCACGCGCGCTCAGCAGGCGCGAATCCAGGCCCAGCGCCTCGACACTTTTAAGCCAGCCTTCATGCATGCCCATCTGCGTGTCGTTGCGGCCGATGAACATGATGCCCGCCTGGCGATAGCCAACGTCACTGCCTACGCGCGCTGGCATCTCGGCCCACAGCCGGTCGGCCGCCAGTGCCAGGGGGATGTCGTGGGCGTGACGGTTGGTCTTGCGCACCCAGCCCAAGTTGCGCGACGACTGCTCGCCAGCGATGCGCCCCTTTTCCAGCACCACCACCGGTATGTTGCGCTCGGCGAGCGTCAGTGCGGCAGTCAGGCCGATGATGCCGCCACCGATGATCACCACAGTCGTGGCGGCGGGGTGGCGGGTGCTGGTTTGCACGGGGGCGATCGTGGGAGACATGGCTTTACTCATTGTGGTTCGGGCAGAGGAGTGCTCAGCGGCAGCCAGCGGTTTTACTGGCCAAGGCGGATCAGGGTCACTTGCGCTTGCCCCGCACCGCGGTAGGCAGTGACTTCCAGCTCGACCTTGTACACGGTGGAGCCCAACGGCGGGCAGGTGACCGTGGTGGCCGGGTCGATGCCGCGGAACTTCTGGCCGATCACGTCCATGACCTGCGGCACATCGGCCGGGTCCTGAATGAATACCCGCGAATTGATGACGTCGGCCAGGCTGGCATCGACCGCGGCCAAGGCGGTTTCGATATTGGCGAACACCTGGTGGGTCTGTTCGATCACGTCCTCCGGGATCAGCTGGGTCTGCGGGTTGCGCCCGGCGGTGTTGGAAACGTGAATCCAGTTGTCCACCGCCACCAGGCGGGAGTAGCTGGCCATGTCTTCGAATTTGGAGCCGGTTTTCAGTTTGGTGATCTGTGTCATGGGTTTTGCCTCGTTGTCCGGTAATGGGTGAATCAGCTGAGAACGGGGGTTTCCCAAAGGTTGAGCTTCACGCCGATGCCTTGCTCCAGCGCCTTGCGGTACACCACGGTGCCCCAGGCCACATCCTCGACAGGCATGCCGCCTACCGACATCAGGATGATTTCGTCGTCATGCAGACGCCCTGGTGCGTCGCCGCTGATGATCTTGCCGATGTCTTCCACCTGCTCGGCGGCCAGCTTGCCTTCGTGAATCATGTCCATGAAACGCACGCCTACCAGCGGCACGTGGTTATGCGCAGGCTTGGGCAGTTCTTCGAACCAGGCCTCGTAAAGGCCGGTGTTGTCGACCACCTTGCGGACGTCGTCCTGCTCCATGCCGGCATCGATGCTGCACGGGGCTGGCATCGCCAGGAATGCGCCAGGCTTGACCCATTCGCGACGCACCAGGGGGTACTGGCTGGGGTCGCCCACTTCGCCCGAGCTGCAGTAGGTGACCAGGTCGGAGCCGCGTACCACCTCTTCCAGGGTTTCAACCACCTGGACGTTGACGATTTGCGGGAAGCTGGCTTTGACCCAGGCGACGAAGGCATCCAGGTTTTTCTGGCCGCGGCCCTTGATCTTGATGGTGTCGATCAGTGGGCAGACAGCCATGAACGCGGCGACCGTGGTTTTGCCCATCACCCCCGGGCCGGCCAGGCCGATGACCTTGGCGTCCTTGCGCGCCAGGTGGCGGGCACCTACGCCTGGGATGGCGCCGGTACGGTAGGCCGACAGCAGGTTGGCCGACATGTGCGCCAGTGGTGCGCCAGTGTCGGCATCGTTGAGGGTGAACATCAGGATCGAGCGGGGCAGGCCTTTCTCGCGGTTGGCGATGTTCGAGCCGTACCACTTGGCGCCGGCGGTCTGGAAGTTGCCGCCGAGGTAGGCTGGCATCGCCATCATGCGCCGGTCGGCGGTGGGCTTGGGCATATTGGGGAAGGGCGAGTGCTCGGGGAAGGTGATCATCGCACCGTGCGAGTCGCTGTTCGGGCCGGCCATGCGGTAGTCGCCCTGGTACAGCAAGCCGAACATTTCTTCCATGGTGTCGACACAGGCGGGCATGTCGGTGACGCCGGCGCGGATCATGTCCTGCTCGGACAGGTAGATGAAGTCAATTCTGGTATCGAGGGTCATAGCGGGTCTCGCAGGGCTGGCTGCCATCGGATTTATTGTTGGTATCGAGGCAGCCAGTTTCGCTAACGACTGGTAGGTCGTCTTGTGCCTGCCTGCCAGCCGAGTTGACCGTCAGTGCCAGGGCTTCAATGGCCAGCGAGCGAGAAGCTGGCGGGGGTATCGCGCAGGCTGAGAGCGGTCAGCAGGCACACCACCAAGGTGCACAGGGCCAGCAGCGCGGCCCAGGCGGTCGGGCCGTGGTCGAGCACCACGGCGGCCAACGGGGCTGCGCCGGCAGATGCAGACAGCTGAATAGCGCCCAGCAGCGCTGCGGTGGAGCCCAGCGCCTTGTCTTGCGAGGCCATGACCAGCGACATCAGCGTCGATTCGGCTATGCCCAGGCCGAACAGCGCCACCACCATGCCGCCAGCCACACCCGGCAGCCCCAGGCCGGTCAGCGCACCGAGCAGGCTGATGCAGGCGCCGCCAGCCATGCATAGCACGCCCAGGCGGGTCAGGGTATTCAAGCCCAGGCGGCTGATCAGGCGGCTGGCGGCCATGGCGCCAAACAGGATCGATACCCCGGTAGCGCCGAACAGCAGGCCGAAGGCCTGGGCGCTCAGGCCGTAGTGGGCCTGGTACACCAGGGTGGCACCGCCGATGTAGGCGAACAGGAAGAAGAACACCGCGGCCACTGCTAGGGTCGGGCGCAGGAAGCGGCGGTCGGCCAGAATGGCCAGGTAGGTACGGCAGGCGTGGCCCAGGCGCAGCGGTTCGCGTTTGCCCGGGGGCAGGGTTTCCGGCAGGTTCAGCAGGCTGTTGAGCAGCACCGCCAGCCCCATGCCGGCGAGTACCAACATCACCGCGCGCCAGCCGAAATGCGCGTCGATCACGCCGCCCAGGGCCGGTGCCAGGATCGGTGCCACACCTTCGATGGTCATCAGCAGGGCGAACAGTTTGGTCGCGGCAACGCCCTGGCTCACATCACGCACCATGCTCATGATCACGACCAGGGTCAGCGCGCTGCCCAGCCCCTGGAAGAAGCGCAGCATGATCAGGGTGTCGAGGCTGGGGGCCGCGGCTGCGCCGAGTGAGCAGAGGATGAACAGCAGCAGGCCGGCCAGCAGCGGTTTGCGCCGGCCATAGGCGTCGACGATGGGGCCGAAGATCAGCTGGCCGGCGCCCATGGCCAGCAGGAAGAAGGTCAGCGTCAGCTGCACACGCGTGAAACTGGCCTGATAGTGGCTGGCGATTTCCGGCAGGCTCGACAGGTACATGTCGACGGCGGAAGGGCCGAGTGCGCCAATCAGGCCGAGGCCCAGGGCGAAGCTGAAACGTATTGGGGGAGAGGGATCTGCGTGCATGGTCTTCTCTGTCTGTTTTTCGCCTACCGATCGGTAGGTTGGCGAATCTTGTTTGCCCAATCAGAGAAGGTCAAACGCTTCTGGAGGTCAGTCACCCATCCCTGTGGGAGCGGGCATGCCCGCGAACACCGGCAAAGCCGGTGCCATACACCGAGTCGCCTTCTTCGCGGGCATGCCCGCTCCCACGGGTATTCCGAAAGCCTTTAGTGGTTGCTTTAGAACGGCACGGCCACGGTCAGCTGGCTGTACACGTTGGTGCCGTTGCCGCCGACCTGATTGCCACCGTTGCTTTCATCCTTGCGTGGCTGGTACAGGCCCACCAGCGGGCTGATGATCAGGTGGTCGTTGACTGCCCATTCCACATACAGGTCCAGCTCCCTGGCATCGAGGTTGAGGCTATCGCGGGTGCGTACGGTGTCGAAATCGAAGTACAGCGCGCCAACCGTGAGGTTTTCCAACGGCGTCGCCTTCACGCCCACATGGTGGATGCCGGTATTGCTGTTGAACGGGCCGGCGTAGTTGGCGGCGACTTCGCCCTGGAACCAGGTGCCATAACCGGAGGACAAGCCGCTGAACAGCGAGTCCCAGCCGGCTGAGTAGCGGGTGTAGCGGTAGGTGATCGACGGTGCCCAGGGCAGGTCGGCGAAGGTGTAGCCGGCCTGCAGGTACCAGGCTTGCTCGGGGCCGTCGGTCTTGTCCTGCCAAGCGTACTCAAAGGCGAAGCTGGCATTGTCGATGCCGGCGCTGCCTTCGCCGCGCAGGCTGTACACGTCCATGCCTTCGCGGGCTTTCTGGAACTCGCTGGCCCACTGGTCGGCGACGTCGATGCCGTGAATCCAGGTCAGCCCCAAAGTGCCCAGGGCGTGGGTGTAGTCCAGCGTGCCAGCGGCCAGTTCGGTTTCGGCCTGGGCGCGGTTGTCGGATTTCAGCCACAGCAGGCTGCCATGCAGGCCATCGCTGCCACCCAGGCGCAGCATGGCGGTGCGGTCGAAGGCATGGCGGGCGGCCAGATAGTAGGCACCACCCCGATCGAGGGCGCCGTCGGCCACGCCATTACCGAGGTTCGGGCCGTCGTCGTTGATCAGGAAACCACTGCCCAGGCGAATGGTCTGGCGGCCTGCGGAAAGGTCCACGCCATCCTTGCCCAATACCGGGAACAGATCGCCTGAGCGCCAACCCAGGAAGGCGTCCTCGATCTTGGTGGTGCGTTCCGAACCATCGGTATTGCCGGCCGCATCGCCGTCGCCCCAGGTGGCCGAGCTTACCCAGTTCAGGCTGCCATACAGCGTGCCGTTGCCGGCCAGGCCCTGGTCACCGCTGAGGCCATACTTGATGAAGCCTTCGCGCCAGGTCGAGCCGCCCGTGGTGCCGTCGTAGTTCTTGCGGCTATTGAACATGCCCCATACCGCCAGCATGTCGGCGTTCAGGTGGCTGTCCTCGTCGGCGTACAGCTCAACGGCCGGCGCGGCCTGGCTGGCCAGCAAGGTTGCCAGTGCCAGGCTGGACAGCGTCTGTGGTTTGACCATTTGCACATCCCTCGTTTTCTCGGCCGCCTGCAAGGCGGCCCTTGTTGTTCGGGGGCACCCTCGGTCTGGCGAGGGGCCATCGCGGTTGGCGGCGATGGCCTATTAGGGCGTGTGCGGTAGGGCGGGGTCTTGTTCGTGGCTGCCAAGGCGTTTGCACGCCTTGGCCAAGGGGTGTGGTCAGTAGCGAATCATCACCGACTTGAGTTCGGTGAAGTCATCGATGAACGCCGAGCCGAACTCGCGGCCAACGCCGGATGCCTTGATGCCACCAAACGGCACAGCCGGGTCGAGTAGTGTGTGCATGTTCACCCACAGGGTGCCGGCCTGGATTTGCGGGATCATGCGCATGGCCTTGCCCAGGTCGTTGGTCCACAGGCTGGCACTGAGGCCGTAGGGCGAGGCGTTCATCAACTGCAGCAGCTCGTCTTCGTCGTCATACGGCAGGAAGGTCGCCACCGGGCCAAAGGTTTCCTGGTTGAGCAGGGTGTCGTTGGCCGACCTGGCGAGGATTACCGTAGGTTCGACAAAGCAACCGGGGCCGTCGCCCAGCTTGCCGCCATGGATGATTTGGCTACCTTCGGCGCGCGCAGTGGCGAACAGTTCCGCCAGCTTCTGCTGGTGTGGCTTGTTGGCCACCGGGCCGAACTGAGTGGATTCGTCCAGCGGCGAGCCGATCTTCAGTTGGCCCAGGCGCTGGGACAGCGCGTCCAGCAACGGGTCGATGCGCGAATGGTGCACGTAGAAGCGTTCGCCAGCCGCGCAGATTTGCCCCGAGTGCAGGAAGCCGGCTTCGATGATGCCGTCCACGGCCTTGTCGGTTGCCACATCGGGCAGGAAGGCCACCGCATTCTTGCCACCCAGTTCCAGTGTCGCCCGGGTCAGCTTGGCACCCATGGCAGCCTGGCCGACGGCGATGCCGGTTGGGACCGAGCCGGTGAATGAAACTTTGTCGGTACCGGCGTGCTCGATCAGTGCCTTGCCCACCAGGCCGCCACCGGTCAGCACGTTCAGCGCCCCGGCCGGCAGGCCGGCTTGTGTGGCCAGTTCGGCGATGCGCAGCAGCGTCAGTGGGGTAAATTCACTCGGCTTGAGGATGATGCTGCAGCCGGTGGTCAGGGCCGAGGCCAGCTTCCAGATGGCGATCATGGTGGCGAAGTTCCACGGCACGATGCCCACCACCACGCCGATCGGCTCGCGCAGGGTGAAGGCACTGTAGCGCTCACCGGCGAACGAGGGCAGCGACGGGGTGATGGTCTGGCCGGTGATCTTGGTGGCCCAGCCGGCGTAGTAGCGCAGGAAGTGCGCGGCCTGCTCTACTTCGAAGGCGCGGGAGATACCAATCAGTTTGCCGGACTGCACAGTTTCCAGCTGCGCCAGCTCTTCGCGGTAGGCTTCCAGCAGGTCGGCCAGCTTGAACAGCACCGCCGCGCGGGCGGCGGGGCTGGTGTGCGACCAGGTGGCAAAGCCTTGGCGCGAGGAGCTGACGGCATGGTCGACATCGGCCTGGTTGGCGTCGGCGATGTGGGCGATGGTCTGGCCGTTGGCTGGGTTGACCACGGCGATTGTCGACGACGACTGGCTGGCGAGGTGCTGGCCGTGGATGAACACGCCATGCTCGCGGGCCAGGAAGGCCGTGACGGCAGGTAGGAGGGTGATGTCGCTCATGCAAACTCCGGGGCAGGTGGCCAAAGCTTGCAGCTTAGTGAGCGGGGCAGAGCGGTTCTTGTGCCTGCGTGACAGGGGCATGACTGTGGCTGCCAAGCGATGAGTCAGCCTTGCGCGATCCCTTGTAGGAGCGGCCTTGTGTCGCGATCGGGCTGCGCAGCAGCCCCCGTTTTTTGCATCACAGCCAATATCGCCGGGGCCGCTTTGCGGCCCGATCGCGACACAAGGCCGCTCCTACAGGGGCATCGCCAGGCTCTGGAGCTGATTGCTGGCAGGCAGCAACAAGCCCGGCGGCAGCCATCGGCAAGACGGCATGCCACCTGCAGCGCACAGTAATCACTCGTTCAACGCCACAAAAACAAGCCGGGGCATAACGATGTCACTCAATAACAAGCTCACCGAGCACCTCAACCGCGGCACGGTCGGTTTCCCCACCGCACTGGCCAGCACCGTCGGGCTGATCATGGCCAGCCCGGTGATCCTCACCGCAACCATGGGCTTTGGCATCGGCGGCAGCGCCTTCGCTGTGGCCATGGTCATGGCCGCACTGATGATGCTGGCGCAATCCACCACCTTTGCCGAGGCGGCGTCGATCCTGCCGACCACGGGCTCGGTGTACGACTACATCAACTGCGGCATGGGCCGCTTCTTCGCCATCACCGGCACACTGTCGGCCTACCTGATCGTGCATGTGTTCGCCGGTACCGCCGAAACCATCCTGTCGGGGGTGATGGCGCTGGTGAACTTCGAGCACCTCAACACCCTGGCAGAGTCAGCCGGTGGTTCGTGGTTGCTGGGGGTGTGTTTCGTGGTGGCGTTCGCGGTGCTCAATGCCTTTGGCGTCAGCGCGTTCAGCCGCGCCGAAGTGGTGCTGACCTTCGGCATGTGGACCACCTTGATGGTGTTCGGCGTGCTGGGCCTGATCGCAGCACCTGCGGTGGAGCTGGACGGCCCGTTCGGCGTGTCGCTGGTGGGCACCGACCTGATGACCATCCTGTCGTTGGTCGGCATGGCCATGTTCATGTTCGTCGGCTGCGAGTTCGTCACGCCGCTGGCGCCCGAGCTGCGACGCTCGGCCTGGGTGCTGCCACGGGCCATGGCGCTGGGCCTGTTCGGCGTTGCCAGTTGCATGTTCATCTACGGTGCGGCGATGAAGCGCCAGGTGGAAAACGTGGTGCTGGATGCCGCCAGTGGCGTGCACCTGCTGGACACGCCCATGGCCATCCCGCGCTTCGCCGAGCAGGTGATGGGCGACATCGGCCCGGTGTGGCTTGGTATCGGATTCCTGTTCGCCGGTGCGGCGACCATCAACACACTGATGGCCGGCGTACCGCGCATTCTCTATGGCATGGCGGTCGACGGCGCGTTGCCCAAGGTGTTCACCTACCTGCACCCGCGCTTCAAGACGCCGCTGCTGTGCATTCTGGTGGTGGCGTTGATCCCTTGCCTGCATGCCTGGTACCTGGGTGGCAACCCGGACAACATCCTGCACCTGGTGCTGGCCGCCGTGTGCGCCTGGAGCACCGCCTACCTGCTGGTGACGCTATCGGTGGTGATTTTGCGCATCCGTCGCCCGGACCTGCCGCGTGCCTACCGCTCGCCGCTGTTCCCGCTGCCGCAGATCCTCTCGAGCAGCGGCATCCTGATCGGCATGGCGTTCATCACGCCGCCAGGCATGAACCCCGCCGATGTCTACGTGCCGTTCGCCATCATGCTCGGTGCTACGGCGGCCTACGCGTTGTTCTGGACGCTGTGCGTGCAGAAGGTCAACCCGTTCAAGCCGGCGCGGGTCGAGGATGTGCTTGAGAAAGAATTCGCCGCCGAACCTGGCCACGCCGTGGAGCACCTGCAGCATGATCAGAAGTTTGCGTGAGCACCTGCTGGCGCCTCGGGCGCCTTCAGGTTACCGCCCAGGGGCGACGCTGATGTGCTTGGCGCGCAACCTGGGGCAGCAGGACCTTGCAGTTGCGGGGGTGCTCCACGACCCGGCTCAGGGCTGGCAGGCCAAGGTGCACGAACGCGTCGAGGCCCACCTGCTGATGCACATCGTCACCTGTGAGTTCCAGCTGCAGTTGCCTGCCCCGCAACAAGGCGAGGTCAGCCTGGAGCTGCGCCATACCGGTGCGCTGCGCCGTACCGGCCTTGCCTGCGTGTACCGCAAGGGTGATCGGGCACGCTTCGCTCAGTTGCGCGACCGCTTGCTGCAGCAGACCGCGCTGGTGGCGGCGCTGATGCCGCTGGATTTCAAGCGCCTGAGCCTGGCCTGTCGCGACGGTCAATGGCTGCTGACGCTGGAGCACATGGGCGGCAGCGAAGTGGTCAACCGTATGCCGGCGTTTCGTCGCTACATCCCTATCAGCCCGCAACAGCGGGCGCACCTGATGGCCAGCCTGGCTCAGTTCAGCCGTTTGCTCCCCAGCCTCTGACGCAGCTTGGCACATGCCTTGCTGTGTCTAACGACCAATGATGACAGTTGTGCGTGCATTGATAACATGTTAACAATGTGCGCATAACAACAAATCCTGCGTCGAGGGCAGCCATGCATACTCAACAATCCAACCGTCAGGGGCTGGAACGCTGGACCACGGCCATGCAACAGATCTGTGGCCGTTTCGAGACGGAGCTTGCGTCCAATCACTCGCTGTTCATCGGCGAGGTCTCCACCTTTTCCCGCGCTGGCTTGCCGCTGGCCAACCTGCGCACCAATGCCGGCAACATCCGTCGGCTGGGCGAAAACCCCACGCTCGACGATGACCAGCATTGCTTTCTGGTCAGCCAGCGTGCGGGTCACTCCACTGTATCTCAGGGTGGCCTGCAGGTTAGCCTGGCGCCGGGTGAGCTGCTGCTGATGGATTCGGTCGGGCGTTGTGAAATCACCCCAGCGGCCTGATCGAGCATGTCTCGCTGGCGCTGTCGCGCGAGCAGGTGCGCAAGTACGTGCAGGGCAGCGGCCCGATGTTCGGCAAGATATCGTCGAGCAACGCCTGCGGGCGCATGCTGCATGTGTTGATGGACCAGCTGTGCAAGGACGGCAACGTCAGCGGTGATGGTGCCCAGGGTGATGCGCTGCAGACCGCCTTCATCGCCTTGCTGGAGCCGGGCTTCGAGCGTAATGGCGAGGCGCCGGGCAACCTTGGGGCATTGAGCGGTGCCAACCTGCGCGGCTATGTGCAACAGGTGATCGACGAGTCGCTGTCACAGCCTGGGCTGACCCCAGCCAACCTTGCCGGGCGCCTTAACATCTCGGTACGCCACCTGTATCGGCTGTTCGAGGAGGAGGGGGATAGCGTGTGCCGCTACATTCAGCGGGCGCGCCTGATGCGCAGCGCCGATGATCTGGCCAACCCGTTCTTCAAGGGCGAGTCGATCACCTCGATCGCCTACAAGTGGGGGTTTACCGACTCGGCGCATTTCAGCCGTTCGTTCAAGAAGCAGTTCGAACGCTCGCCCAAGGACTACCGGGCTCAGGCCACCGCCAGGTAATGCTTGACGAATGAATCGCTCAACACTTCCCAAAGCACCGGGGTGCCCTTGGTCACGAACCAGGCATCACCGGGCTTGTAGCGGGTGACCTGGCCGTTGGATTCATCGGTCAGCTGGATTTCGCCGGTCACGATCACGGCCTGTTCGTCGAACGGGTAGACCATGCGGAACTTGCCGCGCGTAGTGCCGAAATAAGCACTGCTGACCGCGTCGTCAGGCGCGCCGTAGGTCATCTTGCCAAAGGCTTTCACGTCGCCTTCGAGTATTTCCGAGCCCAAATCGGCAACGCTGCCCCAGGCATCGAGTTCGGATAATTGTACGCCTTGCTTGGCGGCGGTAAGGGTCATGGCAGTTCTCCAGGGTTGAGTCGAACAGGTTCAGCGGCGGCCGTTGAAGTAGCCAGACAGCTGGTGCACGGTCTTGCCGGCGGTGAGCAGCAGCGGGCGCAGGTAGTCCTTGCCGAGGATGCGCGCATGCTTGACCGAACTGACCAGGTCATAGCGCCTGGAGCCTTCGAGCATGCCCTCGGCGAGGATCTTGCAGATGATGTGGCTGGGGGTGACGCCAAAGCCGGAGTAACCCTGCACGTAGAAGGCATTGGGCCGGTTGCCGAGGGTGCCGATTTGCGGAAACAGGTTGGCACTGGTGGCCATTGGTCCGCCCCAGGCCAGGTCGATGCGCACGTTTTTCAGGTAGGGAAAAATCTTCAGCATCAGCGCGCGGTTCCAGGCCTTCAGGTCCAGCGGAACGTGCTCGACGAAGGGGGTGGCGGCGCCGAACAGCAGGCGGTTCTCACGCGTGACCCGGTAGTAGTCGATCACCGGGCGGATATCGCTGTAGGCACCACGTATCGGGCTGATACGCTCGATCAGTTCATCCGGCAACGGCTCGGTCATCATCTGGAAGGCATAGGTGTTGATGGTGCGTGCGTGCAGCTCCGGCTCCAGCTTGTTGAGGAAGCTGTCGCACGCCCACAGCAGCTTGCTGGCGCGTACCGAACCGCGGCCGGTGCGGACCTTGATGCGTTCGCCGTAGGTCACTTCCAGGGCCGGGCTGTGTTCGAAGATGCGCGCGCCATGGCTGACCAGCGCCTGTGCTTCGCCCAGCAGCAGGTTCAGTGAATGCACATGGCCACCGCCCATATGCAGCAGGGCGCTGCTGTAGGCGGTGCTGCCGATGATCTGGTGCACCTCACTGCCGCCGAGAAAGCGGATTTCGTCGCGGGTGTTGATTGCCTTGAATGCCTTTTCCCACTTGCGCAGGGTTTGTTCCTGGCGGTGGTTGAAGCCCATGTAGCCATAGCCGTGGCAAAAGTCGGCGTCGATGGCGTAGCGGGCGATGCGTTCCTTGATGATGCCTGCGCCCAGCTCGCTGATCTCGAACATTTCCTTCACGCCTTGGTCACCCACGCTGCTGCGGATGTTTTCCAGGTCGTGGCCGATACCTGCCATGATCTGCCCACCGTTGCGCCCGGTACCGCCGTAGCCCAGGTAGCGGGCTTCGAGCACGACCACATTGGCCACACCCTGTTCTGCCAGCTCCAGCGCGGTGTTGATACCGGAGAAGCCACCGCCGATCACCACGACATCGGCTTCGATGTCATTTTCCAGGGTGGGGAAATTCAGGTTGTACTTCTTGGTCGCCGAGTAATACGTGGGGCTCTCGAGGGTGATCATGACGCAGCCTGCTGAATTGGAATTGTGATAGGGCCGTTTGCCGGGCGCTGGCACATGAGGCCATTGAGCGCCTGCCGATCATCAGCTGTCTTGCGCTTGCCTGCCAGCAAGTGTAACCAGCCTGCCACACGCAATCGGCGGCTGGCGCTGCTTCTTGGCAATGGGTAGAAAACATTCTATTAATGTATTAATGATTGTGCACTGGCATACTCGCCGGTTTGCTATTCCCAGCCCCACGAGCCCGCATGACCACACCAAGACCCTCCCTGACCCTGACCCTGTTGCAGGCGCGCGAAGCCACCATGGCGTTTTTCCGCCCAGCGTTGAATGCCCATGACCTGACCGAGCAGCAATGGCGGGTAATCCGTATCTTGCGCCAGCAAGGCGAGCTGGAAAGCCATCAGTTGGCTGAGCTGGCGTGCATTCTCAAACCCAGCATGAGTGGTGTGCTCAAGCGCCTGGAACGCGATGGGATCGTGGCGCGGCGCAAGTCGGCAGAAGACCAGCGCCGGGTGTTCATCAACCTGACCGACGCGGGGCAGCAGGCATTTGTGGCGATGAGTGAGGAAATGGCGCGCAACTACGACAAGATCCTCGCCCAGTTTGGCGAGGACAAGCTGCAGCAACTGATGCAGTTGCTGGATGAAATGAAGCGGATCAAACCCTGACGCGCCAGCCGTCAGCGGTTGAGTGACAGCGAGTCTTCGAGCACTTTCAGCAAGGCTGTCGCGCGCCGCTCATAGGCGGCGGGGCCTGCGTACATCAGCTCTACATACAGGCTGTCGATGATGCCCAGGTAGGCATTGGCGTACAGCGCCAGGCGGCTTTGCTGCTCATCAGCCCAGTTGTTCCGAGCTTGCAGGGCCTTGCAGAACCCTTCGCGTATGCCGTCCAGGTACTTTTCGAAGCCGCAAGTGACAACCGGCTTGATGCCCGCCGGGGGCAGGAAGGCCGTGCGCAACACGAAGCGCAGCGCAGCGGAGCCGCGATAACGCTCGGCCAGGTGCAAGGCCAGCCAGTGCCCGGGCGCCAGGCCGTCGCGATCTTCCTGCGCAAAACCCTGTTCGACAAACGTCGTTTCCTGCACCAGCGCACGCTGGAACACCTCCACGAACAAAGCATCCTTGTTGGCGAAGTGTGCATACAGTGAAGCTTTGCGCATGCCGGCCAGCTGGGCGATTTCGTTCAGCGAAGAGGCATCGTAGCCATACTCGGCGAAGTGGCCGACGGCGGCATCGCACACACGCACCGCAGAAGGGGAAAGGTCTTTCAACAGCATCGCTCCGTCAGGGGCGCGGCAGGCCGCGCGCGTCATATGGGTGGGATTGTGGTGATCGCAAATGCACGGGTCAATGCTTGTGGATGGGCAATTTCTGCACACCATGAAAAGTGCAATGTTCCCCTCGTAACGTGCATTCCGCCGCCCAATCGCGGCTCACATACTGAACGCGTCTTCGAATCCAATAAGAAAGAGACCGTTCATGAAAAAGCCAAACCCCCTGCTGGAAGACCTGAGATCCATCCTGCCGACCATCGCCGCCAATGCCATGCGTGCAGAACAGGACCGCAGCGTGCCGGCAGAGAACATCACCCTGCTGAAAAGCATCGGCATGCACCGCGCTTTCTTGCCCAAACACTACGGCGGCATGGAAATCACCCTGCCGCAATTCGCCGAGTGCATCGCCCAGCTGGCGGGCGCCTGCGCCAGCACCGCCTGGGCCATGAGCTTGCTGTGCACCCACAGCCATCAGATGGCGATGTTCTCGCCCAAGCTGCAGCAGGAGGTGTGGGGCAGCGACCCGGATGCCACTGCCAGCAGCAGTATCGCGCCATTTGGCCGTACCGAAGAGGTCGAGGGTGGCGTGTCGTTCAGCGGCGAGATGGGCTGGAGTTCTGGTTGCGACCACGCCGAGTGGGCGATCGTAGGTTTTCGCCGCAACAATGCCGAAGGCACTCAGGATTACTGCTTCGCCATCCTGCCGCGCAGCGATTATGAAATCCGTGATGACTGGTATGCCGTGGGCATGCGCGGCAGTGGCAGCAAGACCTTGATCGTGCGTGACGCCTTCGTGCCTGAGCACCGTATCCAGAAAGCCAAGGACATGATGGAGGGCAAGTCGGCGGGCTTTGGCCTGTACCCGGACAGCAAGATCTTCTTCGCCCCATACCGCCCGTACTTCGCCAGCGGTTTTTCCACCGTGAGCCTCGGCGTTGCCGAGCGCATGCTGGAGGTGTTCCGCGAGAAAACCCGCAACCGCGTGCGTGCCTACACCGGTGCTGCCGTGGGCGCTGCTACCCCAGCGCTGATGCGCCTGGCCGAATCGACCCATCAGGTGGCCGCCGCCCGGGCACTGCTGGAAAAAAGCTGGGACGAAATTGCCGAGCACAGCGCCCGCCATGAATACCCCTCGCGTGGCACGCTGGCATTCTGGCGCACCAACCAGGGCTATGCAGTGAAACTGTGCATCCAGGCCGTGGACCGCCTGATGGAAGCGGCCGGTGGTGGCGCCTGGTTCGAGAGCAACGAACTGCAACGCCTGTTCCGCGATTCGCACATGACCGGCGCCCATGCCTACACCGACTACGACGTTTGCGCGCAGATCCTCGGCCGCGAGTTGATGGGCCTGGAGCCCGACCCGACCATGGTCTGAGTCGCTTTCCGTTTCAATCATCCCTCACAAGCACAACAACAATCAGGGCGGGCTGCCAGGCCTGCCCGGGAGTCTTGCATGTCCAATGAAACCTTCGACGCGCGTGCCTTCCGCCGCGCACTGGGCAACTTCGCCACCGGCGTTACCGTGGTGACCGCAGCCGGCCCCAGTGGCCGCAAGGTGGGCGTCACCGCCAACAGTTTCAACTCGGTGTCGCTGGACCCGGCGCTGATCCTGTGGAGCATCGACAAACGTTCGACCAGCCATGAAGTGTTCGAAGAGGCCTCGCATTTTGCCGTGAACGTTCTGGCTGCGGACCAGATCGACCTGTCCAACAACTTCGCCCGGCCCAAAGAGGACCGCTTTGCCGGTATCGACTACGAGACGGGCGTTGGCGGCGTGCCATTGTTCGTCGATTGCGCGGCACGCTTCGAGTGTGAAAAGTACCAGCAACTGGACGGTGGCGATCACTGGATCCTGATAGGCAGGGTGGTGGCGTTCGATGATTTCGGCCGCTCGCCGCTGCTGTACCACCAGGGCGCCTATTCCATGGTGCTGCCACATACCCGCATGACCCAGCGTGCAGAAGGGCAGGCACCCAGCAGCCACTTCCAGGGCCGCCTGCAACACAACCTGTATTACCTGATGACCCAGGCATTGCGCGCCTACCAGGCTGACTACCAGCCACGCCAGTTGTGCACCGGCCTGCGTACCAGCGAGGCGCGCATGCTGATGGTGCTGGAGAACGATGCGGGGCTGAGCCTGAACGACCTGCAACGGGAAGTGGCGATGCCGGCGCGGGAGATCGAGGAAGCGGTGGCCAACCTCAAGCGCAAAGGGTTGATTGCCGATGATGACGGACGTGTGCGGTTGTCGGTGAACGGCGTGGACGAGACCGAGGCATTGTGGACCATTGCCCGGGAACAGCAGGACAAGGTGTTCGGGCAGTTCAGTGAAGAGCAGCTGGAGACTTTCAAGACAGTGCTCAAGGCACTTATCAACATCTGATCTCGCTGTGGATGGCACCGGAGAGGCCGGTGCCATCCACACAGATACCTCAGTAGACACTCCCCCCGGCACTGCCAACCATCGGCGTACCTTTGAACTTCCCTGCCAGCTCGCGCAGCCCGCGCATCAGCACCGTGGTATCCACACCGACGGCCACAAATGCCGCACCCAGCTCGATATAACGTCGCGCCAGTTTCTCATCCGCGCTGAGAATACCTGCAGCCTTGCCCGCCTTGCCGATGCGTACGATGGCATTCTCGATCGCTGCCTGCACCTGTGGATGCCCAGGGTTGCCCCGATGGCCCATGGCTGCGCTCAAGTCCGCAGGCCCGATGAACACGCCATCCACACCTTCCACCGCAACGATCTCGTCCAGGTTGGCCAGGCCTTCCTTGTTTTCGATCTGCACCAGCAGGCACATCTGTTCATCGGCGTGGTCCAGGTAGCCGGGGATGGTGTTCCAGCGCGATGCCCGTGCCAGTGCGCTGCCCACGCCACGAATGCCGTTGGGCGGGTAATGCATGGCCTTGACCAGTTGCTGCGCCTGTTCAGCGCTTTCCACCATCGGCACCAGCAAGGTCTGAGCGCCGATGTCCAGCACCTGCTTGATCAGCGCGGTATCACCGATTACCGGGCGGATTACCGCCTGGCTGGGGTAGGGGGCCACCGCCTGCAACTGCGCGAGCATGCCGCGCAGGTCGTTGGGGGCGTGTTCGCCGTCGATCAGCAGCCAGTCGAAACCGGCATTGGCGGCCAGCTCTGCGCAGTAGGCATCGGCCAGGCCGAGCCACAGGCCGACCTGCGGCTCGCCGCTGCACAGGCGTTGCTTGAAGTGGTTGATGGGCATGTCCATGGGCTGGTCCTCAAACGAAGCGGCAGGCGATGGCGCCGAGCATGTCGTAGTCGACGTGGAAGGTATCGCCTGGGCGTGCGGCCACCGGGCGGGTGAACGAACCACCGAGGATGATCTGGCCGGGCTGCAAGGTGACGTCGTACGGGGCCAGCTTGTTGGCCAGCCAGGCAACGCCTTTGGCCGGGTGATTGAGCACCGCGGCGCTGACACCGGACTCCTCGATCACGCCGTTGCGGTAGAGCACTGCCGGCACTTTGCGCAGGTCGATCTCGGTGGGGCGCACGGCCCGTCCGCCCATCACCACGCCGGCATTGGCGGCGTTGTCGGAAATGGTGTCGAACACCTTGCGGGTGGCCTGGGTTTGCGGGTCCACCTGCTGGATGCGCGCATCGATGATTTCCAGCGCCGGGATCACCCATTCGGTGGCTTCCAGCACATCGAAAACAGTGACGTTGGGGCCTTTCAGCGGCTTGCCGAGGATGAACGCCAACTCCACTTCAACGCGCGGCACGATGAAGCGTTCGAAGGGGATGTCGCTGCCTTCATCGAACAGCATGTCGTCGAGCAATGCGCCATAGTCGGGCTCGGTGATGTTCGACGACACCTGCATGGCACGCGAGGTCAGGCCGATCTTGTGGCCCACCAGCTTGCGCCCGGCGGCGATCTTTTTCGCCACCCAGGCGCGCTGGATGGCATAGGCGTCTTCGACGCTGATTGCGGGCTGCTCCAGCGAGAACTGGCGCACTTGCTCGCGGGAGCGTTCGGCCTGGTCGAGGCGTTCGGCGGCTTGCTGGATGAAAGCGTTGTCTAGCATGGGGACAGTCTCTTGATTCAAGGGTTGACGATGGCAGCTCGGGTGCGCAGCACCAGCAGGCCACCCAGGGCGATGAAGATGGCGAGCACATACAGGGCCAGGCTGGCGCTGTGGGTGGTGTCGCGCACCCAGCCGATGAAGTAGGGCGTGAAGAACGAGGCGATGCTGCCCAGCGAGCTGATCAGAGCAATGCCGGCGGCCTGGGTGCGGGCGTTGAGGAAGGCCGGCGGCAGTTGCCAGAACATCGGCAGCGCAGCGCTGGCGCCCATGCCGGCCAGCACCAGGCCGGCCATTACCGGCCACGCCTGCTCGGGGGCAAGGGCTGCGATGGCGATGCCGGTGGCGGCCATCAGCAGGGGGACGCACAGGTGCCAGCGGCGTTCGCGCAGGCGGTCGCTGGAGCGGCCGCAGGCCAGCATGAACACGCAGCCGGCCACGTACGGCACAGCGCTGAGCAGGCCGACACTGGCGTCGCTGGCCACCCCGGCACTGTGGATCAGGCTGGGCATCCAGAACGCCAGGGTGTTGACCGCCAGCATCACCGCGCAATACACCGCCACCAGCAGCCACAGTGCACGGCTGGCGAAAATGGCGCTGAACGAGGTCACCGGCTTGCGCTGTTCTTCCTCACCGAATTGCGCGCGCAGCGTGGCTTTCTGCTGATCGTCCAGCCAGCTCACCTTTTCGAAATGCTCCGGCAGCACGGCCAGCACCACCAGGCCCAGCAGCACCACAGGTGCGCCTTCGAGCAGGAACATCCACTGCCAGCCACGCAGCCCTGCGGTGTCGTGCATGAAGGCCAGGATGGCCCCGGACACCGGCCCGCCGACGACTCCGGCCAATGGCACGGCAATGGCGAACAGCGCCGTCACCTGGGCGCGCCGCCCGGCCGGGTACCAGCGGTTGAGGTAGACCAGGATACCTGGGAAGAACCCGGCCTCCGCCGCGCCCAGGGCGAAGCGCAGCAGGTAGAACGCGCTGCTGCTTTCGATCAGCAGCATGCTGGTCGACAACAACCCCCACACCACCATCAGGCAGGCGATCCAGCGGCGTGGGCCGACCCGGTCGAGCATGAGGTTGCTGGGTACGCCAAACAGCGCATAGGCGATGAAGAACAGCCCGGCACCCAGGCCGTAGACGGTGTCGGACAAATGCAGGTCCTGGCTCATCTGCATCTTGGCGAAGCCGATGTTGATGCGGTCCAGGTGGGCGAACAGGTAGCACACCAGCAGCAGCGGCATCAGCCGCCAGGTGACTGCCCGGTGGGTACTGTCGACCCTTTCAGTGTGTGCCTCGCGTGGCGAGGCGTGTTCGAGTGTGCTCATGTTTTTGTACTTGTTCTTCAATGAGGCGGGGAAGGGGCTTTCGAGCCGGCGCGCTAGCGGTTGAACAATGGGTGCAAGGTGCTGTGCTTGGCGTCGTAGACTTGGGCGGTGCTGTGGTCGATCTGTACGGTGATGCCGATTGGGCGCTGTTTCAGCAGTGGGTCCAGGCGGGCTTTCAACACCGCCAGCAGGCTGTCGCCCACCGCCTTGTGCACCTCGGTGCTGCGGCCGGTGGCCATGCGCAGGTTGGCGTACAGGAAACCGTATTCGCCCTTGCCATCTGCCACTGCACTATGGGCGGCGGGGTAGGCCAGCACGCGGGTGCCGCCGGTGGGGAACACAGCTTTGCCTTCACCATCGCGCTGTTCGAGCATGGTGTCGGCCAAGGCGCGGCATAGGCCGGGGATGTCGGCATCGGTTTCCAGGTCGGGGGTGTAGAGCAGAACCAGGTGTGGCATGAAGGGTATCCTCGGCGAGCCGCGCCCGCCATCCGCCGGGACGGCCAGGCGCAAGCAGGTGAATTACAGGCGGCTGGTGGACACCACGGCTGCCGGGTTGGCGGCCTGGGCTGCCGGGATGGCGCTGCCATCCTGCGGGGTAACCGGGAAGATCGCGTTGATCTGGCCGGTGCCGGAAGAGCCGAAGTAGGGCGTGACCACCTCGGCCTTGCCGTCGTAGTCGGACCAGCCCAGCGCACCGAGCAGCATCGCCGTGTCGTGCATGAACCCTTCACCGTGGCCTTTGGCGGCGTATTCAGGGAGCATGCCGCAGAAGGCTTCCCACTCGCCGTCTTGCCACATTTGCACCACGCGATGATCAAGGGTTTCCAGGAACGGGCTCCACACCTTGGTGGCGAAGTCCGGCGCCTGGCCGTTCTGCGCGAAGCGGTGCGACAGCGAACCGCTGGCCAGGAATGCCACGGTGCCGTCGTAGTGGTCTTCTACTGCCTTGCGCATGGCCCAGCCCAGGCGGGCGCTGTCGGCCAGGTAGTGCGAGGTGCACAGTGCCGAGACCGAAACCACCTTGAAGTGCTGGTCCTGGTTCATGTAGCGCATCGGCACCAGGGTGCCGTACTCCGGGGCGAGGGTGGTGGCGTGGTGGGCCATGGTCTCGACATTGAAACGGTTGCATTCCTCTGCCAGCAGCTTGCCCAGCTCGGGGTTACCGGGGAAGGCGTAAGGCATGTTGCTGATGAAGTGCGGCAGTTCGTTGCTGGTGTACACACCCTCGAAATGCGGCCCGCACAACACGTGGTAGTTGGCGTTGACCAGCCAGTGGGTATCGAACACGACGATGGTGTCCACGCCCAGCTCGCGGCAGCGGCGGCTGATTTCGTGATGCCCGTCGATGGCTGCCTGGCGAAAGCCCTGGCGCGGGCCTGGGAGTTCGGACATGTACATGGACGGTACATGGGTAATCTTGGCAGTGAGAGCGAGTTTGCCCATGGAAAGCTCCGGTTACAGAATGTTGTTGTTTTCGGCGGCTGACGCGGTACTTGTGGGAGCGGCCATCTACGGTTTGCTCACACGCCCCAGCGCGGAATGTGGTGGCTACCCATGGAAATACACACGTTCTTGATCTCTGCAAAGACCTCGAAGCTGTACTGCCCGCCTTCACGCCCGGTACCGGAACCTTTCACGCCACCGAATGGCTGGCGCAGGTCGCGTACGTTCTGGCTGTTGATGAACACCATGCCGGCCTCGATGCCACGGGCCAGGCGGTGGGCCTTGCCGATGTCCTGGGTCCAGATGTACGACGCCAGGCCGTACTCGGTGTCGTTGGCCAGTTGCAGCGCTTCTGCTTCGTCCTTGAACGGGATCAGGCACACCACCGGGCCGAAGATTTCTTCCTGGGCAATGCGCATCTTGTTGTTCACATCGGCGAACACGGTGGGCTGGATGAACTGCCCTTTGGCCAAATGCGCCGGCAGGTTGGCCGGGCGTTCCAGGCCACCGGCGACCAGGCGTGCGCCTTCTTCCATGCCGATGCGGATGTAGCCGGTGACCTTGTCGTAGTGCTGCTGGGTGATCATCGAACCGACCTGGGTTTTCGGGTCGGTCGGGTCACCGACGATCAGGCGCTTGGCGCGCGCCGCGAACTCGGCGACGAACTGCGGGTACACGCTTTCCTGGATGAAAATGCGGCTGCCGGCGGTGCAGCGTTCGCCGTTCAGCGAGAAGATGGTGAACAACGCGGCGTCCAGCGCACGCTCAAGGTCGGCATCTTCGAAGATCAGCACCGGCGATTTTCCGCCCAGTTCCATCGAGTACTTTTTCAGGCCAGCGGTCTGCATGATCTTCTTGCCGGTGGCGGTGCCGCCGGTGAAGGAAATAGCGCGTACATCCGGGTGACGTACCAGGGCGTCGCCAGCGGTGGCGCCATAGCCCTGGATCACGTTGAGCACGCCGTTGGGGATGCCGGCTTCGACAGCCAGGCGGCCCAGTTCGTTGGCGGTCAGTGGCGACAGTTCGCTCATCTTCAGCACGGCGGTGTTGCCCAGCGCCAGGCACGGCGCGGTCTTCCAGGTGGCGGTCATGAACGGCACGTTCCAGGGGCTGACCAGGCCGCATACACCCACCGGCTGGTACAGGGTGTAGTTGAGCATCTGGTCGTCGACCGGGTAGGTGTGGCCATCCATGCGTGTGCACACTTCGGCGAAAAAATCGAAGTTGTGCGAGGCACGCGGGATCAGCACGTTCTTGGTCTGGTGGATCGGCAGGCCGGTGTCGAGGGTTTCCAGCTCGGCCAGTTTCGGCACGTTCTGGTCGATCAGCTCACCGAGCTTGCGCATCAGCCGGGCACGTTCCTTGGCCGGGGTGTTGGCCCACTTGGGGAAGGCTTCCTTGGCCGCGGCCACGGCTTGCGCCACTTCTTCGGCGCCACCGCTGGCGACTTCACAAATGGCATCGCCGGTGGCCGGGTTGTAGTTGACGAAGGTGTCTTTGCTCTCGACCTCACGGCCGTTGATCCAGTGCTTGATCATGCTGCTCATGCCTTGTTGTTCTTGAAGAAGTCAGCTTCGCTGACGATGCGGTTGACCAGGCGGCCGACGCCTTCCACTTCCACTACCACTTCATCGCCCGGCACCACGTCGGCCAGGCCTTCTGGCGTGCCGGTGGCGATCATGTCGCCTGGCTGCAGGGTCATGAAGCTGGAGAAGTATTCGATTAGGTGCGGGATGTCGAAGATCATGTCCGCCGTGGTGCCTTCCTGCTTCAGCTCACCGTTGATCCAGGTGCGCAGCTTCAGGTTGCTGACGTCTGGCACATCGGCCGCATCGACGATCCACGGGCCGACCGGGGTGGTGGCGTCGCGGTTTTTCACCCGCAGGTTGGGGCGGTAGTAGTTTTCCAGGTAGTCGCGGATGGCGTAGTCGTTGCACACGGTGTAGCCGGCAACGTAGGCCAGTGCGTCCTCACGCTTGACGTTTTTCGCCGCTTTGCCAATGACCGCGACCAACTCGCACTCGTAGTGCATGTACTCGACGTTGTCCGGGCGCCAGGTGACCTGGCCGTGGCCGGTGTAGGTGCCGGGCGACTTGATGAAGGCCAGAGGTTCGGTGGGCGGCGCGAAGGCCAGTTCCTTGGCGTGATCGGCGTAGTTCAGGCCCAGGGCGAACATGCTGCCGGTGGCGGGCGGCAGCCAGGTGACCTGGTCTTGATGGACCAGGCGGCCATCGGCAAGGCGCAGGTGGTCGCCTTCGACCGTGACATCATGGGCCTGGCCGTCGAACTGGATACGGGCGTGTTTCACAGGTAATTCCTCACTCGGCGACGATGTGGTTGGTCAGCTTGCCCAGGCCGTCGATCTCGATATCGACGCGGTCGCCTGGCTGTACATCGACGCGGCCCTCGGGGGTGCCGGTGATCAGGATGTCGCCAGCGTGCAGGGTCATGAACTCGCTGATTTCGGCAATCAGCTGGGCCACCGTGCGCACGCAGTTGGCGGTGTTGTTGTGCTGGCGCAGTTCGCCATTCACATACAGGCGCAGGCCTAGGGCATCGGGGTTGGCTACCTGGCTGGCCGGCACCAGCGCTGGGCCGATCGGGCAGAAGCCATCACGGCACTTGGCCTTGACGGCCGGGCGGTAGTAGCTGTCTTCGGGCAGGCTGGTTTCGTTGACGATGGTGTAGCCCGCCACATGCTCCAGGGCGTCCTCCACACTGACGCGGCTGGCGTCCTTGCCAATCACCACACCCAGCGCCGGGCCAGGTTGCAGGCGCTGTACGTTGGCCGGGAACAGCACTTGGCCTTCATGCTGGTTGCGCGTGTTCGGGGTTTTGACGAACAGCACTGGCTTGACTGGCAGTTGCTTGTACGGTGCTTCGACGAACGCCGCTTGGTGCTGCTGCAGCAAACCCCGGTAGTTCAGCGCGACGCCGAACAGGGTGCCGTTGGCAACGTCATGCAGGGCATGGCTCATGCTCTTCTCCTGGCAGTGCAGGGCGATGGCCGTCCTGCGAATTTTGTTAATGTGTTAATGTTATAGTTAATATGTTAACGATGGTCAAGAGGTGGCCAGTGGCGCGTGCCGACAAGGCGGTGCACCATGGGCCATCGTCAACAGGGTCAAGCGATTTGCGAGCAAGCAGCCATGAGCGACCGGCATCCGATACCGAACATCAACATCGGCCAGGTCTATGACCAGCGCTACAGCGACAGCGAGGTGCATTACGACCGGCTGGGCAACCTGGCGGGCTTTTTCGGGCGCAACATGCCAGTGCACCGACATGACCGGTTCTTCCAGGTGCATTACGTGAAATCGGGCACGGTGCGGGTGTATCTGGACGACCAGCAGTACATCGAGGCCGGGCCGATGTTCTTCCTCACGCCGCCCACGGTGGCACACGCGTTCGTTACCGAAGCCGACAGCGACGGGCATGTGCTGACTGTGCGCCAGCAACTGGTCTGGCAATTGATCGAAGCCGATGCCAGCCTGCTGCCGGCGGGCATGCAGGTGCAGCCGGCCTGCGTGGCGCTGGGCAACCTGCCGGCCGAATACAGGGCCGAGGCCCACCGCCTGCAAGGCTGGCTGGAAGCGCTGAGCGACGAGTTCGCCACGCAGCAACCGGGGCGCGAGGCGGCGCTGCAGTCGCTGACCCGCTTGATCATGGTCAGCCTGCTGCGGCTGTGCCCCAACTCGCTGGAGTCGACCCCGGCGCGGCATGAGGACTTGAAGATCTTCCACCGTTTCAATGCACTGATCGAAGCGCATTACCTCGAGCACTGGCCGCTGGCCCGCTACGCGCAGCAGGTTGGCGTGACCGAGGCGCGGCTGAACGATGTGTGCCGGCGTATCGCCGACTTGCCATCCAAGCGCCTGGTACTGGAGCGGCTGATGCAGGAGGCCAAGCGCTTGCTGTTGTTTTCCGGTAGCACGGCCAACGAAATCTGTTACCAGCTGGGCTTCAAGGACCCGGCCTATTTCAGCCGCTTCTTCAACCGCTACGCCAAACTCACGCCTGGGGAGTATCGCCAGCGGCAGGCACACTTGCAGTGACAGGGCCATGGCGGCGCACCCGGTATGTGTTGTTATTTGTACCGGATAGTCGCAGCCCGCGCGCTGGGCTTGAATGGGTTTTCCGTGGAACAGATTGCACTTTCCATCGTGCATGCCCTTAAATTTGTGAACTGAGAAAAACCACAGGCTCGACCATGACCAAGACCCAACCTTCGCTCACCCTAAGCCTTTTGCAGGCCCGAGAAGCCGCAATGGCATTTTTCAGGCCGCTGTTGAACGCGCATGACCTGACCGAGCAGCAATGGCGGGTCATCCGCATCCTCAAGCAGCATGGCGAGCTGGAGAATTACCAGCTGGCAGAACTGGCCTGCATCCTCAAGCCGAGCATGACCGGGGTGCTGGGGCGGCTGGAGCGCGATGGGCTGGTGCGGCGGCAGAAGGCAGCGCAGGACCAGCGGCGGGTGTTCGTCAGCCTGACCGAAGGCGGGGAGGCGTGCTTTGCCTCGATGAAGGAAGGGATGGAGGCCAACTACCAGAAGATTCAGGCGCAGTTTGGTGAAGAGAAGCTGCAGCAACTGATGGGCTTGTTGAATGACCTGAAGCGCATTGCGCCCTGAGATCCTGTAGTGGATAGCACCGGTTGTACAGGATGACAGTCGTCGCTGTGGGAGCGGGCATGCCCGCGAAGAGCGCCGCCGCCGGGGCTGGTCATGCGTGGCTCAGAGGCGGTGCCAGGCACCGCAGAGGGAAGGGCGGCAAGAGCCTCAGGGCCGGCGCACCGGCCCTGAGAGGAGCACTCAATACTCCCAGAAGATTCGCTGCAGTTCCTTGCTGTCCTGGGTCTTGGTCATCGCTACCATCGCCAGAATTCGCGCCTTTTGCGGGTTCAGGTCGTGGGCCACCACCCAGTCGTTCTTGTCGTCCGGCTGTTCGGCGTTGCGCAGCACGAAGCCACCCTGGTTGACGTGAGACGAACGGATGATCTGCACGCCGTTCTTGCGCAGCTCTTGCAGCGCCGGCACCACCCGCGACGATACCGAACCGTTGCCGGTGCCGGCATGAATCAGCGCCTTGGCACCGTTTTGCGCCAGTGCCTTGTAGGCAGTGTCGGTGACGTTGCCATAGCCATAGGCAATGTCCACCTGGGGCAGGCTGCTGATCTGCTTGATATCGAACTCGGAATTGACCGTATGGCGCTTGGCCGGCAGGCGGAACCAGTAGGACTTGCCTTCCACTACCATGCCCATGGGGCCCCAGGCGCTCTTGAACGCTTCGGTTTTGATGTTGACCGACTTGCTCACGTCACGCCCGGACTGGATCTCGTCGTTCATGGTCACCAGCACGCCCTTGCCACGCGACTGCTTGTCGCTGGCCACGGCCACGGCGTTATACAGGTTGAGCATGCCGTCAGCGGACATGGCGGTACCTGGACGCATCGAACCGACCACCACGATTGGCTTGTCGGTCTTTTCCACCAGATTGAGGAAATAGGCGGTTTCTTCCAGGGTGTCGGTGCCGTGGGTGATGACGATTCCGTCGACGTCCTTGCTTTCGGCCAGCTCGGCGACGCGTTTGCCCAGCTTTAGCAGGTCGTCGTTGCTGATGCTTTCAGACGCGATCTGCATCACTTGCTCACCGCGCACGTTGGCGATGTCTGCAAGCTCCGGCACGCCGGCGATGAGCTTGTCGACGCCCAGCTTGGCAGCCTGGTAGGTAGCGCTGTTGGCGGCGCTGGCACCGGCGCCGGCAATGGTGCCGCCGGTGGCGAGGATGACCACGTTGGCCAGCTTCTGCTGGGTTTCGGCTTCTTTGGCCGAGGCGGTGGCTGGCAGGATCAGCAGCAGCGCGAGTGCGCTGGGGGCGAAGGTTTTCAGTGCGGCATTCATCGTTATTGTTCTCTCTTCCTAGTGAGATGATTTTTTTGTCGCACCTGGACAAGGCATGTTTCATACCAGCTTGTGTAAATGAGCGTAGGTGCGGACTTGCGCGTTGCCAGGGGGCGTATTGCATTCGGAATCCCGAAAAACATAGGAAAAGGTGTTCGGTTTTTCGGAGAAATCTGGATAATCAGCCGAAGCAGTGCTCTGGCCTCCGACAGCCAAACGGATTTGACAAACCCCGGTCCTGTTTCCATAGTTAGGTACCGCAAACGTTTGCTATCCGATAAAAAACACAAGATTCGGAGTCATCGTCCATGAAACTGCCGTTCCCCGGTCGTCTGCTGGCCCTCGCTGTCGTTTCCTCGCTTTCTCTCGCCCTGCCATTGTCGGCCGCCCACGCCGAAGACAAACCCAAGGTCGCCCTGGTCATGAAGTCGCTGGCCAATGAATTCTTCCGCACCATGGAAGACGGCGCCAAGGACTACCAGAAAGCCCACGCCAGTGAATTCGACCTGGTCGCCAATGGCATCAAGAACGAAACCGACACCGGCGAACAGATCCGCATCGTCGAGCAAATGGTCAATTCCGGCGCCAAGGCGCTGGTGATTGCCCCGGCCGATTCCAAGGCACTGGTGTCGGCGGTGAAGAAGGCCATGGACCAGGGCGTTGTAGTGATCAACATCGACAACCGTCTGGACCCTGATCTGCTCAAGAGCAAAGGCATCAGCGTACCCTTCGTTGGCCCCGACAACCGCAAGGGCGCGCGCCTGGTCGGCGACTACCTGGCCAGCCAGAAGCTCAAGGCCGGCGACCAGGTGGGCATCATCGAAGGCGTGCCGACCACCACCAACGCCCAGCAACGCACCGCCGGCTTCAAGGACGCCATGGAGGCCGCACAGATGAAGATCGTCTCGGTGCAAAGTGGCAACTGGGAAATCGACAAAGGCAACGCTGTCGCGGCGTCCATGCTCAACGAATACCCTGAACTGAAAGCCCTGCTGGCTGGCAACGACAGCATGGCCCTGGGTGCGGTATCGGCCGTGCGTGCTGCCGGTAAGACCGGCCAGGTGCAAGTGGTGGGCTACGACAACATCAACGCCATCAAACCGATGCTTGGTGATGGTCGCGTACTCGCCACCCTCGACCAGGCCGCCAGCCAGCAGGCGGTGTACGGCATCCAGGCGGCGTTGAAAATGGTCAAGGGCGAGAAGCCTGATGTGGATGACGACAACGTCATCCAGACCCCGGTCAAACTCATCACCAAGAAGCCCTGACGCTGCCAGGAGAACGGCCATGCCTGCATTGGCCAACGAAGTGGTACTCGCCGCCCGTGGGTTGGGCAAGACTTACGCCCAGCCCGTGCTAGGCGACGTCAGCCTCAGCCTGCGCGCCGGCGAAGTGCTGGCCCTGACCGGCGAAAACGGTGCGGGCAAGAGTACCCTGTCCAAGCTCATCAGTGGCCTGGAGGTGCCCACCACCGGGCTCATGACCTATCGCGGCCAGGCCTACGCGCCCGCCAGCCGCAGCGAGGCCGAGCGCCTCGGTGTACGCATGGTCATGCAGGAGTTGAACCTGCTGCCGACACTGACCGTGGCGGAAAACCTGTTCCTCGACAACCTGCCCAGCCGCTTTGGCTGGATCAGCCACAAGCGCCTGCGCCAATTGGCCATGGCCGCCATGGCCCAGGTCGGGCTCGATGCCATCGACCCGGATACCCCGGTGGGCGAGTTGGGTATCGGGCATCAGCAGATGGTCGAAATCGCCCGCAACCTGATCGGTGACTGCCATGTGCTGATCTTCGACGAGCCCACTGCCATGCTCACTGCGCGCGAGGTGGAGTTGCTGTTCACCCAGATTGAGCGCTTGCGCCAGCGTGGCGTGGCCATCGTCTATATCTCGCACCGCCTGGAAGAGTTGCAGCGCGTGGCTCAGCGCATCGTTGTGCTGCGCGATGGCAAACTGGTGTGCGATGAGCCGATACAGCGCTACACCAGTGCCGAACTGGTCAACCTGATGGTCGGCCGCGAACTGGGCGAGCATATCGACCTGGGCCGCCGGCAGATCGGTGCCCCCTTGCTCAAGGTCGACAAGCTAAGCCGTGCTGACAAGGTGCGCGAGGTGTCGTTCGAGGTCAGGGCAGGGGAAATCTTTGGTATATCCGGCCTGATCGGCGCCGGCCGCACCGAGCTGCTGAGGCTGATCTACGGTGCCGACCGTGCCGACAGTGGCAGCATCGCGCTCGGCCAGCCACTTCAAGCGGTAACCATCGACTCGCCCAAGGCCGCCGTGCGGGCGGGTATCGCGCTGATTACCGAAGACCGCAAAGGCGAGGGCCTGCTGCTGACGCAGTCGATCAGCGCCAACATCGCCCTGGGTAACCTGGGCGCGGTATCGCGGGCCGGCGTGCTCGATGGCCAGGCAGAGCAAGCCCTGGCCGAACGCCAGATCCAGGCCATGCGCATTCGCAGTGCCGGCGCGCAGCAGGTAGTGGGCGAGCTGTCTGGCGGCAACCAGCAGAAGGTGGTGATCGGCCGCTGGCTGGAGCGCGATTGCCAGGTGCTGCTGTTCGACGAACCTACCCGTGGCATCGATGTGGGCGCCAAGTTCGACATCTATGGCCTGCTGGCCGAACTGGCGCGCCAGGGCAAGGCCCTGGTGGTGGTGTCCAGCGACCTGCGCGAGCTGATGCTGATTTGCGACCGCATCGCTGTGCTGTCCGCCGGCCGCCTGATCGACACCTTCGAGCGTGAGCATTGGACTCAGGATCAGCTGTTGGCCGCCGCCTTTGCCGGATATCAGAAACGTGACGCACTGCTGCACGATGCAGCACCCAGGAAGAATGCATGAAAACCACCCCGCTAGACAGCCAAGGCGCCGCTCCCGTGCGCCGCAGTGGCACGTACTTTGGCTTGGCCACTTACTTGGGCTTGGCTGGCGCCTTGCTGGCGATGATCGTGTTGTTCTCATTCCTCAGCAGCCACTTTTGGTCTTACAGCACCTTCAGCACCTTGGCCAACCAGATCCCGGACCTGATGGTACTGGCGGTGGGCATGACCTTCGTGCTGATTATCGGCGGTATCGACCTGTCGGTGGGCTCGGTGCTGGCGCTGGCTGCCTCCGCGGTGAGCGTGGCGATTCTCGGCTGGGGCTGGGGCGTGCTGCCCTCGGCGATGCTGGGCATGGCCGTGGCCGCGCTGGCCGGTAGCATTACCGGGTGCGTCACCGTGGCCTGGCGTATCCCGTCATTCATTGTCTCGCTCGGCGTGCTGGAAATGGCCCGTGGTCTGGCCTACCAGTTCACCGACTCGCGCACCGCCTATATTGGCGATGCCTATGCCTGGTTCTCCAACCCGGTCGCCTTTGGTATTTCGCCAGCGTTCATCATTGCCTTGCTGGTAATCGTGTTGGCCCAGCTGGTGCTGACCCGTACAGTATTCGGCCGCTACCTGATTGGCATTGGCACCAACGAAGAAGCCGTACGCCTCGCCGGTATCGACCCGCGGCCCTACAAAGTGTTGGTGTTCGCCTTGATGGGCCTGCTCGCCGGCCTGGCCGCGCTGTTCCAGATCTCGCGGCTGGAAGCCGCCGACCCCAATGCTGGCTCCGGCCTGGAACTGCAGGTGATTGCCGCTGTAGTGATCGGCGGCACCAGCCTGATGGGCGGGCGTGGCTCGGTTATCAGCACCTTCTTTGGCGTACTGATCATTTCCGTACTGGCCGCCGGGCTGGCGCAGATCGGCGCCAGCGAACCAACCAAACGCATCATCACCGGGGCGGTGATCGTCATCGCCGTGGTGCTCGACACTTACCGCAGCCGGCGTGCAGCCCGGCGGAACTGACAACATGGCAACCATCAAAGATGTCGCGGCGCTGGCGGGTATTTCTTACACCACCGTGTCCCATGTACTGAACAAGACCCGACCCGTCAGCGAACAGGTGCGGTTGAAAGTGGAAGCCGCCATTATCGAACTGGATTATGTGCCCAGTGCGGTGGCCCGCTCACTCAAGGCGCGTAGCACGGCCACCATCGGCCTGCTGGTGCCCAACAGCGTCAACCCGTACTTCGCCGAGCTGGCGCGGGGTATCGAAGACGCCTGCGAACGCAACGGCTATTGTGTGATCCTGTGCAACTCCGACGACAACCCGCAGAAGCAGCGCAGTTACCTGCGCGTGCTGCTGGAAAAACGCATCGACGGCCTGGTGGTAGCCTCGGTGGGCCAGGACAGCGACCTGCTGCAAAGCCTGGCCTGTGTACGCACGCCCATGGTCATCGTCGACCGTGAGCTGGAGGGCGTCGATGCCGACCTGGTGCGTATCGACCACGAGCATGGCGCGTACCTGGCCACCCAGCACCTGCTGGAGCTTGGCCATCGCGACATCGCCTACATCGGCGGCCCTGCCGAAACCGGGGTTACTCAGCTGCGCCTGTGCGGCTTTCGCCGCGCCATGATCGAAGCCGGTGCGCCCCTGCTGGGCAACCGTGTGCTGCACTGCGACTTCACCAGCCCAGGTGGCCATGCGGCGGCAACGCAGGTGCTGGAGGGCAAGCGGCCCACGGCAATTTTTGCCGGCAATGACATGATTGGTTTCGGCGTGCTGCGCGCTGCAGCCGAACGCAATATCAGCGTACCCGGCGAACTGTCGGTGATCGGCTTCGACGACATCGAGCTCAGCCGCTACGTCTACCCGCCGTTGACCACGGTGGGCCAGTCGATTCGCGAGCTGGGCGAAAGTGCCGCTTCACTGTTGCTGACGCGTATCGGTACACCCCGGCAAGGCGCGGCAGAGCAACGCATCATTGCCCCGCGCATCGTCTTGCGTGAGTCCACCGGGCCACGCCCGGACCTGTTCAATGATTACCGCTAACGCTAAGGAAATGTCATGAATGCCAAGGTTGTGGTGGTCGGCAGCCTCAATATGGACCTGGTGGCCCGCGCGCAGCGCCTGCCCAGGGCCGGCGAAACACTACCCGGCGAAAGCTTTTTCACCGTGCCGGGCGGCAAGGGCGCTAATCAGGCCGTGGCAGTGGCACGGTTGGGCGGTAGCGTGGCGATGATCGGCAATGTGGGGACGACGATTATGGTCGGCAACTGCACCGGGCATTGTACGTCGAGGGTATCGACTGCCAGGGCGTAAGCACGTGCCCAGGGGTTTCCAGTGGTGTCGCACTGATCACCGTGGATGCCGCCAGCCAGAACTGTATCGTTATCATTCCCGGCGCCAACGGCCTGCTTACGCCACGGTCGGTGCAGCGTTTCGATGCGCTGTTGCAGGCGGCTGAAGTGATCATTTGCCAACTGGAAGTGCCGGCCGAAACCGTGGCCTGGACCCTGGCCAGAGGGCATGAGCTGGGTAAGCAGGTAATCCTGAACCCAGCACCTGCTACCGGTCCCTTGCCGGCGGACTGGTTTGCGCATATCGATTACCTCACCCCTAACGAAAGCGAGGCCGAAGCGTTGACCGGCATGGCGGTGACCGACCAGGAAAGCGCCCGGCGCGCTGGCGAGCGGCTGCTGCAACTGGGGGCGGGGAAAGTGATCATCACCCTGGGTGCGCAAGGGGCCTTGCGGATTACTGCTCAAGGCCACCAGCACTATCCGGCGTCGGTGGTGCAACCGTTGGATACCACCGCTGCCGGCGATACCTTTGTCGGTGGCTTTGCGGCCGGGCTGGTGCGGGGGCTGGAGGAGGGCGAGGCTATTGTGTTTGGCCAGCGTGCCGCCGCATTGTCGGTCACCCGTGCCGGTGCCCAGCCGTCGATTCCTTACCTGGCGGAGCTGACACCATGAAGAAAACCCCATTGCTGAACGTTGCCCTGTCGCGGGTTATTGCCGGCATGGGGCATGGTGACATTCTAGTGATCGGTGATGCCGGGCTACCGGTGCCGCCGGGCGTGGAGATGATCGACCTGGCCGTTACCCCAGGGTTGCCGGATTTCGCCAGCGTGTTGCGGGCAGTGCTGAGCGAATTGCAGGTAGAGCGGCACGTGCTGGCTGAAGAAATGCAGAAAGTCGTGCCACCAGCGCTGGTCGAAATCGAGCGACTGAAGGGCAAGCTGGGCAAGCGCGAATGGCTGAGCCATGAGAATTTCAAAGTGCTTTCGCGCAGTGCCCGTGCAGTGGTGCGCACAGGTGAATGCCAGCCCTACAGCAACATCGCCCTCATATCCGGCGTCACCTTCTAAGGGCGGGGGGCAAAGCGGCCCCGGAAACCGCCACCCAGGCAACAGGAGTGCCACCCATGCTCAAACCCCTGCTACAAGGAATCGCCTTCATGGCCACTGCTTCCACCCTTCAGGCCGCCCCTATCGACCTGATCATCGACACTGACCCTGGCGCCGATGATGTGGTCGCGCTGTTTCTGGCCATGGCCTCACCCGACGAACTCAACATCCGCGCCATCACTACAGTGGCTGGCAACGTGCGTCTGGAAAAAACCTCGCGCAACGCGCGCCTGGCTCGCGAATGGGCGGGGCGCGAAGATATCCCCGTCTACGCCGGTGCCGGTCGCCCGTTGGTGCGCACACCTATCTATGCTGCCGACGTACACGGCGAAGAAGGCCTCACTGGCGTACCGGTGCACGAGCCGAAAAAGCCCCAGGCCCAGGGCAATGCCGTGCAGTACCTGATCGACACCCTCGGCGCGGCCACACCCCACAGCATCACCGTGGCCATGCTCGGCCCGCAGACCAACCTGGCCCTGGCGTTGATTCAGCGCCCAGACATCGTCAAGGGCATCAAAGAGGTGGTCGTCATGGGCGGTGCCCATTTCAACGGCGGCAACATCACCCCGGCGGCGGAGTTCAACCTTTACGCCGACCCACACGCCGCCGAAGTGGTGTTGGCCAGCGGCGTGCAACTGACCTACTTGCCGCTGGATGTCACCCACAAGCTGCTGACCAGCGACGCCCGCCTGAAGCAACTGGCCGC
Source organism: Pseudomonas putida (assembly GCA_041071465.1). NCBI lineage: Bacteria > Pseudomonadati > Pseudomonadota > Gammaproteobacteria > Pseudomonadales > Pseudomonadaceae > Pseudomonas > Pseudomonas putida. The sequence continues at coordinate 6,037,062 of CP163498.1, read as the reverse complement.
CGTGAATAACCAGGCCAGCAAACGCGTGGTAGATATCCTCAATGCCTACATCACCCACGACATGGACCTGTACGGCATGCCCGGCGGCCCGGTGCACGACGCCAGCGTCATCGCCTACCTGTTAAAGCCCGAGCTTTTCAGTGGCCGGCGCATTCACATGAGCGTCGACAGCCGCGAAGGCCCAACGTTTGGCCAGACGATTGCCGACTGGTACGGCGTGCTCAAGCAGCCGGCGAATGTGCTGTGGGTGGAGCAGGGCGATGCCCAGGGGCTGTTCGACCTGCTCAGCGCCCGGTTGGCACGATTGGAATAGCCGCGTGCGGCGCGTAACGCTCAAGCACTTGCTCGATGAAGCCGCGCGCGGCTTCAGCGCCGCGATCGCGCACCAGCAGGTCGATGCCAATCAACAGCAGCTCCTCCGGTGTGCCGGGGCTGTACGCGCTCTGGCCCTCGGCCCATTTGACCTTGATATCGGCATCGATGCTGTGGGTGCTCATGAAAAGCTCTCGCTTGGGGCCCGGAACGAAGGGGAACACCTGACCCTGGTGTTCGATGGAGGCGGGATGCGCTCCACTTCTTGCAGCAAATCATGGCTTTGCGCCAGTGATCGTGCGAGCTAAGCATATGGCAAACGCAGTGGGTTGTGCAAAATCCGGTCACGATTGCTTTTCGCCTCGCTGCTGCAGTTCAGGCAGACTTGGCCGGTTTTGCAACAAATGATGAGTGGAGCTGTCGGATCAGGCAGTTCCCAGACCGATTTAGGAGGCTTCATGTTCCGTACCCGTGCTTACCTGGCAACCCTGGCGGTGGCTGCTGTCCTGGCTGGTTGCAGCACTGGTGACAACGCTGGTGGTGGTGCTGCGCCGGCCACGCCAGCAGGCAACGACGGCCGTTGCGAAGCCAGCGGCGCTGACTTTGCCATTGGCAAGCCAGCCAGCGCCGAATTGTTGGAGCAGGCGCGCAAGGCCAGCGGCTCGCAAATGGCGCGTATTCTCAAACCGCACGACGTGGTTACCCTGGAGTACCGCTCCGAGCGCTTGAACCTGAATGTGGACGAGCAGGGCAACGTGACCCGCGTCAACTGCGGTTGATGCAAGGCTGAGGGGCCATCAGGCCCCCGAAACATGGCGTGCCCGCATAGGCCATTTCACTCAGCCCATGCAAACGCCCATAAAAAAACCCGCCATAAGGGCGGGTTTTTTTACAGCTTCCGAATTACTCCGGACGAACCTGTGCAGCCTGCATGCCCTTCTGACCGCGCTCGGCGACGAAGGAAACAGTTTGGCCTTCTTTCAGGCTCTTGAAGCCGTCGGATTCGATGGCCTTGAAGTGAACGAACAGGTCGTCGCCGCCGCCTTGTGGGGTGATGAAGCCGAAGCCTTTCTCATCATTGAACCATTTGACGGTGCCGGTTTGGCGATTGGACATGGGATGAATCTCCAGAAACTTGAAATTTTTCGAAGTGCCATAGACGCCTGAGCTGTCTGGCACAGATGACATCATAGTCTAATTCTGCGGATGTAGCGCCTTTTACCTTCATCGGATGTTGATTCAAGGCAAAGAATCGCTCGCCAACCTTGGCTTTAAGGTTTCAGCTTTTCGGTTTACAAGCCTGCTGAACGACCGTCTGGGCCTTCTGCATCAGCTTGGCGTCCACGCCATCCTGGCTGTCCAGGTCGGCAATCTCGGCATCGGTAAAATTCTTTTTGATGGCTTGCGCGCCACAGTCGCAGTGCTTTTTCGCAGTGGCAGCGTCAACACCCTGGCCGCTGGCCACCTGCGTGCACTGGGTCATGTAGCCGGCCTCCTTCCCAGGTGGGAAGTTGCCGGCGTTCGCAGCCACGGGCAGCAGCAGGGCGCCAGCGGCCGCCAGGGCCAGAAGAGACGGAACTCGCATAACCAGTTACTCCTTGGGTTAAGGTCTCATCAAGAGTAGGTTGCTTCCCAAGGTCTGATAGGCATTTTTTCCTGATAGTTCACCGTTGCGGTGCAATTTCCAAATATTTCTGCCTGGGGTGCAACCCGCGTGCTAGCATGCTCGGCTTGTGGTCGCGTTGTTGCCGGCTACAGCTATCTTTTTTCTTTCCAGTCACTCTGGTTCGTCCCTGACAAGCTGAAAGGCTTCTGCCACTGTGAGGCAGGCTTTCCTTAAAGAAAGGCAGGTCGGATCTTGTACTGGCTCATCCCAACCCACGTGACCTTTGGTAGGGGTCACCACTAGGAGAGGAGGCGCCATGCCCGTTATTACTCTTCCCGATGGCAGTCAACGTTCGTTTGATCACGCCGTATCCGTAGCCGACGTAGCCGCTTCCATCGGCGCGGGCCTTGCCAAGGCCACCGTGGCCGGCAAGGTCGACGGCAAACTGGTCGATGCTTGCGACCTGATCAGCAACGACGCCACCCTGCAGATCATTACCCCTAAAGATGAAGAGGGACTGGAGATCATCCGTCACTCGTGCGCCCACTTGGTTGGCCACGCCGTGAAGCAGCTGTACCCGACCGCCAAGATGGTGATCGGCCCGGTGATCGACGAAGGCTTCTATTACGACATCGCCTACGAGCGCCCCTTCACCCCTGAAGACATGGCCGCTATCGAAAAGCGCATGATGGAGCTGATCGAGAAAGACTACGACGTGGTCAAGAAGATGACCCCGCGTGCCGAAGTGATCGATGTGTTCAAGGCCCGTGGCGAAGACTACAAGCTGCGCCTGGTCGAAGACATGCCGGATGAGCAGGCCATGGGCCTGTACTACCACGAAGAATACGTCGACATGTGCCGTGGCCCGCACGTGCCGAACACTCGCTTCCTCAAGGCATTCAAGCTGACCAAGCTGTCCGGCGCGTACTGGCGCGGCGATGCCAAGAACGAGCAGCTGCAGCGCGTGTATGGCACCGCCTGGGCTGACAAGAAGCAGTTGGCCGCTTACATCCAGCGCATCGAAGAAGCCGAAAAGCGCGACCACCGCAAGATCGGCAAGCAGCTCGACCTGTTCCACCTGCAGGAAGAGGCCCCAGGCATGGTGTTCTGGCACGCCAACGGCTGGACCGTCTACCAGGTACTCGAGCAGTACATGCGTGGCGTGCAGCGTGAAAACGGCTACCAGGAAATCAAGACCCCGCAAGTTGTCGACCGTATCCTCTGGGAGCGCTCCGGCCACTGGTCCAACTACGCCGAGAACATGTTCACCACGTCGTCGGAAAGCCGTGACTACGCGGTAAAACCGATGAACTGCCCGTGCCACGTGCAGGTGTTCAACCAGGGCCTGAAAAGCTACCGTGACCTGCCGCTGCGCCTGGCCGAGTTCGGTGCCTGCCACCGTAACGAGCCGTCTGGCGCCCTGCACGGCATCATGCGCGTGCGTGGCTTCGTACAGGACGACGCGCACATCTTCTGCACCGAAGAGCAGGTGAAGAAAGAAGCTGCCGACTTCATCAAGCTGACCCTGGACGTGTACAAGGACTTCGGCTTCAGCGACATCGCCATGAAGCTGTCCACCCGTCCGGCCAAGCGTGTAGGTTCTGAAGAGTTGTGGGACCGTGCCGAAACGGCGCTGGCCGACGCCCTGAACGAATCGGGCCTTGAGTGGGAATACCAGCCAGGCGAGGGCGCCTTCTACGGCCCGAAAATCGAGTTCACCCTGCGCGACTGCCTCGGCCGTAACTGGCAGTGCGGTACCCTGCAGTACGACCCGAACCTGCCAGAACGCCTGGATGCCAGCTATATCGCCGAAGATAACAGCCGTGTTCGCCCGGTCATGCTGCACCGCGCCATTCTCGGTTCGTTCGAACGCTTCATCGGCATGCTGATCGAACACTACGCTGGCGTATTCCCGGCGTGGCTGGCCCCGACCCAGGCGGTGATCATGAATATCACCGACAAGCAGGCCGATTTCGCCCTCGAGGTAGAGAAATCTCTGAACGGTAGCGGTTTCCGTGCCAAGTCGGACTTGAGAAATGAGAAGATCGGCTTTAAAATCCGCGAGCATACTTTGCTCAAGGTCCCGTACCTTTTGGTTATAGGGGACCGCGAAGTCGAAACGCAAACCGTCGCTGTGCGTACTCGCGAAGGCGCAGACCTGGGCTCCATGCCCGTCGCCCAATTCGCTGAGTTGCTGACACAAGCGGTTTCCCGGCGTGGTCGCCAAGAATCGGAGTAATGACTATTAAGCGTGAAATGAGAAACGATAAGCGTGCTGTACCGAAGGCCCCGATCAACGAGAATATCTCGGCCCGCGAGGTTCGGTTAATTGGCGCAGACGGCGAGCAGGTTGGCATCGTCTCGATTGATGAAGCGCTGCGTATCGCTGATGAAGCGAAGCTGGATCTGGTAGAAATTTCTGCAGACGCGGTACCACCGGTCTGCAAGGTCATGGACTACGGCAAGCACCTCTTCGAGAAGAAGAAGCAGGCTAACGAAGCCAAGAAAAACCAGAAGCAGATCCAGATCAAAGAAATCAAGTTTCGTCCAGGGACGGAGGATGGGGATTACCAGGTAAAACTACGCAACCTGGTACGTTTCCTTACCGATGGGGACAAGGCCAAGATCTCTCTGAGATTCCGTGGTCGTGAGATGGCCCACCAGGAGCTGGGCATGGAGCTGTTGAAGCGGGTCGAAGCCGACCTCGCCGAATACGGCACCGTTGAGCAGCATCCTAAGATGGAAGGACGCCAGCTTATGATGGTCATCGCCCCCAAGAAAAAGAAGTAATCTCCCGGGCACGGCAGGCCTGATGATTATGTGTAATTTTATCGAATGCGGAGTTCCAACATGCCAAAAATGAAAACCAAAAGCGGTGCTGCGAAGCGCTTCCTGAAGACAGCTTCGGGCTTCAAGCACAAGCACGCTTTCAAGAGCCACATCCTGACCAAAATGTCGACCAAGCGTAAGCGTCAACTGCGCGGTGCCAGCTTGCTGCACCCGTCCGACGTAGCAAAAGTCGAGCGCATGCTGCGCGTTCGTTAATTCTGGTTAAGATAGAGGAAGTTACTCATGGCTCGTGTTAAGCGCGGCGTTATCGCTCGTAAGCGTCACAAAAAAATTCTGAAACTGGCTAAAGGTTACTACGGTGCACGTTCGCGCGTATTCCGTGTAGCCAAGCAAGCGGTCATCAAGGCAGGCCAATACGCCTACCGCGACCGTCGCCAGAAGAAGCGTCAGTTCCGCGCACTGTGGATCGCTCGTATCAACGCCGGTGCCCGCACCAACGGTCTGTCCTACAGCCGTCTGATTGCTGGCCTGAAAAAGGCTTCGATCGAAATCGACCGTAAGGTTCTGGCTGATCTGGCAGTGAACGAAAAAGCGGCGTTTGCTGCGATTGTCGAGAAAGCTAAAGCCGTTCTGGCTTAAGTACCCGCGACAATCACCCGGCGGCGCTAGCGCTGTCGGGCATTGAACGTCATCGATAGGGGAAGAGCCTTCAAAGCTCTTCCCCTATTTTCGTATCTGGAGTCTGTACATGGAAAACCTGGATGCGCTGGTCTCCCAAGCCCTAGAGGCCGTGGAACGCGCTGAAGACATCAACGCCCTGGAACAGATCCGGGTTAATTATCTCGGCAAGAAGGGCGAGCTGACCCAGGTGATGAAGACCCTGGGCAACCTGCCAGCCGAAGAGCGGCCGAAAGTTGGCGCGCTGATCAACGACGCCAAAGAGCGCGTTACCGTTGTGCTCAATGCCCGCAAGGCCGCCTTTGAAGAAGCCGAGCTCAGCGCTCGCCTGGCTGCCGAGTGCATTGACGTCACCCTGCCAGGTCGCGGCCAGGCCACCGGTGGCCTGCACCCGATCACCCGTACACTCGAGCGCATCGAGCAGTTCTTCACCCACATCGGCTACGGCATCGCCGAAGGCCCAGAGGTCGAAGACGACTACCATAACTTCGAAGCGCTCAATATCCCTGGCCACCACCCGGCCCGGGCGATGCACGACACCTTCTACTTCAATGCCAACATGCTGCTGCGTACCCACACCTCGCCGGTGCAGGTGCGGACCATGGAGTCCACTCAGCCGCCAATCCGCATTGTTTGCCCTGGCCGCGTATACCGCTGCGACTCGGATATCACCCACTCGCCGATGTTCCACCAGGTCGAAGGCCTGCTGATCGATCGCGACATCAACTTTGCCGACCTCAAGGGCACCATCGAAGAATTCCTGCGCGTGTTCTTCGAAAAAGAACTGGCGGTACGTTTCCGCCCATCGTTCTTCCCCTTCACCGAGCCTTCCGCTGAAGTCGACATCCAGTGCGTGATGTGTTCCGGCAATGGTTGCCGCGTGTGCAAGCAAACTGGCTGGCTCGAAGTGATGGGCTGCGGCATGGTGCACCCGAACGTGCTGCGCATGTCCGGCATCGACCCTGAAGAGTTCCAGGGCTTCGCCTTCGGCATGGGCGCCGAGCGCCTGGCCATGCTGCGCTATGGCGTCAACGATTTGCGTCTGTTCTTCGACAACGACCTGCGCTTCCTCGCGCAATTCCGCTAGGTCAATGCCCGACGCAACTTTCAGGAGAACAGCATGAAATTCAGTGAACAGTGGCTGCGCGGTTGGGTAAACCCGCAAGTCTCCCGTGACGAACTGGTCGCCCGCCTGTCCATGGCCGGCCTCGAAGTCGACAGCGTTACCCCCGCTGCCGGCCAGTTCAGCGGCATCGTCGTGGGCGAAATCCTCGCCACCGAACAACACCCGGACGCCGACAAGCTGCGCGTGTGTCAGGTGACCAACGGCCAGGAAACTTTCCAGGTCGTATGCGGCGCGCCTAACGCCCGCCCAGGTATCAAGATCCCGTTCGCCATGATCGGCGCCGAGCTGTCTGGCGACTTCAAGATCAAAAAGGCCAAGCTGCGCGGCGTCGAGTCTTTCGGCATGCTGTGCTCGGCTGCCGAGCTGGAAATCAGCGAAGAGAACGATGGCCTGCTGGAATTGGCGGCTGACGCCCCGGTTGGCGAAGACATTCGCAAGTACCTGAGCCTGGACGATGCCAGCATCGAAATCGGCCTGACCCCCAACCGTGGCGACTGCCTGTCCATCGCGGGCTTGGCCCGCGACGTCAGCGCCCTGTACGACACCCCGGTCACTCGTCCGGTCGTGCCAGCCGTAGCGGCGGCCCACGACGAAGTGCGCCCGGTCGAAGTCAGTGCCCCGGCTGCCTGCCCACGCTACCTGGGCCGCGTTATCCGTAACGTCGACCTCAGCAAGCCAACCCCACTGTGGATGGTCGAGCGCCTGCGCCGCAGCGACGTGCGCAGCATCGACGCCGCCGTCGACATCACCAACTACGTGATGCTTGAACTTGGCCAGCCGATGCACGCCTTCGACCTGGCGGAAATCAACGGCGGCATCCGCGTGCGCATGGCTGAAGAGGGCGAAAAGCTCGTCCTGCTCGACGGCCAGGAAGTGGCCCTGCGTGCCGATACCCTGGTGATCGCCGACCACACCCGCGCCCTGGCCATCGCCGGCGTCATGGGTGGCGAGCACAGCGGTGTGAATACCGAAAAAACCCGCGACCTGTTCCTGGAAAGCGCGTTCTTCGAGCCGATTTCCGTCGCCGGTAAAGCCCGCTCCTACGGCCTGCACACCGATGCCTCGCACCGCTATGAACGCGGCGTCGACTCGCAGCTGGCCCGCGAAGCCATGGAGCGCGCCACTCAGCTGCTGCTGGACATCGTTGGTGGCGAAGCCGGCCCGATCGTCGAAGCCGTCAGCGAACAGCACCTGCCGCAAGTGGCCCCTGTCACCCTGCGCGCCGAACGCATCACCCAGATGCTCGGCATGGAAATGGACCCAGCCCAGGTCGAGCAACTGCTCAACGCCCTGGAACTGACCACCACTCGCAACGGGGAAGGGCAGTGGACCGTCAACGTCCCGAGCCATCGCTTCGACATCAGCCTGGAAGTCGACCTGATCGAAGAACTGGCCCGCCTGTACGGCTACAACAACCTGCCGGTTCGCTACCCGCAAGCCCGCCTGGCCCCCCAGGGCAAGCCAGAGACTCGCGGTGACCTGCCGACCCTGCGTCGTCTGCTGGTTGCCCGCGGCTACCAGGAAGCCATCACCTACAGCTTCATCGACCCGAAACTGTTCGAACTGTTCAGCCCGGGCGTAGAGCCGCTGCTGTTGGCCAACCCCATCTCCAGCGACATGGCCGCCATGCGCGCGTCCCTGTGGCCGGGCCTGGTCAAGGCGCTGCAACACAACCTGAACCGCCAGCAAGACCGCGTGCGCCTGTTCGAAAGCGGCCTGCGCTTTGTCGGCCAGCTCGGTGACCTGCAGCAGCAGCCGATGATTGCCGGCGTAATCACTGGCAGCCGCCTGCCAGAAGGCTGGGCCAACGGCCGCGACGGCGTCGACTTCTTCGACGTCAAAGCCGACGTGGAAGCCCTGCTGGGCTACTCCGGTGCCCTGAGCGACTTCACCTTCAGCGCCGGCAAGCACCCAGCCCTGCACCCAGGCCAGACCGCCGCCATCGAGCGTGACGGCACACTGGTCGGCTACCTCGGCGCCATCCACCCAGAGCTGGCCAAGGCCCTGGACCTGGACCGCCCGGTATTCCTGTTCGAGCTGGTGCTGGGCGACGTGGTCGAAGGCCGCCTGCCGAAGTTCAGCGAGCTGTCCAAGTTCCCGGAAACCCGTCGCGACCTGGCCTTGATCGCAGGGCGTGATGTAGCTTCTAGCGCGGTGCTTGAATTAATTCGTGACAATGCAGGCGAATGGCTCACAGACCTCAGGCTGTTTGATGTCTACCAAGGTAAAGGCATTGATCCTGATAGAAAAAGCCTTGCCGTCGGCTTGACCTGGCAGCATCCATCGCGCACTCTTAACGACGATGAGGTGAACACTACCCTGCAAAACATCCTCACCTCGCTCGAACAAAGGTTGAACACCACGTTAAGGAAATAACGGCATGGGTGCTCTGACGAAAGCTGAGATGGCCGAAAGGCTGTACGAGGAGCTGGGGCTTAACAAGCGTGAGGCCAAGGAATTGGTCGAGCTGTTTTTCGAAGAAATTCGGCACGCACTTGAAGAGAACGAGCAGGTGAAGCTGTCCGGTTTCGGCAACTTCGACCTTCGCGACAAACGCCAGCGGCCGGGCCGCAACCCCAAGACAGGGGAAGAGATCCCGATCACTGCACGGCGCGTCGTCACCTTTCGTCCAGGGCAGAAGTTGAAGGCCCGGGTTGAGGCCTATGCTGGAACCAAGCCATAACGACGAACTGCCCCCCATACCAGGCAAGCGCTACTTCACCATTGGTGAAGTGAGTGAGCTTTGTGCGGTTAAGCCGCACGTGCTGCGGTATTGGGAGCAGGAGTTCGACCAGCTTAACCCTGTGAAGCGGCGGGGCAACCGGCGGTATTACCAGCGCCAGGATGTGCTGATGATCCGCCAGATTCGTGCGCTGCTTTATGATCAGGGGTTCACCATTGGCGGGGCCCGGTTGAGGCTCTCCAGTGATGAGGCTAAGGATGAATCCAGCCAATACAAGCAACTGATTCGGCAGATGATTGTTGAGTTGGAGGATGTGTTGGTAGTGTTGAAGAAATGAGCTTGTTTGCTGGTAAGTGAAAATTCTTTGAGAAAAAGCTTTCATTTATCAGGAGGTTAGGGTAGATTCTTCATCGTTCTCAGCAGTATCGAGAATAGAGTCGGGGCGTAGCGCAGCCCGGTAGCGCACTTGCATGGGGTGCAAGGGGTCGAGTGTTCGAATCACTCCGTCCCGACCAATAATCCCAATGGGAAAGGCCAATGTTCCGAGCATTGGCCTTTTTCATTTGCGTGACTTTTGCGTGACTTCTCCGTTTTTCATGCCTTCCTCCTGGTCAGCATCGTGAGTACCGGCCCGCGCGAGTCGGTGGCCAATACCTTGTTTGCTGCATCAATCTTCTGACCAATCTCCGCTCCGGAGTAATGACGGGTCACGCTTCCGCTCTTGTGGCCAAGTAGCGACTTCCGATCTTCCAAACTCACAGCTGCTGCTTTCAGTCTACGTCCGAATGTATGCTTCAGGTCGTGAACCTTGATGGAAGCGAACCGGGTATTTCTTTCCGGCTTCGACCATGAGCCTCAAGGTCGTGATGCCTTTGCTCATTGCGATGAAGGTGTCGCTGGTAGCGCTCTGAACCTCTAGCGGATACTTTTCTTCAGTATGACTTCGTCCTTGCCGCTAAAGCGGCTGACTTTGAAGGAGGAGGAGATGTTTAAATGAAAGGAAGGTTCTGCCAGCACATAGTTTGCGCCGAGCTCGAAATGATGAGGCTACAGGCGTAGCCTCGAATAAAGTGGGACGTTAGCGGAATACGCCGGACTCTTCTGCGCTTTCGAGCCTGTCTTCTCGAGGGTTCTTTTCAAAGCGCGCTACTTTTTTGTATATAAGGCGATCCTTTTCGTCGCTCTCCTTTGCGTCGTTGAAAACTTCAAGAGTATTGTCGTCAATGATTTTCACGTGCATTGACCCGGCGCTTTCATCGTCCCAGAGCTCCACGTACCCGACGCGCCCGCTTTGTCGCGCGTAAAGCTCATATGGAGCAGCTCGAACTTGCTCTTTGTCATAAATAAATCGCTGCATTCCGAAGTACAAGCCGTTGACGGCTCGATCACTGGTGACATTCGGTATGGGGTTCGGGATTGAAGTAATAATGAAACCAGCCCCATTGTCAGCGGCCCACTTGTAACCCTCCATCACTTTCTCAAGGTCTTTAATTTGAGCGCCATATTCCCTGCTAGATCTATCCTGCGGTAGCTCCTGATACTGAAAATCCAGCCGGGCGAAAGCAGTGCTCGAGACGCCAAGGAGGCAGCTGAGCGCGATGGCAACTTTCAACGTCATTCCATTTTCCCCTGTTATTTGCGGCTGCATCAATGCGATGGCTAATTACCATATTTGCTTGCTGAGGGGCCTTTTTCAATGCTTGACCACCCCGCCCATGTAGGCAGGGCTTAGCATACTTGGTCGCCATATCGTGGCAGTGGATAGAGGGGAGAGGGGTTACAGCGTAGGAGTACGGATGTGCTCCTTTCTGGGGTTTGCGCTGTGGCGCGAGGGGCTTGAGTTCCCTGACAACATTGGCAATTTGCCGATGGCGGAAATTACCCGCGAACAGTTCGAGCAGCGTTTCTACCATCGAGCGCTTGCCGGGCGTACACACGATGGCCTGCGCAATTACACCCATCAACTCGACGGCTACCGTGATGGAGGTTCGCAGGCAGACGACGGAAAAGAGGCTTACGAGGCCATGATTGCCCCGGTGTTCGCCCTGACCTTGTCGTTGCTAGGGGCGCTGGTGCATATCGCCAAGAGCGCGTTGCTGGGTGTGCAGTTGAAGAGTGGTTGGCGCTTCAGGAGCCCTTTGTTCAAGGCATGTGCCACTGTAGCCGTGGTGCTGTTGGTACTGGCGCTGGGCAGGACTTTCATCAGTACCAGCCTGACGTCTCACCCCACTTACCAGGCCTGGACTGGCACTGCTGGCGAGCAGGGCAGCGGCACGCTGATGCTGGACACTATGATCAGGATGCAGACGCTTGCCTATCCGGTATTCAAAGTGCCCCTATCGATGATGGGTTACGTAGCCGCTGCGGCCAAGGATTGGAAGCGGCAGGCACCTGCTGTTCAGTAGTTTCTGCCACGCCTGCCCATCAGATGCCCAGGTAAAAAAAGAACTGCCACCGGCCTGGTTGGCCGAACTCGCGATTACTGCGCACCGACGCGGTGACTATTTTCATGTCGTGATCATTGTTGCTTGTTTGCGTTTGGATCGAAGTTGAATATCGTGCGCACAGCGACGTTATACATGCGCTCCATTTGGCGCTGGTTTTCCTCTGGATCACTCTCCGTGAACGGGTTGTTCTCATAGAACTTGAGAAACTCTGCGTACAAGCGCAAGGCAGCTTTGGCATTGGCCCGATACGCAGGGGAATTATAAGCGGGCTTTTGTGTTGGCTTGAGCATCTCTTCGGGTATCACAGGTCGATTTAGATCGACGAACAAGCGTTTGATAGGGTCTGTTCCCTTCTTTTCCGCCACCTTGACCTCTGGCTTAGCTGCTTGTACGGGAGCTACTCGCACGGCAGCGCAGGTTTCCGGGTGATGATTTGAAACCATCCGGTAGGTCTGGGCCTTCAGCGCTACCTTGTACTTTGCACGACACCCGACACAGGTGCGCTCAAAAACAATATTGGAAAAATACTCCGCAGCCACTCGGGCAAACCTCTGGTCTGACACCCCCTCCCCGTAAGGCACCGGGTACCTGAGCACAGAATCCAGGAAAGATACGTCGCCCTGCACGCAAGCATCCGCCACCCGATTACCCAGTTCTTCGGCCAATTCTGCGTACAACGCCACACGATAGGCCTCGACCGAGGCCTTGCTTGTGGGGTTGTAGTCGTTATGAGGGCCTTCATCAAGAGAAAGTCGGTCGAAAAATGCCCGGCACTCCAACACCGAGGCATAGGCTGCATCGTAGTACCGCCCGCGCCGCCTTTGAGTACCAGGTACGAGCTCGCGGGTGCGAATCGCCACAATTCGGTCTGCGAGGTAACTGGTGAATTCGTTGTAGTTCATAGCACATCCTTGAGAGTGAGCTCAGGTTGACAAGAGCCTGATGCAGCGCCGCAAATTGGTTTATAACACTTTTGCCGTTTCAGCTTTGGGCTTCAGCGTTTTGTTCAGGGGCGAATTCATCTAACCCCGCCGCCACCCCGAAATGCCAATCAAATGTTTCCGTAGCACCTGCGCAATAGGGTGGATTTGCCTTGCTGCGCCTTCCCACTCGAAATACTACTTTAGGGATAGGCTCCGATTACACACAGAAATCCGAATACCCCAATTTGGAATGCCTCGAGAACTTCACCGAGCAGCGCATCCCGCTCGCCCAGCTGGGCGAGTGTCGTTTCGGTCACGCATCGTTGGACCTGTCCACGGTAATTGATGGTTGCTTGGATAATGAGATCCAGCCGTACACAGGGCTGAATGATGGCAATTGGAGCTTGGATGGAGTATTACAAGGCACCGGCACGGAGCCGGGTCAAAAAGGAATTTGCAATGCAACAGACCGCCGTAGGGTCATTCGACATCACGCTGAATCCGCAACCCTTGAGCCGTGCTACTGAGAAATCTGGCCTCGGTCGATTGTCTTTGGACAAGCAGTTCAAGGGTGACCTGGACGCCACCAGTCAAGGTGAGATGTTGTCCTTTCGCAGCAGCGTTCCAGGTTCTGCCGGTTACGTTGCCATGGAAACTGTGCAGGGAACCTTGCACGGTCGCAGCGGTAGTTTCGTACTTCAACACAGTTCGACCATGAACCGTGGGGCGCCCGTTCAGTCCATCACCGTCGTACCTGACTCCGGCACTGACGCGCTTTCTGGGCTAACAGGTAGCATGGTGACCACGATCACCGACAGGCATCACTCATACAAGTTTGAGTACATGCTACCCGATCAAAGCTGATTTGCATTTGCAGTCGTTCTGCGATGACGCAGTTTTGGCTTCACGGCTTGCCGTGACCGGTAAAGGAGCAGAGACGTGGGAATTAGCAATGTGTTCGTTCGCCCTATAGCTGCACGTGATTGGCCGTTATATCGGGATATGCGCTTGAGGGCTCTGCAAGACTCACCCGCTGCCTTCGCAAGTACCTACGCTTCTGAAGTGACCAGAAGTGATGACGATTGGGCGGCCCGTATCTCGGCTGTCGCAGCTTCGAAATACGCACAGGCGTTTTTGGCTTTTCAGCACGCTGAGCCTTGTGGTTTGGTGTGGTGTAAATCTTCAGAAGCGGCGTCAGGAGTCGTCGAGATTTTTCAGATGTGGGTGGAACCTGCCGTGCGAGGGGTCGGAGTCGGCCGGTCTCTGCTAGCAGAAGCTATTGCTTGGGCTGAAAGTCGCGGGGCGCAAACTGTCAGGTTAGGTGTGACGATCGCAGACTCCCCGGCGATGAGCTTGTACAGAAAAAGCGGATTTTGTGACAGCGGCTTACCAGAGCCTTTGCGAGAAGGTTCTATGTTGATGTCCCAGGCGATGGACCTGAATCTAGGATCACGCATTTAAGTCGGCCCCAATAGCTTAACTAACTTTAGGGTGAGCTCGGTCCCGCAGGGGCCCCGACTGCTATTTCCCGAGCGACCCAACTTTTGAACGCCTCCGCTACCGGCGAGGGGTGCATCATGCCTGATTGAGCCAGCACCACTTTTTGCGGTGATACGGCTTCCAGCAATGGCCGGCACAACAGCGGTGTGCCGTCATAACAGTGATCCCCAGCAGGCCGGGTGCATGAAAGCGCAACCCCATAGCCATGGGCGACCAGGCCACGTTGCATCTCGAAGGTCTGGGTATATTGCTGTGTACGCGGTTGCAGGTTATGCGCCCAAAACAGTGAAAGGAAATACTCGCGGGTTTGCGCGATATCCTCAAGAATCAAACACTCTTGCGCCAGTTCATGCAGCGGTATCGCGGCCAGGTGGGCGAGCCGATGGTCAGTGGCGATGAGCGCGTAGGGTTTCAATTCGGCCAACACCTGACGCGGCAGCGAGGGATCGAGGCCTATGTCATAGGTAAGCGCAAGCTCGGCTTTACCGGCGCTCAGATGGCGGTGCACGCCTGCCAGGTCGGTCTCGAACAGTGTTACCTCGACTTCGGGATACTGCTTGCGAAAGCTCGACAGCAGCCTGGGCGCGTAATAAGGGCCCAAGTCTTGAAAGCAGATAAGCGACAAGTTGCCGCGAAGTGAGCCTTGCACCGTATCCGCTTTTTGATTCATGGCGATGGCCATGCCAATGATGTCGCGTGCCTGGGCGAGCAAGCGCGTGCCCGCTGAGGTCAGCTCCAGCCCACGGCTGACCTGGCGCCGGAACAGCCGCTCATTCAGCGCCTCTTCAAGCTGAGCAATGGCAACCGACACCGAGGGCTGTGAAACGTGCCGGGCTCTCGCTGCAGCGCTGATGCTGCCATGTTCGGCCACGGCCACGAAGTACTCGAGCTGCCTGAAAGAGAACCCTATCATTTTTTCCTATACTCAAAATTAGGAAATATATTCTTTTCCTATTGGTGCCAAAAAGCAATACTCGCTGTGCACCTTGCTTATTTCTCTTGAAAACTTGCGTGCGCCTGCCCCAATAAAAAGACTAAAGGGTGCTTTATGAATCAATACGCAGAATTCCAACTGAGCGATGAAACCATCGAGGCTTTTCAGCGTGACGGTGCTGTTTGCGTGCGTAACTTGTTTACGCCGGAAGAAGTTGCACTGCTCGAATCCGGCATTGAACAGAACTTGAAAACCCCAAGCGAGCGCGCCAAGGTGGCGAGTCGTCCTGATGACCCCGGTTGGTTCTTTGAAGACTTCTGTAATTGGGGCGATATCACCGCCTATCGTCAGTTCATCTTCGAGAGCCGGGTAGGGGGTGTTGCAGCCCAACTCATGAACAGCGAGACAGCCCGGCTTTATCACGATCACCTGCTGGTCAAGGAGCCTAATACGCGCCAGCGGACGCCCTGGCATCAGGACCAGCCCTATTACAACATCGATGGGCGCCAGAACTGCAGCATGTGGATGCCAATCGACCCTGTTGCGAGGGAGTCCACCCTCGAATTCGTGGGGGGCTCGCACCTGGGGCCGTGGCTGATGCCGCGCAGCTTTCTCGACAGCCAGGCGCAATGGTTCCCGGAAGGCAGCCTGGCTGACTTGCCGGACATCGAGGCCGATCGCAGTGCCTGGAACATTCTCGGCTGGGAACTCTCCCCAGGCGATGCCGTGTTCTTCCACATGCTGACCTTGCATGCCTCTGGAGGTGTCGGGGGCAATCGTCGGCGTCGTGCCTTCTCGGTGCGTTTCCTGGGTGACGACATTACTCATGCACCGCGCCAGTGGAAAACGTCGCCACAGTTTCCCGGGCTGGAAACGCAACTGGCCAGCGGCGCCAAGATGAACCATGAACTGTTCCCGGTGCTGTGGCCACGGGCTTGATGATTGAAATACTGCGTGCCTGATAAAACCGCGCAACCTGTGCGTTGTGCGGACCTGATAATAAAATCAAGAAGGTATCTATGAACGCTCAATCTTCACACCAGCTGAAGCGGGGTCTGTCTACCCGACATATTCGTTTCATGGCGTTAGGCTCCGCTATTGGCACCGGGCTTTTCTACGGTTCGGCATCGGCAATAAAACTGGCAGGCCCTTCTGTTTTACTTGCCTACCTCATAGGCGGTGCAGCCATTTACATGATGATGCGCGCCCTCGGCGAAATGGCGGTTCATAACCCGGTATCTGGCTCGTTCGGACACTATGCCAGCCAGTATCTAGGTCGTTACTTTGGTTTTCTGACGGGTTGGAGCTACGCGTTCTCGATGTTGGTGGTGTGCCTGGCGGATGTGACCGCGTTTGGTGTCTACATGGGGCTGTGGTTCCCTGAAACACCCGCCTGGATCTGGGTGCTCGGGATCGTCTTCTTTATCGGGGCGCTGAACCTGTGTAGCGTGAAAGTGTTCGGCGAAATGGAGTTTTGGCTGTCGTTGCTGAAGGTGACCGCTATCGTTGCCATGATTGTGGCAGGCGGGGCTGTACTGCTGCTGGGCATCCAGTTGAATGACGATGCGGGCACGGTTGCCGGTATCTCGAACCTGTGGAGCCACGGCGGGTTCTTCCCCAATGGCATCGGTGGGATGATTGCTTCCTTCACTGTCGTCATGTTCGCCTTTGGCGGGGTCGAAATGATCGGCATCACGGCAGGCGAAGCAAGGGACCCAAAGCGCGTGCTGCCAAAGGCGATCAATTCAGTGCCGTTGCGCATCCTCTTGTTCTATATCCTCACCCTGTTGGTACTTATGTCCATTTACCCTTGGACCGGTATTGGCAGCCACGGCAGCCCGTTCGTACAGATCTTCAGTGGCCTGGGCATCAGTTCCGCGGCCACCGTGTTGAACATCGTGGTCATTTCCGCTGCTGTTTCAGCGATCAATAGCGACATTTTCAGTGCCGGGCGAATGATGTACGGCATGGCGCAAAACGGCCAGGCGCCTGCCGGCTTCGCCTCACTGTCGCGTTTCGGCGTGCCGTGGATGACGGTTGCTGTCATGGGTGTCGCACTGCTACTGGGCGTGGTATTGAACTACTTGGTGCCAGAAGGCTTGTTCCTGGTGCTTGCCGCAGTCGTCACCTTCTCCATTGTCTGGGTCTGGTTGATGATTCTGCTGTCGCAAGTGGCCATGCGGCGTGGCATGAGCAAGGAGGAGGTTGCTGCACTGGATTATCGAGTGCCACTGTGGCCAGTAGGGCCCGCTTGCGCGATTGCTTTCATGGTCTTCATTTTTGGCGTTCTTGGTTGGTTCCCAGCCAGCCGCACGGCCATGTACGTCGGGGTAGGCTGGTTGATCCTGCTATCCCTGGGCTATTGGCTTTGGGGCGTGCGTACACCACGCCCGGTGTCTGCCAGCGCTTAGGTGTTGAACCGCTTGCGTCCCGGCAATGGAATGCCGAGATGCCGCGAGCGATGGTGCAGTGTGTGGACCGTTAGAGGGTGGCCACAGGCGACAGATGGCATATGCTGAACACATTGTCCGCCCCAAGGAGCTTCACATGGCCTGGTCCGCCACCCAGTATTCCCTGTTCGAAGACGAACGCACCCGCGCCGTACGCGACCTGCTTGCCGCCATCCCGTCACGCCCGGTGCGCCACGCCACCGACCTGGGCTGCGGCCCTGGCAACTCCACCGAAGTGCTGCTGCAGCGTTACCCCGACGCTCAGGTGACAGCGCTGGACAGCGACCCAGACATGATCGACAAGGCTCGCGAGCGCAAGCGGCTGTGCATCCCGCGGGTACGCACGGTCATCGCCGACATTGCCGGCTGGACGGCCCCCGAGCCGCAGGACCTGATCCTGGCCAATGCCTCGCTGCAATGGCTGCCCGACCACGCCTCGCTGTATCCGCACCTGGTGCGCCAGTTGAGCGAAGGCGCCAGCCTGGCCGTGCAGACGCCAGATAATCTCGACGAACCGGCCCACCGGCAGTTGCGCGAAATCGCCAGCCAAGGCCCCTGGGCGGCCAAGTTCGCTGACTTCCAACTGCCGCCACGGCACAGCGCGGCGTTCTACTACGACCTGCTGAGCCCGCTGTGCGCGCGGGTGGACGTGTGGCGTACCACCTATCACCATCCGTTGGCCGGCGGCGCCGAGGCGGTGGTGGAATGGTTCAAGGGATCGGCATTGCGGCCTTACCTGGCCAGGCTTGATGAGCAGGAGCAGGTCGACTTCCTGCAGATGTACCTGCAGGCCCTGCAGCGCGACTACCCGCCGGCCACCGATGGCAAGGTGCTGTTGCCGTTCCCGCGGTTGTTCGTGATCGCTACCCGCTAGGGTGGCGCCAGCGCCAGGCCACGTAGCTGTAGATGCACAGGTTGAGCAGCAGCACGATGCTGCCCAACAGCAGTTGCACGTGCGGGGTCAGCCCGGTGGGGTAGATCAGCGGCCAGATGTAGTGCTCGACGAAACCCCCTTGGTAGCCTGCGTCACCGGCGGCACTGCGCATGCGGTTTTCCCAGCCGGTGAGCGGGCAGCCCAGGTGCAGGCATTCCACCGCCAGGCCCCAGGCCAGGGCCGGCAGGTGGATGAGCAGGGCAGGGCGCCACCTGAGCACCAGCAAACCGCCGAACAGCACCAGCAGGATGAAGGCCAGGTGTAGCAGCACCAGGGTGTCGGCGGCCAGGCGGTAGAGCATGGGCGTGGGTTTGTGGGCTGAGGTTATCCCAGCATAGTCGGGTTGCCTGCACTGGCCTCTTCTTCAACCATCTGCAAGAAGGTCGCCACCACGCGTCGTGTGCGCTGCTCGCTCAAGCACACCAACGTCTCGGTCAAATGCCGCTGACAATCCACAATCGGCAACGCACACACTCGCGCATCAGCGCCAAATTCCGCCGCCGACACCACCCCCACGCCAATCCCCACCACCACCGCCTCACGCGCCGCTTCCCGGCCCTCCACCTGTATCGCCGGACGAATCCGCAGCCCCGCCCGTTGCATCTCTTCCTCCAGTGTCTGGCGCGTCACTGAACCAGGCTCACGCAGCACAAGTGGCATGTCATCGAGGTCAGCCAGGCTGATCGACCCACGGCTGGCCCATGGGTGGTTGTGCGAAACAAACGCCACCATCGGGTCGCGGCGCAGCGGTAGGCAATGCAGGCGCTCATCGTCGACATCCCGGCCCAGCAAGGCCAGGTCGGCCTGGTAGCTGAACAACCGGGCCAGCGATTCGTCAGTATTGCCGGTCTCGATTTTCACCTGAATACCTGGGTAACGCTGGCAGAACCGGGCGATCTGCGGCAGCACGTGCACCGGCGCATCCACCGCCAGCACCAGGCTGCCGGTGTGCAGCGCGCGCGAGTCCTGCAGCAGGTCATGGGCTTCGGCCTCGCAGGTGAACAGGCGCTGGCTGATGCCCAGCAGGCGCTCGCCCAGGTCGGTGAGCTGTACCGAGCGCTTGTTGCGGTGGAACAGCAAAACGCCGAAGCGCTCCTCCAGTTTGCGCACCTGGTCCGACACCGCAGGCTGGGTAAGAAACAGCTTTTCCGCTGCACGGGTAAAGCTGCCGTGTACGGCCACCGCGTGGAAAGCCTTGAGTTGTGCGTGGGAAACCGACATGACGACCTCAGTAACAAGCTGGGCTTATGTGTGTAATACGATAAATCGATTTTATTTATCTTAGCGCAACTGTTTCCATGCATGTCAGCCCGACGCTGGCACCACGAATGCCGCCAGGGCCATGGTGCCCACACGGTGCCATCTGACCCGATGACAGCTTTGTCATCGCTGTGCGTAACACAAGAACAAGACAGGCGTTTCTTCACATTCTGCCGGCACACTTGAGCAAGAGGTCAGACTCACATGAATCAATCCCTAGCCGCGTTCAAACGCTGGCGCATCCAGATTTTCGCTATCACCTGGCTGGCCTACGCCGCCTTCTACTTCACCCGCAAAGCCTTCTCGGTGGCCAAGCTGGGCATCGCCGAAGACCCAAGCTTCATGCTCGACAAGGCCGCCATGGCCAACCTCGACGCCATCTACCTGGCCGCCTATGCCGTAGGCCAGTTCACCTGGGGCATGCTTGCTGACCGCTTCGGCCCACGCGTGGTGGTACTCGGTGGGTTGCTGATTTCTGCGGCGGCGGCGGTGGTGATGGGCAGTTACGCCACCTTCCCGATCTTCGCCACCTGCATGCTGGTGCAGGGCCTGGCGCAGTCCACCGGTTGGGCAGGGTTATGCAAGAACATCGGCAGCTTCTTCCCGGCCTCGCAGCGCGGGCGGGTGCTGGGGCTGTGGAGTTCCTGCTATGCCTTCGGCGGCCTGGTGGCCTCGCCATTCGCCGGCTGGTGGGCCTATACCCTGGTCGGCACCTGGCATGCGGCGTTCTTCTCCAGCGCAGCCGTGGTGGCGCTGGTGGCGGTGCTGTTCTTCTTCTTGCAGCGCAACAAACCTGAAGACGTCGGCCTGCCGGCGGTGGAGCCCGAGCCGCAGAGCATGGCCCCCGCCGACAACCTGTGCAGTGTGTGGGCGCCACTGAGGGAGATCATGCGCAACCGCACGGTGTTGACCCTGGGCCTGGCGTACTTCCTGCTCAAGCCTGCGCGCTACGCCATCCTGCTGTGGGGCCCGGTGATCGTCTTCGAGCAGATGCCCTCGGTGGGCAAGGTGGGCGCGGCAATCATCCCGACCGCCTTCGAGCTGGCCGGGCTGCTTGGCCCGATCATGATCGGCCTGGCCTCCGACAAACTGTTCGGCGCCCGGCGCATGCCGGCCTGCGTGATCAGCCTGGTGCTGCTGACCGTGACCCTGGCGGCGTTCATGGCGGCCATGCACACCGGCAGTGTGATCCTGGTGGTGGCTTTGCTGTTTGTCATGGGCCTGACCCTGTACGGGCCGGACTCGATGATCAGCGGCGCGGCGGCCATCGACTTCGGCACCGCCAAGGCCGGCGCCACCGCGGCCGGCTTCGTCAATGGCTGCGGTTCGGTGGGGGCGGTGTTGGGCGGGCTGCTGCCGGGTTACTTCGACGGCGTCACGGTGTTCATCGTGTTCGCCGGCTGTGCACTGTTCTCCGCGCTGGTGTTGCTGCCGCATTGGAACAGCCGCCCAGCCACCAGCGCGCAAAGCAATGACGTGGCACCGAACACCAGCATGGCAATCAAGCCACTGCGTACCTAAAGGAAAGCGAGCGAATGAGACCCTTCTGGCTGCAACAGGCCCTGGAATCGACGCAGGAGGCGGTGTGCCCGTCACTGCAAGGCGATGCCCGTTGCGATGTGTGCATCGTGGGCGGCGGCTACACCGGCCTATGGACGGCACTGATGCTCAAGGAAGCGGTGCCGGCCCTGGATATCGTGTTGATCGAGGCCGACATCTGCGGCGCCGGTGCCAGTGGCCGCAATGGTGGTTGCGCCTTGTCCTGGTCGGCCAAGTACTTCACCCTCGAACGCTTGTTCGGGGTGGCCGAGGCGGTACGCCTGGTGCGTGAGTCGGAGCGCAGCATCGGCGACATTGGCGCGTTCTGCGCAGCCAATGGCATCGACTGCGACTACCGCCTGGACGGCACGCTGTACACGGCCACCAATGCAGCCCAGGTGGGTGCCACCGATGCCGTCATCGCCGCGCTGGAACAAAAGGGTATCAACTCGTTCCGCCGCCTGCCGCTGGAGCAGGTGCAGCGCCTGGCAGGTTCTGCGCGGCATCTGGAAGGCTGGTTCTCGCCGGCCGCCGCCACCGTGCAGCCGGGCAAGCTGGTGCGTGGCTTGCGCCGGGTGGCCTTGCAGCGTGGCGTGCGTATCTTTGAGGGTACCGCCATGACTGGCCTGGAGCATGGCGCCCCGGTGCAGGTGCGCACGGCCCATGGCACGCTGCGCGCCGACCGCGTGGTGTTGGGCCTCAATGCCTGGATGGCGCGGGCCTTCCCGCAGTTCGAGCGCAGCGTGGCGATTGTCTCCAGCGACATGGTGATTACCGAACCGTGCCCCGAGCTGTTGAGCCAGATCGGCCTGGACAGCGGTATCAGCGTGCTCGACTCGCGTATTTTCGTGCACTACTACCACAACACCGCCGATGGCCGGCTGATGCTCGGCAAGGGCGGCAACACGTTCGCCTACGGCGGGCGCATGTTGCCGGTGTTCGACCAGCCGTCGCCGTACCGCCCCTTGCTGCGCGAAAGCCTTGGCGGGTTTTTCCCGGCCTTGGCCGAGGTGCCACTGGCGGCCAGCTGGAACGGGCCGTCGGACCGCTCGGTGACCGGTTTGCCGTTCTTTGGTCGCTTGGACGGGCAGGGCAACGTGTTCTACGGCTTTGGTTACTCCGGCAGCGGCGTTGGCCCGTGCCATATGGGCGGGCAGATTCTTTCGTCGCTGGCGCTGGGGCTGGACAACCCGTGGACCCGCTCGCCACTGGTCAAAGGGCCGCTGGGCCTGTTCCCGCCCGAGCCGATCCGCTACCTGGGCTCACTGCTGGTGCGCAATGCCATTCGCCGCAAGGAGCACGCCGAAGATCGCGGTTTGCGCCCGCGCCGGTTGGATGTGCGGTTGGCGCGGTTTGCGGCGGCGGCGGGCAAGGCCGATAAAGGCTGATGAGATTTCTTGTCGATCCCATGCCTGAGGGCGTATAAAATGCACCCACTTTTGGCCGGTCGCTTCCTGAACCGGTCGCTGAAACAAGAGAGTCGACATGGGCGCACAGTGGAAAGCCAAACATAGAGAAACAGCAGCCAATGCCAAAGGCAAGATCATGGGCAAGCTGTCCAAGGAAATCCAGATCGCTGCCAAGTCGGGTGCCGATCCCGACATGAACCCGCGCCTGCGCCTGGCCATCGTGCAAGCCAAGAAGGCTTCGATGACCCGCGAGACCCTGGACCGGGCAATTCGCAAGGGTGCTGGCCTGGACGGCGATGCCGTGCAGTACCATGCGGTGAGCTATGAAGGCTTCGCACCGCATCAGGTACCGCTGATCGTCGAGTGCCTGACCGACAACATCAACCGTACCGTCGCGCAAATCCGTGTGCTGTTCCGCAAGGGCCAACTGGGCGCCAGCGGTTCGGTAGCGTGGGACTTCAACCATGTAGGCCTGATCGAAGCCACCCCTGCAAGCGCTGACGCTGATCCGGAAATGGCCGCCATCGAAGCCGGTGCCCAGGACTTCGAGGAAGGTGAAGAAGAGGGCTCGACCCTGTTCATCACCGACACCACCGACCTGGACGCAGTGCAGAAGGCGCTGCCGGAACAGGGCTTCACCGTCACCTCGGCAAAAATCGGCTACACCCCGAAAAACCCGGTAAGCGCAGCCAGCCTGAGTGCTGAAGCACTGGCTGAGGTTGAAGCGTTCCTCGAGGCGATCGACGAGAACGATGACGTGCAGAACGTGTACGTTGGTCTGACTGACTGATCTGCGTAACGGGGCCGCTTTACGGCCCATCGCGACACAAGGCCGCTCCCACACAGGTTATGCATTCCCCTATGGGTGCGGCCTTGTGTCGCGAAACGAGGGCAAAGCCCTCGCCTGCGGTCTGGAGCCGAACCCTCGATGAACCCCACCTTCGCCTCCCTAAGCCTCGCCCACCTGCGTACCCTCGACCACCTGCTGCAGCTGAAAAACCTCAGCCACGCTGCCGAGCGCCTGGGTGTCAGCCAGTCGGCCCTGAGCCGGCAGCTAGCCCACCTGCGCGAAGCCTTCGACGACCCGTTACTGGTGCGCCAAGGCCGCGGCTACGTACTCAGCGAACACGCCGAAGCGCTGGTTGAACCGCTGCGCCAGGTCCTCGAAGAACTTCACGCTCTGCGCCAGCCCGCAGTGTTCGACCCGGCACGCTGCGAGCGGCGCTTCTGCCTGGCGGCCTCTGACTATGTAGCCGAACACATGCTGCCGTTGCTGGTGGCGGCGCTGGAGCGTGAAGCACCAGGCGTATCGCTGGAGTACCGCACTTGGCAGGCTGGCCAGTATGCCTTGCTGGCCAGTGGCGAAATCGACCTGGCTACCACCTTGTTCGACGAGTCGCCACCCAACCTGCATGGGCGCTTGCTGGGTGAAGACCGCGCCGTGTGCCTGATGCGCCACGACCACCCGCTGGCAGCGCATGCTGCACTCAGCCAGGCCGACTACCTGGTGCACAAGCATGTGCGCATTTCCGGCGGTGGCGACAAGGACAGCTTCATCGACCGCCACCTGCGTGCACAGGGGGTGCAGCGGCGGGTCAGCCTGGAAGTGCCGTTCTTTTCCGCCACCGTGAAAGTCATTGCCAACAGCCAGGCCGTGGCCACGGTTCCCGAGCACATCGCCCGGCAGTTATGCCGTTTGCATGACCTGGCCTGGCGGCCGCTTGGCTTCATCGACCACAGCCAGCGCTACTGGGTGGTGTGGCACCAAAGGCTGCAGGCTTCGGCCGAGCACCGCTGGTTCCGCAACCGCGTGTTCGAGCTGTGGCGCCAGTCGCAGTTCGGCGTGCAAGGCGGGCATGCGGGTTCGCCATAGCAGGTATGCACAACGCGGGGTTATTCGGTTGGGCACGGGTGCCTAGACTGGGTGGCAGTGGATCACCCAAAGGAGCCCCCACGTGACCCCCGAACAATTCCGCCAATACGGCCACCAACTGATCGACCTGATCGCCGACTATCGCCAAACCGTCGGCGAACGCCCGGTCATGGCCCAGGTCGAACCTGGCTACCTCAAGGCCGCTTTGCCCGCAGCCGCGCCCCAGCAAGGCGAACCCTTCGAGGCCATCCTCGACGACGTCAACCAGCTGGTGATGCCTGGCCTGTCTCATTGGCAGCACCCGGATTTCTACGGTTACTTTCCCTCCAACGGCACTCTGTCCTCGGTACTGGGGGACTTCCTCAGCACCGGCCTGGGTGTGCTGGGCCTGTCATGGCAATCCAGCCCGGCCCTGAGCGAACTGGAAGAAACCACCCTCGACTGGCTGCGCCAACTGCTTGGCTTGTCTGGACAATGGAGCGGGGTCATCCAGGACACCGCTTCGACCAGCACGCTGGTAGCGCTTATCAGCGCCCGTGAACGCGCCACCGATTACGCCTTGGTACGCGGTGGCCTGCAGGCTGAAGCCAAGCCTTTGATCGTGTATGTCAGCGCCCATGCCCACAGCTCGGTGGACAAGGCCGCGCTGCTGGCCGGTTTTGGCCGCGACAACATCCGGCTTATCCCCACTGACGAGCGTTACGCGCTGCGCCCCGAGGCGTTGCAGGCGGCGATCGAGCAAGACCTGGCCGCCGGTAACCAGCCATGCGCCGTAGTTGCCACCACCGGCACCACGACGACCACTGCCCTCGACCCGTTGCGCCCGATCGGCGAAATTGCCCAGGCCCATGGCCTGTGGCTGCATGTTGACTCGGCCATGGCAGGTTCGGCGATGATTCTGCCCGAGTGCCGCTGGATGTGGGACGGCATCGAGTTGGCCGACTCGGTGGTGGTCAATGCCCACAAGTGGCTGGGTGTGGCCTTCGATTGCTCGATCTATTACGTCCGTGACCCGCAGCACCTGATCCGGGTCATGAGCACCAACCCCAGCTACCTGCAGTCGGCGGTGGACGGCGAGGTGAAGAACCTGCGTGACTGGGGGATCCCGTTGGGCCGTCGGTTCCGCGCCCTGAAGCTGTGGTTCATGCTGCGCAGCGAGGGCGTTGACGCGTTGCAGGCGCGGCTGCGGCGTGACCTGGACAATGCCCAGTGGTTGGCAGGGCAGGTGGGGGCTAAAGCAGAGTGGGAAGTGCTGGCGCCGGTGCAATTGCAGACCTTGTGCATTCGCCATCGGCCGGCGGGGCTGGAAGGGGAAGCGCTGGATGCGCATACCAAGGGTTGGGCCGAGCGGTTGAATGCGTCTGGGGATGCGTATGTGACGCCGGCGACGCTGGATGGGCGGTGGATGGTGCGGGTGTCGGTTGGTGCGTTGCCGACTGAGCGGGGGATGTCGAGCGGCTCTGGGCGCGCTTGCAGGAAGTGGTTGAAGGCTGACAATGCCGGGGCCGCAATGCGGCCCCGGCGGTCTATCAGTGGCTCACTGCCTGAAAGCTGCCTTTACGGCTAGCTTCATACGCTTCCTTCTCCATCGGCTTGGCCGCTGGGTTACCCAGGTCTTCCATCGCCAGGCGGTGGGTTTCCGGGGCAATGTAGGCCGCCAAGGCGCACACGCAGGTGATGAAGAACGCCAGGCTACCGACTACCAGCGGGATATTGTCCGAGCCAGGCGGGGCAACCAGTGCGAACAGCGCCGGCAGCATGGCAGTCAGCATGGTGCCGATGTTCTGCGCGATGGCCATGGCCGAAACGCGGTAGCGGGTGTGGAACAGTTCTGGGTAGAAGCTTGGGAACACCGCGTTGTAACCCTGATACACCATGCCCCACATCACGATCGAGGCGGCGAACGCCATTGGCACGTTCTGGATGCTGATTGCATACAGGTAGACGAAGGCCAGCAGACCAGAGCCCAGGCAGCCGGCGATCATGGTCGGGCGACGGCCGATCTTGTCCGACAGGTTACCCACGAACGGGATCACCAGCACCGCGACGATGTTGCCCACTACCGGGATCCACAGGTACACGCTCTTGTCGAAACCGATGCCATACGCCGGCTGCACCGCGTAGGCGGCACCGAAGATGGTGGCCACGACCGGGATCACGTTCATCAGCGCCATGAACATCACCAGCACCATGTGCTTCCAGCTGTGGCGGAAAGCTTCGCTGATTGGCGACTTGGCAACCTTGTCCTGTTTCTCTTCTTTCACGAACGCCGGGGTTTCGTGCACTTCCTTACGGATGATGAAGCCGGCAATCAGCACGATGGCGCTCATCAGGAACGGAATGCGCCAGCCCCATTCGGTGAAGGCTTCGCTAGGCATGAAGTAAGCCAGTGGCAGGAACACCGCCGCCGCCAGTACTTGGCCCGCTTGCACGCCCTGCAGGGTGAAGCTGGCGTAATAACCTCTTCGGCCGAATGGCGCGTGCTCCATGATCATGGAACTGGCCCCGGAGATTTCCCCGGCCACGGCAAAGCCCTGGATCAGGCGCAGTACCACCAGCAAGGCCGGTGCGAGATAACCGATGTCGTGGTAGGTGGGCAGCAGGCCTACGGCCATGGTCGACAGGCCCATCAGGAACATGCACAGCAGCAGGACGTTCTTGCGGCCGCGGGTATCACCCCAGTGGCCCAACACGAAGGCGCCGACCGGGCGCGCCAGGTAGCCCACGCCGTACGTGGCCAACGAGGCGATGATGGCCATTTTCGGGTCGGTATTGGGGAAGAAGATCTGCGGGAAAATCAGCGCAGCGGCCTGGGCATAGATGAAGAAGTCGTAGTACTCGAGTGCCGAGCCTATCCATCCACTGGCGGTCGCTTTCTTTGCTTGCGAGCTGGAGTGAGCCATCGTTGTCTCCGTTGTTATTGTTGTTTGCGCAGGTTCCGCCAGAGGTTATGCCAAGGCAGGAGGCAACGGTCGGTGTGCCTGCGTCTGTGGTTCATGTTGACCACGGGCCAGCGGTCTAGCAATTCGCCAAAACGGGTTTTGTGCGATAATCGAACGCAAAACTAACCATTCCGTACAAATGAATTGAAGCGAGGACTTTACCTGCGAATAATCGATCGTGCCATAAACTGTGCCCGTGGTTTCTACCTGACCGGCACCGTAATTTTCTAACAACAAGGAACTCCCGCCATGCAGCGTTCGATCGCTACCGTGTCCTTGAGCGGCACCCTGCCGGAAAAGCTCGAAGCCATCGCCGCCGCCGGTTTTGACGGCGTCGAGATCTTCGAAAACGACTTGCTCTATTACGCTGGCAGCCCGCGCCAGGTGCGTCAGATGTGTGCCGACCTGGGCATTGCCATCACCTTGTTCCAGCCGTTTCGTGATTTTGAAGGTTGCCGCCGCGACCGCCTGCAGAAAAACCTCGACCGCGCCGAGCGCAAGTTCGACCTGATGCAGGAGCTGGGTACCGACTTGGTGCTGGTGTGCAGCAACGTCCAGGCCGATGCCCTGGGTGATGAGCAACTGCTGGTCGACGACTTGCGTCTGTTGGCCGAGCATGCCGGCAAGCGCGGCCTGCGCATTGGTTACGAAGCCCTGGCGTGGGGCCGCCACGTCAACACCTATCAGCAAGTCTGGAACCTGGTGCGCCAGGCTGACCACCCGGCCCTCGGGGTGATCCTTGACAGCTTCCACACCTTGTCGCTGAAGGGCGACCCAAGCGCGATCCGCGATATCCCAGGCGACAAGATCTTCTTCGTGCAAATGGCCGACGCGCCGATCCTGGCCATGGATGTGCTGGAGTGGAGCCGCCATTTCCGCTGCTTCCCAGGGCAGGGCGAAATGGATATGGCCGGCTTCCTCGCGCCGATCCTTGCCACGGGGTACCGTGGGCCGCTGTCGCTGGAAATTTTCAACGACGGCTTCCGCGCCGCGCCGACCCGGCAGAATGCCGCCGACGGTTTGCGTTCGCTGCTGTACCTCGAAGAACAGACCCGCTTGCGCTTGGAGCAGGAACACACGCCGATCGAACCTGGCGTGCTGTTCACCCCGCCGGCGGCCAGTGCCTATGATGGGGTGGAGTTCCTCGAGTTCGCGGTCGACGAAGCCGTCGGCGCGCGCCTGAGCAACTGGCTAAAGCGCCTGGGCTTTGCCGAAGCCGGCAAGCACCGCAGCAAGGACGTTCAACTGTTGCGCCAGGGCGATATCAACATTGTCCTGAACGCCGAACCGTATTCCTTCGGCCACAACTTCTTCGAGGCCCACGGCCCGTCGCTGTGCGCCACCGCGTTGCGGGTCAAGGATCCGCAAGCCGCCTTGAAGCGCGCCACCGCCTTCCGTGGCCAGCCGTTCCGTGGCCTGGTCGGCCCCAACGAGTGCGAAGTACCCGCGGTACGTGCACCGGACGGCAGCCTGCTGTACCTGGTGGAGCAGGGCACTGCTGGCCACACCTTGTACGACACCGATTTCAGCCTGGACAAGAGCGCCACTGCCACTGGCGGCCTGCGCCGCATCGACCATATGGCGCTGGCCCTGCCGGCCGAGTCGCTGGACAGCTGGGTGCTGTTCTACAAGAGCCTGTTCGACTTTGCCGCCGACGATGAAGTGGTGCTGCCCGACCCGTATGGCCTGGTCAAGAGCCGCGCCCTGCGCAGCCAGTGCGGCACCCTGCGCCTGCCGCTGAACATCTCGGAAAACCGCAACACGGCTATTGCCCATGCGCTGTCCAGCTACCGGGGGTCGGGTGTACACCACATCGCCTTCGATTGTGATGACATCTTCCGTGAGGTGGCACGGGCCAAGCTGGCCGGGGTTCCGCTGCTGGAAATCCCGCTCAACTACTACGATGACCTCGCGGCGCGCTTCGATTTCGACGACGAGTTCCTCAGCGAGCTGGCGTACTACAACGTGCTGTATGACCGCGACGCCCAGGGCGGCGAGCTGTTCCACGTGTACACCGAACCGTTCGAAGAGCGTTTCTTCTTCGAAATCATCCAGCGCAAGGGGGGCTATGCCGGTTACGGCGCGGCCAACGTCGCGGTGCGCCTGGCGGCCATGGCCAAGGCCCGTAGCGGCGCGGCGCGCAAGCCGGTCCTCTGACCCCAACGTGTAGGAGCGGCCTTGTGTCGCGATGGGCCGCTAAGCGGCCCCGAAAATTGATGCCGCGACACAGAACCTGGGGCCGCTTAGCGGCCCATCGCGACACAAGGCCGCTCCTACACCGACCGTGTATGCATCAGCGGCGCTCAGCCACCAGCAACAACGACTGCGGAACCGCACTCTGCGGGTGCTGTGGCTCCTGCAGGCTGACTAGCCTCAACCCTGCCATGTCCAGCGCATTCAGCCAGCTGGCCAGGGTACGGAAGTACCACGGCATCGGTTGCCAATCCCCCGCAAAACCGGCAAATGATTCTTCCCGCCAGCCATCCTGATAATCCCCACCGGCCACGCTCCATGGGTGCAACGTCTGGATCACCAGTGCGCCGCCCGGCACCAGCAGGTCATTCATTGCCGCCAGCAGCGGGATGATGTCCTGGTGCAGCAGCGCAAAGTTGGCACAAACGAGGTCATAGCCCTTGCCCACGTAAACCTCGCCCTCGGCCAATTGTGCGTAGCTGGCCAGGTGCACCTCGGCGGCGCCCACAGCACGTGCGGCATCCACCAGAGCCCTGTCACCATCGACGCCCACAGCCTCGATTCCACGGTCGTCCAGCGCGCGCAGCAGCCAGCCCTCGCCACAGCCCAGGTCAAGTACCCGTTCGGGCTGACGGCCGAGGATGGCCAGCAGAATGGCCTGGTCAGTGACTTGCCGGCGGCTTTCGATGGCGCCGCTGCGCACGGCATCGATCCAGGCCTGGGCGTTGTGCTGCCAACTGTCGAGCAGGGTGCTTTCAGGGTCAGACATGGTGGTGTCCCGGTAGTTGAACTTGCGTTGTGTTGAAACGCTACCTTAATATTGAAAACAATTCTCACTTGCGCAAACAGAAT
Organism: Pseudomonas putida; assembly: GCA_041071465.1. Taxonomy (NCBI): domain Bacteria; kingdom Pseudomonadati; phylum Pseudomonadota; class Gammaproteobacteria; order Pseudomonadales; family Pseudomonadaceae; genus Pseudomonas; species Pseudomonas putida. The sequence goes on along the minus strand of CP163498.1, from coordinate 6,006,611 downwards.
CGCCCCCATGAGCGACGTGCTACCTGGCTCCGACAATCACCTGCGCAATGTAGAAGCACTCTACAACGGCCACCAAGGCTGGCTGCATGCCAGATTGCGCAGGCGCCTGGGCAACGCGGTGGATGCAGCCGACCTGGTGCAGGATACCTTCGCGCGCATTCTGGCCTCGAAGACCGTGGTGTTTGACGAGCCACGCGCCTACTTGAGCTGTGTCGCAGGCGGCATCCTTGCCAACTGGTGCCAGCGCAAATCGCTGGAGCGTGCCTACCTCAAGGCCCTTGAACACTTGCCGGAACCCGAGGTGCCTTCGCCCGAGGCCCGCTTGCTGATTCTGGAAACCCTGCACGAGATAGATGCCATGCTCGACACCTTGCCGCCGTTGGTCAGGCGCGCGTTTCTGCTATCCCAGCTGGGCGGCATGAAGTACGCAGCCATTGCCGAACAGCTGGGGGTATCGCTCATCACCATCAAGCGTTACATGAAACAGGCGTTTCTCCAGTGCTTGAGGCTGGTCGACTAGATGGTCGATGTCCAGCGTGCCGGCCCGGCGGATACCGAAGTGCTTGAAGAAGCGGCCGAGTGGTTGATGACCCTGAGTGCCGGTGATGTCACCGAGGCGCAACGGGCCGACTGGTTGGCCTGGCGCAGCAGCAGCCCGGCGCGTGCGCAGGCCTGGCAGCGTGCCGAACGGCTGATGGGCAAGCTGGAAGGTCTACCGCCGGCGCTGTCGATGTCGGCACTCGACCGCCCGGCCGACCCCGGCCGTCGGGCGATGATCAGCCGGGTGGCGTTGCTGCTGGCCGTGCTTCCGGCAGGTTGGGCCAGCTGGAGGCTGACCGACCAACATGGTTGGGCCGCCGACTATCGCTCGAGCGTAGGCGAATGCCGCC